>JACADV010000077.1 GCA_013388425.1 Thermoanaerobaculaceae bacterium | reverse complement strand
GCACCGGCCACGCCAGCGCCGGCCCGCCGCCTGCCCTGGCTGCCGTTGGGCGTGCTTGCCGGCGGGTTGGTGCTGGCGGTGGTGGCGGCCATCGTGCTGCTGAAGCCACCCCAGGCCCCACCGCCGGCTGGCGAGGCGCTCCTGGCGGAACTCCCCACCCCAGCTCTCCCGACCCCCTCACCCGCCGGGGCGGCCGCCACCGAGACGCCAGCAGGGGGTCCGATCCCCACGGCTCCCCTGGTGATGGCGACCCCCCTCCCCACCGTGGCGCCGACACCGTCGGGGGTTCCTACCGCCACGATCACCTCCCCCCCGCCGACGCGCCTTCCGGCTGGGGAGGCGGTAGGTGCCGAGTCCACGCCCGCGCCCCACGTGGTGGCGGTGTTCGTGTGTAGCAAGGGTGCCGAGTTCAACGTCTCCCCCGAAGACGCCGAGGTCACCATCAACGGCAAGCTCATCGGCATTGCCGATGACTGGGACGGGATGGGTGGCGGCCAGACCTACGAGTTCCCCGGTCCCGGCAGCTACCTGGTCAAGCTCAGCGCCAAGGGGTACGCCACCACCTGGATCCGCATCGAAGTGAAGCCCGACGCTGCCGACGAGATTGCCGACGTGGACACCGAACTGCCGGAAGCGTCGGCCAAGAGCACGAAGGACGACAAGAAGCCGGACCAGGAAAACTGACACTCCCCTCCTGCCACGCGTGGTCGTGTGGCCACGGCGGACGAGACCGTCTCTCGCTTGGCTCGCCGCTCACGCCGAGGCGGCGAGGACCATGGCTGCCAGGGCCACCGTGGCGGCGCCAGCCAGGAGCAGGTGGGGGAGGGTGCGGGCAAAGACTGCCTCCTTGTCGAGGCGCCGCGCCACCATCACGAGGGCGATCGCGGAAGCTGCAAACCCCCCCACCACCAGCAGCATGCGGAGGAAGGTGATCACCGCCGGGTGCAGGAAGGTCCCCACCGGCGCGGCCGCTGCAACCATCGGGGAGCCGTGCAGCACCCGCTTGGCCAGCGCCCGCAGGTAGGCGAGCAGCTCTGCCCAGCCGTCGCCCAGCACCTCCTCAGCTAGCGCCGACATGTGGGCTGCGAAGGCCAGGGGGAGAAACGCCACACCGTAGCGGGCCATGTTCGTACCCACCCGTTCCCGCGAGGCCGCAGCGGACAGGGTGGCGGCCAGGGCAAAGGCCAGCAGGGCTCCCAACGAGAACAGGACGAGGAGGAGCAGCCTGGTGAAGTTGGGGTTCCACGTGAGGGTAGTTTTGAACGCTGCCCAGGAGGGGGTGTGGGTGAAGTGGTGGCGGAACATCACGCCCAGGAGGATGAGGGCAAAGGCGGACACGGCAAACACCGGCTGGGTGTTGCGCCACAGTTCCTGGAGGGGGGGGCGGAGGTTCAACTGCACGCCGCGGTGCTCGCAGTTCTTCACGCAGTTGGTGCACATCAGGCAATCCACGTTGCTGGTCATGGACGCCGGGTAGAGGAACATGGGGCAGCCCGGGGTGTGTTCCGTGCCCTTGTAGCAGGTGTGGTCGCCACACTGGGTCTGGCAGATCTTCTTGTTGCCGCGGATCTCCAGCGGTGCCAGGGTGGCGTAGCTGCCCAGCCAGGCGGCCAGGGGGCAGAGGTAGCGGCAGAAGGCGCGCCGCTCGAAGAGCACCGTGACCACGGCGGCAAGGCCAAGGATGACGACGAGGAAGAGCACGGTTCCGCGCGGCGTGCCCTCCACGTCGAAGACACCCTCCAGGAATTCGGCCAGCAGGTAGGCCCCCACGAGCGTCCAGAACTCGAATTTCTTCAAAAACTTGGGAACTGGAAGATCGAGACGCTTGATGCGGGCTACGAGGTCGCCGAAGGCCGCAATGGGGCAGGTGCCGCACCAGATGCGGCCGGCAACGGCCGCCGAGAGCGGCAGGAGGGGAAACCACACCAGCCAGGTCAAGAGCATACCGGGGTTGGTGGTTTCGGCGGCGAGGGGGTGACCGGGCAGGCGGGTGGCACCCCAGCCGGTTACGACCGCCACGAACGCCACGAAGGCCAGGTTGATCCAGGTGGGCACGGCCATGAGCGCCGGGGCGCGGAGCAGCCGCCGGAGCTGGTCGTCGCGCAACAGGTTGAGCTTGTGGACGTCCTTTTCCGACGGCGCCACAAAGATGAGGTCGGCAGGGATGATGGTGTGCTCGGAGGTGATGATGGAGGCGCGTTCGATGACGTTCTTGAGCTCCTCCACGTTGCCGGGCCAGGCGTAGGAGACGAGGCGCTCCACCGCTTCCCGCGACAGGGAAGGGGCCTGCCGGCCATGCGCGCGCGCAAAGACCTTCAGGTAGTAGTGGGCGAGGAGGGGGATGTCCTTGAGCCGGTGCACGAGGGGTGGCAGGGCAACGGTGCGCTCCTTGAAGAGCTCGCGCAGCTCCGGGATGAAGCGCGGCAGCACTTCCGCTTCGCTGCCCGCGGCGAGGAAGACGAGGCGGGTCGTGGCGTGGACGCTCTGCTGTCCCCACACCCGGTGGAACCAGCCCCGCCGCAGGTAGGTGACCAGGAGGCTCTGTTGGTGGATGTCGAGGAGCTCGGCGTGGGCAATGGCCAGGGTGCCGTCGCCCACCATCTCCAAATAGCCGATCTGTCCCCCCCCACCGGTGGCGCTGGCGTCGGCCTCCACTCCGAAGAGGGTGGCCGCCACCTTGGCCGGCTCGATCTCGGCCAGGGAAAGCTCCACGAAGGGCTGGGCAGCCCGGGGACTCGTGCGGTGCAGGTGGCGGGCAAAGGTGCGCTTGCCGCTGCCCTGCGGCCCCACGATCAGGACCGGCCCCGCATCGGCGGCCAGGGCCTCCAGCTTCTGCTTGGCGCGGACCAGCTTGGGATCCTCGCCGATGATGTCCACATCGGTGGGGGTGGCGAGCTGTGCCAGGGCGTCACGGCGCACCGCCGAGGCACCCGTGAGCTTGGCCGTGCGCAGCTTTTCCCGCACGGTGCCGACGATGGTCTCGGTGAGCCGCGGCTTCTCCTGCTGGAGCTTGGCAATTGCCGCGTTGGCCAGTTCCAGCAGGAACACGTCGCTGTGGGCAAAGAGGGTCACCGAGGCCACGGGCTCCGAGAGCAGGGCACGCTCTCCGAAGAAGTCCCCGGGGATCAGGAGGTCCACGTCCAGCTGGCCCCCCTCCTCGTTCACCTGGGCCACGCGCACGGCCCCCTTCACCACGAACAGCATCCGTTCCAGCGACGCACCCTGCGAGAGGATCGTGGCGCCCTTGGGAACAACGCGCGGCTCGAGGGTGCCGGCGAGGGTGGCGATGGCCTCGGCGCCCAGGGCGGCCAGCAGGTCGCAGCGGCCCAGGAGCGCCAGCTTCTTCTCCTGTGGCACCTCGGGCAGGGTGTGCTCGAAGGCCAGCACGCACCGGCCCAGGGTGAGGCGCATCCCCGGCGTCAGGGCCACGCGCTGGACCGCTGCGCCGTCCACGAGGATGCCGTTGGCGGAACCCAGGTCCTCGATGATCCACCGCCCCTCTTGGAACACCACCCGGGCGTGGGATCGGGAGACGGAGTCGTCGGCCAGCTGGAGGTCGTTGCCGGGGGCGCGGCCAATCTTCACCGCTTCTGCGCCAAGCCGGACCACGGCCCCCTGGCCCGCCCCTTCCACCACCTCCAGGGTGGGACGGAGGGCGGGGTCCTCGCCTCCCTGGTCACCGTCGGCCACGAGGGTCCGTTCGTCGTCCCACGGGTCGCCCCGCCGCCCAAGGAGGACCGTCGGAGAGGAGAGGTTGTCGTGCATGGTGCTCCCTCGCGGGTTGCCCGCCAATCAAATATAGCCCACCGACCGGTACCGCTCGATCTTCTGCGGGATCGAAACGTTCCAGTACTCCTCGAAGTCGAAACCGGTGTAGTCGTGAGCCGGGGCGGGGCCGGTGTCCACCAACAGGCAGCGCACCTGCCCACCTTCCTCCACCACGAAGATGTTGTTGGGGCTCACCGAAGTCTTGGCCTGGGGGAACCGCTCGAAGAGGCGGATCAGGCAGAGCACGAACTCCTGCACCGCCGCCCGCACACGCCGGTGCCGCTCGCTCTGGGGTGGCCCCAGCTGGTCGTACAGCACCGCCAGCGATTGCCCCTCCAGCCGCTTCTTGATGACGTAGTTGCCGTAGGCGTCGAAGTCCACGATGGCTGGCACGGGCACCCCGTGCCGGGAGAAGAACTCGGTGACCTCGCACTCCTTCACCAGGTGGTCGCGGCTGTAGGGACGGGGCTTGGCCACCTTGAAGACCGAGCTGGGATCCTCCTCGAACGCGAACACCACGCCGTTCTCGCCCTCGCCGATCTTGGGCAGGCGGATGGTGTAGCGGCGCCCGCCCACGTCCACGGGGACAGTGCCGGTGTGCCGGTTGAGACCCTCCAAGACGTGGCTGGATTCGTTGTCCAAATACAGCTCGCGCAGATCGCCAGCCAGCGACTCCACGTAGCTGCGGGAGCCGAAGCCGAGTGCCGACTCTCGCTCCTCCTCGCGCAGGAACATCCCCATGTACCGCGCCTGGCGCAGCGCCGCCACCAGGTCGGCGATGCGCTCGTACTGGGAGGAGAAGAGCACGTCGAAGAGGCGCACCTCGCGGCCGGAGAGTGCCCGGTAGCCGCAGCGGCGGCAGGCCTCCATCTGCACCTTGGGGATGCGCACCGTGGTCCCGGCCACCTCGATGTCGTGGGGGGCTTGGATCGTGGTGAGGACTCCTTCCTCGCAGCGGGGACACAGGTCCAGGCTGTAGGTGGAGTCGGTACTCCGGCGGGGAGGGGCGGCAGCGCTCACGGGGTACCTCCGGGGACCGGCGTGCCCTGGGAGGCCAACAGCTCGGCGTGGGAGCGGTCGAGGGCGTGGAGTCGCTCGGCCAGGATCTGGGCAATGTTGCGGATGAGCTTGTAGGGGGCGGCCAAGTTCGCCTCCAGGAGCTCGTTGAAGCGGTCCTGATCCATTTCGATGAGCTTGCACGGTGTGGCCGCCACCACCGTCATGGTGCGGGGCACCTTGAGCAGGAAGGCAATCTCGCCCAGCACCGAGCCGCGGCCGATGCGGGTGTGAAAGGAGCCAGGGGCCGAGTACACGCCGCGGCGCGCCTCCAGCTCTCCCTCCAGCACGAGGTAGAAGTTCTCGCCCAGCGAGCCTTCGCGCAGCACCACCTCTTCGGCGTCGAACTCCACCGTGCGGGCAGCCTTCAAGAGCAGGAAGACCTCGGAGGGCTTGAGGCCGCGGAAAATCTCGAAATCCTTGGCCTCGTCCCGCTCGGAAACCGTCACCTCTTTCGGGACCAGCCACTGCAGGTAGCCGGTGCGCTGGTACTTGCGGATGCGATCGGGGAGCACCTCGTTCCAGTACTTCGCAAAGGTGAACCCCTCGTAATTCTTGTTCAAGGTGGTGCCGGGGTCGATGAGGACGAACTGCGCCGGGTCGGTGAACTTGCCCCCTTGGGTGAGGACGTAGATGTTGTTGGGGCTGATGGAAACCTGGCAGTCGGGCCGCTTGCGGAACAGCTCCAGCAGGCGCGTCAAGAACTTTTCCAGCCCTTCGAGGATGAGGCTCTGGCTGCGCGAGGTGAGGGAGGAGAAGCGCAGGTACAAGCTGGTGACCGACTCGCCCTCCACGTACTCCTTGACGGCAAAGCGCCCCAGGGGGTCCATGAGGAAGATGCGCGGCACGGCCACCCCTTCGGAGAGGAAGAAGTCGGTGGTCATCTGCTCTTCCAACAGGCGCTCCCGGCAGACCGGCTGCTGCTTGGCCACCTTGAGGCACAGCTTTCCACGCACTCCTGGCGGCGGCGGCGAGACGTGCTCCAGGCGGTACACCATGCCCCGGTCCCCCTCGCCCAAGGGGGGCAAGGCGAGGGTGAAAGTGACGCCACCGTAGGTGCGGGTGATGCGCTTTTCTCCCCGCTCCTGTGCCGCCTGGAGGGCGGCGAAGAACTCCACCGCCTGCGCCTCCAGCTCGGGCGCAGCGAAGTTTGGTTTGGCTGGCTCGCCGTGGCTCATGGCTCGCTCCTCTCCCGCGACGGGTGGTGCGGGGCAAAAGGACATGCCGTAGCTTTCACCGCGAGCGATGGTAGCAGGGCGCGAGCCCCCCCAAAAGGGGAAGCGACTGGCCGGACGTTGCCGTGGGGGCGGGGTGGCTGGTCTGGTAGGATGAAGTGAGCAATGCCTCGTGAGCGAGGGACGACGGGTACTGGCTGCGGCCAGCAAGGAGGCTCTCGGCGAGGGCCGAAAGGAGGGACGACACCGTGCGAGTGCTTGTGGCGAGCATCGTGGCTGTGAGTGTAGGGATCTCCTGCGGGTGCAGGCGGGCAGCCCCGCCGCCCACCCCGGCCGCGCCTCCCGCTGCGAGTGCGGCGGGCAGCAGCGCCACGGAGAGCGTGGCGGGGTTCCCCGATTACCCCGGTGCCAGCCGGGTAGCTTTCAGCCAGCGGGGTCCCAGCGAGGAGTACACCCGCAAGGTGGCGGCACGCTTTATCACGGCCGATCCGTTCCCCGCCGTCAGAACCTTCTACCAGAACGCTGTCGCCAGCGGCGGGTGGACGGTGGTGAAGCTGGAGGAGGAGGCGGACGAGGTGTCGTGGCGACTCGTGCGCGGCACGGTGGAGGCAAAGGTGAAGGTGGAGGCGGAGCGGCCCGGCCGGGTGTCCATCCAACTGGAGCGGAAGGAGCGCTGACTACTCGGCTGGGGTCACGGTGCGGCCGCGGCGCAGGGCGAGCAGGGCCCGCAGCACCGGCTCCGAGACGAAGCTCGATACGTCGCCGCCCAGGGCCCAGATCTCTTTGATGACACGCGAGGAGAGGTAGATGAACTCCTCGTTGGGGGTGAGGAACACCGTCTCCACCAGCGGCCACAGCCGCCGGTTCATGAGGGCGAGCTGGAACTCGTACTCGAAGTCGGACACCGCCCGCATGCCGCGGATCATGACCCGGGCCCCGCTCTGCCGCATGAAGTCCACGAGGAGACCGGAGAAGGACGTCACCTCCACCTGCGGGGTGTCGGCGAACGTCTCCTGGATGATGCGGACGCGCTCGGGGAAGGGCAGGAGCGCCTGCTTTTCGGTGTTGGCGAGCACAGCGACGATGACGCGGGGGAACACCCCCACGGCCCGGCGCACGATGTCCACGTGACCCAGGTGGAGGGGATCGAAGCTCCCCGGGTAGACGGCGGTCGCTTGTGCGAAGGTCATGGCCCTTCCTCCACCGCGACGGTGGTGCGGTTGTGGTGGTCGTCCACGGCCCGCAGCGAGAGGATGTGCCGCCCTGACTCGGCGCGCAGGCGGAACGTTTCGGTGCGCCCATCCAAGAGGCCATCCTCGGGCGTGAGGGGGTGCCAGGCATCGCCGTCGCGGTTCCACTCTAGCCGGAGGATGGGGGAGCGGGCGTCCTCCACGGTGACGAGCCACCACTCGCCACGGCGAACCACCTGCACCAGCGGCGGCGTGTTGTCTACCACGAAGGCGGGGGACAGGCGCGAGGAGCGCCCGGGCTCCTCGGGGTTGGCGTCGGCGTCGCTGGCGCTGATACGGAAGCGGTAGATCCCGTCGGCGAGGGCCTGGGTGTCCAGCGACAGGAGGGCGGATTCGAGATTCCTGCGCACCGGCACGAACTCCGGCCACCCCTCGCCGGCGATCTCCACGTCGAAGCGCAGCGCATCGCCGTTGGGATCGGAAGCGCTCCAGGAGACGGTCTGGTAGCCCACGCGGTAGTACAGCTTACCCAGGGTGCTCTGCTGTTCCGAGGCGTCCTCGTCCAGGGTGGTAAAGATCCCGGACAGGTCGGGGTGCTGCACCTCCACGATGCGGTCGGAGGGGGGCGGGGACTTGAGGAACACCTGGCCCGGTTCGTGCACCGTGATGGCGCGCAGTTCGGGGGGCAGGTTGAGCTGTCGGTAGGCGAGGGTGACGCCTGCTACCGTGGCACGCCCCGTGGGCGGGGCGGCCAGCTGGAGCCGCCACTGGGCGTAGCGGGCCGGGGGGAGGCTCGCCGTCCCGTGGCCGCAGGGGAACGGCTGGCTCCAGGGGCTCCAGGTGTCGTCCGGTTCGGCCGTGGCTCCCGAGCGGAGCTCGATGGTGCAGCGGCCGCCGCCGGGGGTGCTGGCCCGCACCTCCACCTCCCCCCACCGGCTCGGCTGGCCCGCGTCCAGGGGGGGGGAGGTGAAGGTGCCAGCGGGGGCACCCTGGCGGTGGAAGAGGGCGGTAGGACCCTGGGTGAGTACCCAATGGCCTCCCCGCGCCAGGCGGGTCACCTGGGCCGCCGCCACCGTGTCCAGCCGCGCCGGGACGCCCTCCACCAGTTGCCACAGCTCGCCCTCGAGGCCGGTACCGATCACGGGGCCGTTGGCAGCAATGTCCAGGGTTGTCGCCAGCTGCTTGGGGAAGCGGTGCGCCGTGGTCACGGTTCCCTGGGGCAGGATGCGCAGGATCTCGGCCACGGCCCCTTGCGTGTCGGCGCTCGTGGAGGGTGTCTCGGTGGCGGTGGTCACCGTGGGTTCGGAGCCGCCCTTGGTGGCAGCGCCCAGGGTGGGATCGCCGGTGAGGGCAGCGGCCCACACCACGCCACTGGGCTCGGCGGCAAGGGCGGCAATTTCCGAGAAGGGGGAGTCGAAGAGCACGCCTGGCGACCCCTCCCCCGTCCAGCGCAGCACCAGACCCCGGCCGGAGGTGCCCACGAGGAGGAATTCCCCAGCCACCGCCAGGCAACGGGCGTGGCGATCGGGGACGGGGGCAGCCAGCTCGAAACCGTTGGCCCCCAGGCGCAGCAATCGCCCGGGGTTGCCCGCTGCCGCCACCAGCTCGCCTCGAAACCACGCCAGATCCCAGAGGTTCCCCTCCGGCAGGGTGCTGGCCACGGTTGGGCTTCCGGAGCGGGAGAAGCGCAGCAGGGTTGCAGGAACCGCGGTGGCGGCCCAGAGCGTCCCGTCGGGAGCGATGAGGAGAGCCGTTACCTGGTCGGCGTTCAGTTCCGCGAGGAGCGTCTTTTCTCCTTGCCGACACCGCCACACCCGCGCCGGGTGACCGGTGCCCACGTAGGCAGTGCCGTCCTCTCCCACCGCCAGGGCAAGGCCCAGCGGCTCCTCGAAGGTGGCAACCTGCTCCAGGGGTGGCATGGCGACGAGGCTGCCGTCGGGAAACATGGCCACGCCCCGCGAGTGAGCGTTGGCGAGGGCCTCGGGGGTGTCGAGGGCAAACCGTGCAACGCGACTGGCGGCCACCGGGGTGGTGGCGAGGGTGGGGAGGAGGCTCGCCAGGAGCGCAGCGGCAAGGGTGGAAACGGTGCCCGCGCCACGGCGCGGGGGGGTGGGTGGTGAGCTGGTCATCGCCCCTCCGGACGGCGACGCACCGAGAGGGGGATGCGGAACGCCCCCTCCAGCGGGTACGGAGCTGCGGATCGGGCAGTCGCCACGATGGCGGTCTTGAGACGCTGCGGGCCCTGACGCCCGAGCCCGGTGGCGAGGGTGGCGGCCCAGGATGGGGGGAGCGCCGGCTGCGAGGCGCCCGGGTAGGCCACGCCTCCTTCCCGGGCTTCCAGGGCGACGACCAAGGTGGTGCTGCTCTCGAGGAGCGCTGCGGCTTCCAGTTGCCCGGCAAAGCTCGTTGGCTCCACGCCCATGGCCTTCACCAGGTAATCGCTGAAGGCAGCGCCGTCGGCCACCACCAGGTCGAGGGTGCCAGGCTGGGCGTCGGCCGGGACCTGGATCGATAGGCGGTGCAGCACTGGCGGCGCCTGGCGGGGTTGCAGGCGCACGAGCACGTCCAGGTGCTCCCCCGCCGCCACCACGGTGCGAGCCGGGATTACCTCGGCAATGGTGGCCCCGAGCGGCTGTTCCCTGCGGTCGAGCCGCACCGCCACGGAGGCGATGGGCGGGTGGGGGAACGGCGAGGCCTCGAGGTAAGCGCAGACCGTGCCGGCGAACACGGCTGTGCGTGCCAGGGCGTCGGCACCGCGCGCGGCCTGCCGCAACCTGAGGGTGCGCCCGTCGGCAAAGGTAAACTCGAGCTCGGCGCGCACCGCCGCCTCGCCAGAGGCCGCACCGCGCGCCGTCAGGCAGGAGACGGTGAGGTAGGTGAGGAGGAGCGGCTCCAGCAGGGGCACCTCGGCCATGTGGAAGGTCCACTGGCGGCGGTCGCCCTCGCTCTCCACGCCGATCTGCACCCCCACTCCTGCCGGCGGTGCTCCCACCTCCGCCAGCATCCCCGCTGGCCGGTCGGCCAGGAAGGTGCCAAAGGGCTGCCCCACGCAGAACACCTTGAACGGCACCTGGTAGGAGTCCTGGATGGCCACCACGCGGGCGCGCGCGGCGGGGAGCTTGACGGCGCCCAACGACAGGAGGGGGTGGCCGAAGGCCCACAGGGTGGTGCCCTCTCGGGCCGTGACCGTGCCGCCCGCCGCCACCACGGCGTCACCCCACACGACCAGGGCAGCCACCATGTCGCCGGCCGCGGGGCCGCCGGCGAGGGGGGGGGGGGG
>JACADV010000048.1:2500-24353 GCA_013388425.1 Thermoanaerobaculaceae bacterium | reverse complement strand
GAGGGCAGCGAGCTCGCCCACGGTATCGCCCACCACCACGTCCACTTCGCCTTCCCCCGGGGCGAGCCGGCTGCGCAGCCGGCAGCGGAGCCCCCGCTGGGCGACGAGTTCGGCAACGCGCTCGGCCCGTTCCGGATGCCGCGGGGCGAGGAGGAGGAAGGGAGGTGGTGTGTGGGGGAGCTGCTGCACGGCCGAAAGCACCAGTTCTTCCTCGCCGGGCATGGTGGAGCCGGCGACAACGATGGGCCGAGCGAGGGCAGCCTCCCGGATCGCTTTGGCAACGGCGGGATGTTCGCGTGGCGGGGTGGCGTCGAACTTGATGTTGCCGGCCACGCGCACCTTCTCCTCGCTCACGCCGATGGCCACGAGCCGACGGGCATCCTCCTCGCTCTGGGCCAGGGCCAGGGTGAGGGGGCGGAGGAGGGGGGCGAGGAGGCGGCGGCAGCGGCGGTAGCCGGCGAACGACCGATCGGAGATGCGGGCGTTGGCCAGTACCACGGGGAGGTTGCGCTGCCCACAGGCGTGGAGGAGTTCCGGCCACAGTTCCGTCTCCACCAGCACCACGGCGCGCGGTTGGGCGGCGTCGAGCGAGCGGCGCACCGGGCCGGGCAGGTCGAGGGGGAGGGGCACCACGGCATCCGCCAACTGGGCTCCGGCAGCCGTGGCCAACCCCGTCGCCGTGGTGGCCGAGAGCACCAGGGGCAGGTGGGGGAAGCGCTGGCGCAGCTCCTGCAGCAGCGGCCGCGCCACCCCCACCTCACCAACGGAAACCGCGTGGATCCAGACCCCCTGGCGGGGTAGTGGCGGGGGGTGCCACCACAGGCGCGATGCCACCGACGGTCGGCTCTTGCCGCGCAGCCGCGCAGTGAGGAGCAACCAGGGCGCCGCCACCGGCAGCGCCGCCAGGATGCCCGCCCGGTAGAGGAGGAGGGGCAGCGGTACCACGGGCAGAGTGTAGCCCACCGGCGGCGGCGGTGAGGGGCAGGGTGGGCCGCTATACTCGTGCCGCCCCAACGAGAGGGGCGGGCGCCGCGTATACGGTTCGGAGGTTGGGTTTGGAATGGGACGTTTTCGCTTGCTGGCCCGTGCCGTGGTGAGCGGAGAGGGGAGAGACGACCGGGAACTCGTGGGCGCCTCCCGGGAGGGGGACGAGAGCGCCTTTGCCGAGTTGGTGCGCCGCCATCAGGCAGGGGTGCGCCGCTGCGCGGCGCGGATCCTCAACGACCAGGAAGAGGCGCGCGACATTGCCCAGCTTGCCTTTGTGAAAGCCTGGGAGAACCTGGCCCGGTACGACGCCTCCTGGTCCTTCTCCACGTGGCTGTACCGGATCGCCACCAACTTGGCCATCGACGCGTTGCGGGCGCGGTCAAGCCGCGAGCGGGTGCACGGCGCCCACCTGCGGCTGGTGGGGGAGGCGGTGGGACCGACGGCGCCCCGCCAGTTGGCGGAACAGGAGGTCCAGCGCATCTTTGGCGAGCTGGCCCAGGTCCTCACCCCCACCCAGCGGGCCGCCTTCGCCCTGCGCGAGGTGGAAGGGCTCTCCACAGGCGAGGTGGCCCAGGTGTTGGGGTGCAGCGAGGCCACGGTCCGGAACCACGTGTTCCAGGCCCGGGCGGCGCTGCGCCGGGAGCTTTCGGCCCGCTACCCCGAGTACCTGCCCCGCGGGAGGCGGCCATGAAGAGTTGCCAGGAAATCTCGCAGCTTCTCGGGCGGTTCGTGGCCTTGGAGCTGGCCCCCGATGCCGAGGCGGAGGTGCGGGCCCACCTGGCGGCCTGTTCCCACTGCCGCGCCCGCCTGGACGAAGCCGAACCCATCGTGGGGATGGCGCTGCGGCTTGCCGAGGTGCCAGTGGCCAGCGACCCGGGGTTCGTGGACGGGGTGCTGGCAGGGGTCCACCAGCGGCGGGTGGAGCAGCAGCTGCGGCGCCGTTTCCGGAGCTGGGCCGCAGCAGCGGCAGGGCTGCTCCTGGTGGTGGGCGGGTACCTGGCACTGCGCAGCGGAGGGGGCGGGGTGGAGCCCTTGGGAAGCCAGGTTGCGGCTAGCGAGGAGGCACCCTTCGTGGAGGTGGAGGGGGAGGGGGTGACGGTGTACCAGTTTGCGCCAGCGAGCGACGAGGCGGTGGCAGTGGCCATGATCATCGATCCGGGGTTGGCCCTTTGAGGGGAGCGGCGGCTGCTGTGGTGGCGGTGCTGGCCTTATTCCAGCCCCTTTCCGCCGGGGCTGCGGAGGAAGTGCGGGTGTTCCAGGTGCGCTACCGGTCCCTCCAGGACGCCACGGCGGTGGTGGAACCCCTGCTCTCGGCAGCGGGGAGCATCCTCCTCCACCCGCAGCGCAACACCCTCACCGTGCGCGACGAGCAGGCAGTGCTGGAACGGGTGGCGCGGGCGCTCGAGGAGTGGGACCTGCCACCGGTAGCGTACCGGGTGGAGGTGACGGCGCTCCTGGCCTCGGCCACCGCGCCCCCACAAGGGCCGGCGTTCGGCCCGGAGGACAGCGTCTCCGAGGCCATCCTCAAGCTGTGGAAGTACCGCTGGCTGGAAGAGCTGGGCTCGGTCACCGTGACCGCCAGCGAGGGCAACCCCGTGGAGGCCGCGCTGGGGGAGCGCTACGTGGTCCGCTTCACGGTGCGGGAAGGACGCACCGACCCGCGGCGGCTGGTGCTGTCGCGCCTGGAGTTCTCCCGTCGGCAGGAGAAGGGGGTGGGCCAGGTGGCGGTGGATCCCCTGATCCGTGGCACGGTGAGCCTCAAACTGGGGCAGCAGGCGGTGGTGGGTGCCAGCCGCTCGGAAACGGCGGAACACGCCGTGTTTCTCGTGCTGTCGGCCAGGCGGGGGAACACCCAGTGAGCGAGTTCGTCGCCCGTCTCGGTACCCCCGATGGGGCGATCGTCGTGCAGCGCCACCGTGGGGCGAGCGCGGAAGCGGTCCGGCGCGATCTCGAAGGGCGCGGCTTCCACGTGTTCACCGTGCGGCCGGTGCGCCGGGGGTGGCGGGTGCCGCTGCTGCGTCGGCGCGAGCGCATCAAGCCCCTGGAGTTCTTGGTTTTCAACCAGCAGCTGGCGACGCTGCTGCGGGCCGGGAACCCCGTGCTGCAGTCGCTGGAACTCCTGGAACGGGCCCAGGGCAACGCGTACTTCCGCCAGGTGCTGGGGCGGGTGCTGGAGGACATCAAGGGCGGTGTCGCCCTCTCCGAGTCGTTCCACGCCCAGGGAGACCTCTTCCCGCGCCTGTACTCAGCCTCGCTCTTGGCGGGGGAGCGCTCCGGCGAACTGGTCTCGGTGTTGGACCGGTACGTGAAGCACCAGCAGATGATGGAGAACGTGCGGCGGCGGGTGACCTCGGCGCTCACCTACCCGGCGGTGCTCATGACCCTCGCCCTGGGCCTCATCGTCTTGCTGGTCACCTACGTCATCCCCCGCTTCGCCACCTTCTACGTTCAGTTTTCGGCCCAGCTGCCGCTCCAGACCCGGATCGTGGTGGGCACTGCCTCGTGGGTAAACCAGCACGTGATCCCCCTGGCGGTCCTGCTGGTGGCTACCGGCATCGTGGTGCGCCGGTGGGTTGCCTCGGAGCGGGGACGACTGCGCCTGGACCGGGTGGTGCTCAAGGTGCCGTTCGTGGGCGAGATCTTCCACCTGTTGGGGCTCTCCCAGTTCGTGCGCTCCCTGGCCACGCTCCTGGCGGGCGGGACGCCGCTGGTGAACTCGCTGGAGATCGCCACCTCCACGGTGACGAACCGGTCCATCCAGGCGCCGTTGGAGCGCGTCGCCCCCCGGGTGCGGGAAGGGCAGGCGCTGTGGTCGTCCCTGGAGACCACGGGGCTCTTCCCCGAGCTGTCCATCGCCATGGTGCAGGTGGGGGAAGCCACCGGTGCCCTGGAGGAGATGCTGTTCAATGTGGCACACTTCTACGACGAGACGATCGAGGTCCGCCTCGCCCGGGTGGTGACGCTCATCGAGCCGGCGGTTCTCGTCATCATGGGGGGTGTGATCGCGGCGCTGCTCATGTCGGTGTACTTGCCGATGTTTAACCTCTTGAACTACGCGCGCTAGGGGAGACGATGAGCGAGGATGTAACGGCAGCCACTGACCTACTCTTGCGGGGTTTGAGCCGCGAGGGCGAGGATTTGCTGCGCGCCCGCCAGCTGGCGGAGCGGCTCGGTTTGGAGTTCGACGACCTCTCCGAGTACCGCATCGACCCAGAGCTGTTCCGGCAGCTGCCCGTGGACGTGATGCTGCGCTACCAGTTCATCCCGCTCTTCCGCCAGGGGGACTCGGTGGTGGTGGTGATGGCGGATCCCTCCGACGTGGCGCTGGTGGACGAGGTGGAGCTGGCGGTGGGTGCGCCGCTCCTCCTCCGCGTGGGGCCAGCCGGCAAGATCGCCGAGATCCTGGAGAAGTCGGAATCCACCCAGCGGGTGCTGGACGAGGCCACGGAAGACTTCCGGATCCAACTCGTGCAGGAGCGTGACGACGGCGAGGAGACCCTCACCATCGACCGGATTGCCACGGACACTTCGCCAATCATCAAGCTCGTCGACACGATCATCTACAACGCCATCCAGCGGCGCGCCTCCGACGTGCACATCGAGACGTGGGACAAGGAAGTGGTGGTCAAGTACCGCATCGACGGCGTCCTGTACCAGGCCATGGAGCCCATCGACAAGCGCCACCACGCCACCATCATCTCGCGCATCAAGGTGATGTCCGAGCTCGACATTGCCGAGAAGCGCATCCCCCAGGATGGGCGTTTCAAGCTGCGGTTGAAGGGGCGGACCATCGACTTTCGCGTCTCCATCATGCCCACGACCCACGGCGAGAACGCCGTCATCCGTATCCTCGACAAGGAGTCCACGAGCAAGGAATTCCGCAACCTGAACCTGGACGTGCTGGGGTTCGACGAGGAGACGAAGCGCAAGCTGCGGAAGTTCATCCGCGAGCCGTACGGCATGGTGCTGGTGACCGGGCCCACGGGATCCGGGAAGACCACCACCCTGTACGCCTGCCTTGCCGAGATCGTCTCCAGCGAGGACAAGATCATCACCATCGAGGACCCGGTGGAGTACCAGCTGCCGGGGGTGACGCAGATCCCCGTCAACGAGAAGAAGGGGCTCACCTTTGCACGGGGGCTGCGGTCCATCCTCCGCCACGACCCCGACAAGATCATGGTGGGGGAGATCCGCGACGAGGAAACGGCGCAAATTGCCGTGCAGTCGGCCCTCACCGGCCACCTGGTGTTCACCACCGTGCACGCCAACAACGTGGTGGATGTGCTCGGGCGGTTCCTCAACATGAACGTCGACCTCTACAACTTCGTCTCCGCCCTCAACTGCGTGCTGGCGCAGCGGTTGGTGCGGCGCATCTGCCCCTTCTGCAAGCGGCCCGCGCAGCCTTCGCGGCAACTCCTGGAGGAGTCGGGGCTCACGGCGGCCATGGTGCAAGGGGTCACCTTCTTTGAGGGTGCTGGCTGCGTGGAGTGCAGCGGCACAGGCTTTCTGGGCCGCTCGGCCATCTCGGAACTGCTGGATCTGTCCGACAACATCCGCGCCCTGATCCTCGACCGCCGCCCGGCAGCCGAGATCAAGCGCGCAGCTAAGGCGGAGGGGATGAAGTTCTTGCGGGAGTCGGCGCTGGAACGCGCCTTTGCCGGGTTGACCACGTTGCGCGAGATCAACAAGGTGACCTTCGTCGAATGAACCTCGCCCGCCTCCTCCACTCCTTCCCGCCGGTTCACGGTTTTGCGCTGGACGGTGAGCAGGTGCTGTACGGACGGCTGAGCCGTTCGCGGGACCGGCTGCTCGCCGCTGCGCGCCAGGTTCTCCCCGCTGGCTGGTTCGAGCTGGGGCCCGTGGGGGTGTTGCGGGTGGACCGGACGGCGCTGGAGGCAGGGCTTGCCGCGCTTTTGGCCCAGCTCGAAGCGGTCCCCGCCAAGGCCAACCTGCTCCTGCCCAACTGTTGGGTGCGCAGCTTCGTCGCGGAGGTGGGCGAGTTGCCCCGGGGCCGCGTGGAGGCCGAGGAGGTGGTGCGCTGGAAACTCAAGAAGCTCCTCCCCTGCCGGCCGGAGGAGGCGCGGCTCGATTTCGTGCCGTTGCCCGAGGAGGGGCGGGTCTGGGTCCTGCTCGCGCTGGAAAAGCCCCTGGCCGTCGTGGAGGAGGTCTTTGCCGCCAAGGGCATTGCCACCGGCCGCGTGGAACCGATGGGGGTTGCCCTTGCGGCGCTGCTCCCCGAGGGGAGCGAGCCCAAGCTTCTCGTGTGCCTGGACGAGCGCACCTTCGTGGTGGTGCTGGTGTGGGAGGGGGCGGTGCGCCTGGTGCGCCACAAGCTCCTCCCCGGTGGGGCCGAGGCTTCTCGCGGGCTCGTGGTCCGCCAGCTCGAAGCCACCCTCGCCCACGCGCGGGAGCGGGAAGGACTGGCAGGGCCCCTCGCCGTGATGCTGGCGACGGCGCTGGAAGCCCTGCGGGATGCGGTGGTGGCGTGGGCGCAGGGGCAGGAGGGGGTGGTGGTGCACCCCCTGGCGCTGACCGACCACCGTCTGGCCGAGCTCGATCGGGCCAACCCTCTGGCCGCCTGGGCGATCCTGGCGGCCGGGGCGGGGGTGGTGGGATGAGGGCCCGCCCGAACCTCGCCGCACGCCCATTTGTCGACAGCCGGCCAGTGTTGCTGGCGAGCATCGCCCTTACCCTGGTGGCCCTGGGGCTTTCAGCCCTGACCGCGGCGGAGTTTCTCACCGCCCAGGGGGAGGAGCGGGCGTTGGCGCAGCGGCTGGAGGATCTCAACGGCAGGCGGGCGGAGTTGATCAGCCGGGTGCAGCGCGTCGACGCAGCGCTGCGCGAGGTGAAGTGGAAGGATCTGGAGCGGGAGACCGCCTCGCTTGCCAAGGTGGTGGCCGCCCGGAACCTGTCCTGGAGCCGCATGCTCGCCGACCTGGAGCGGACGCTGCCCTGGGATACTCGGCTCGTCACCGTGGCCCCGCAGGTGCACGAGAACGGCAGCTGCGAGGTGACGCTGGCGGGCTACGCGAGCGGGCGTGCCGCATGGCTTTCGCTGCTGGGTCGGCTGTTTGCCCACGAGCGGTTCGGGAGCCCCGTGCCGCTGGCGGAGGAGGCACCCGGGCCCACCAACGCCCTTGGGCACAAGTTCCAGCTCAAGGCGCTGTACTGGCCGGGTGGGAAGCCATGAAGAACCGCAGTGCCTGGCTCCGGTTCTGGGCCGCGTGGGCGATCCCGGCGGTGGTGGTGGTGGCCAACGCCGTGTGGTTGGGTGGGGTGCGGGGGGCGGTGCTGGGGCGCGGGTCGCTCCTGGCGCGGCAGGTGCGCGAGGCCGAGGGACAGGTGGAGCGCCTGGAGCGGCAGGCAGTGACGCTGGAGGAAGCCAAGACGGCGAGCGATGCGCTACGGCAGCAGCTGGTGACCGTGCGGGAGCAGCGCCTGGGCTCGATGAGCACACGGCTCGTGCCGTTCCTCGTGGACGTGGTGCGGCGGGCCAGCGATGCCGGTCTTGCCAGCGAGCGGATCAGCTACCAGGTCAAGCCCGACGAGCAGTCCGGTCTCGTCTACTTTTCGGCTACCTACGAGCTGGAGGGGAGCTACGAGCAGATCCGCACCTACATTGGCCTGCTCGAGACATCGCCGCAGTTCGTAGTCATCGAGCGGCTGGAGTTGCGGGGCGTGGAGGATGCCTCGGCCCTCACGGTGACGGTGCGGCTTGGGGTGGGCACGTACTTCTACGACCTCGACCGTGCTTTGCTTTCGAGGCTCGGGATCAAGGAGGTGCCGCATGGCCAATGAGGCCAACGCCCGCAAGGTCGGTCTGCTGGTGCTGCTGCTGGCGGTGCTGGCGGGGGTCGTGGTGCTGCGGGTGCGCCCGGCGCTCCTGGAGGGGGTGCGGGGCGGGGGCGGCGCGCTGCCCGTCACTGGGACGTACCACGTACCGGTGCTGGCGTGGCGGGACGAGGGCGGGGGGACGACGGCTGGGGAGGGGGGGACGGGACGGAACATCTTCACCTTCGGGCCACCGCCCACGCCCACGCCGGATCCGCGGCCCACGCCCACCCCGGCGCCCACCTTGCCGCCGCGACCGCAACCCACCCCGACCTTTGCCGGGGTGGTGCTGCCCGACGGCAAGCGGTTGCCACCGCCCCCCCGCTTCACCCTGTCGTACCTGGGTTGGCTGGGACCCGATCGCCTGCCGGTGGGAGTGTTCCGGGACGGCGAGGAAGTTGTCGCTGTGCCCCGCGGCGAGGTCATTGCCAAGGTTTTCATCCTTCGGGCCGTCGGTCCCACCGACGCAACCATCGGTTTCGTGGGCTACCCGGAAACCGTGCTCGCAAAGGTGCAGATTTCGAGGTGAACGTGACGAGGAAGCTTGGCGCACGAACTGTCGTTCTTACCCTTCTCGTGGCGATGTCCGTGGGCTGCGCATCGAACCGGGCAACGCAGCGGGCCCACGAGGCCGCCCGGCTCGAAAACTGGGACGCCGCGGTGTACTACTACCTGGAAGCACTCGCCAAGGATCCCGCCAACGTGAGCAACCGCGTGGAGCTGCAACGGGCGCGGCTGCGGGCGGCCGAGCAGCACTTCCGGCTGGGTATGGCGTTCCGGGAGGCGGGGGAGCTGCAGCGGGCCCGGTCGGAGTTGGAGCTCACCACGCAGCTCGACCCGACGCACCAGTACGCGGAGGTGGAGCTGGCCAAGGTGCGGAGCGAGCTGGCGGTGCTTGCCCAGGAGGGCGGTGCGGCCAAGCTGGAGGCGATGAAGAAGGCGGCTTCCGAGATGAAGGTCAAACCGCCGCTCCTCAACCCCACCTCCTCCGAACCGATCTCCCTCTCCTTCCCCAACCCCACCAACGTCAAGGACGTCTACAAGGCGATCGGTGCTGCGTTTGGCTTCAACGTCCTCTTCGATCCCAAGTTGAAGGACAGCAGGGTGGCGCTGGAGCTCAAGGATGTGACCGCCAAGCGGGCACTCGAGACCGTCATGCAGGCGGCGGGACACTTCTACAAGGTGCTGGACGAGAAGAGCATCATCGTTGTGGAAGACACGCCCCAGAACCGGCGCGACTACGAGGATCTGGTGGTCAAGACCTTCTTCCTCTCCAACGCTGACGTCAAGGACGTCAACAACATGCTCCGCTCCCTCATCGACGCGCGCCGCATTGCCGTCAACGAGCAGCTGAACTCCATCGTCATCCGCGACACGGCGGACAAGGTGGCGATTGCCGAGCGGCTCATCAACGCCAACGACAAGTCCAAGGCGGAAGTGCTGGTGGACGTGGAGCTGCTCCAGCTGGATTCCTCGAAGCTGCGCGACATTGGCATGTCGCTCTCGGCCTACTCCTTCCCCATCACCATGGACCCCACCAGCATCACCGGCGGGGCGGACAAGACCAGGATCCCCCTGGACCGCCTGGGCGACATCACCCGCTCCATGTGGGGGCTCACCGTCCCCAGCGTCACCATCTCGCTCGTCAAGTCCTCCGGTGAGGCGGAAACCCTGGCCCAGCCGCAGCTGCGCATCACCGAGGGGGAGAAGGCGAACCTGGTGATCGGCGACAAGGTGCCAATCCCCACCACCACCTTCAACACGTCCAACACCATCGGTTCCAACGTGGTACCCATCACCGCCTTCAACTACCAGGACGTGGGCATCAAGATCGAGGTGGAGCCCCGTGTCCACCACAACAACGAGGTGACGCTCAAGCTCCAGGTGGAGGTATCGGAGCTGGGCGAGAACGTGGAGGTGTCGGCGGGGCAGAAGCAGCCGAAGATCGGAACCCGCACCATCAACTCGGTAATCCGCCTCAAGGACGGGGAGACTTCGCTGCTGGCCGGCCTGCTCAAGTACAGCAAGCGCAGCTCCACGAGCGGCGTGCCGTGGCTGTCGGAGATTCCGGTACTGGGGGGGCTGTTCCGCTCCAACAACACGGATTTCAAGAAGACCGACCTGATCCTCACCCTCACCCCGCACATCGTGCGTTACCCCGACATCCGCGAGGAGGACCTGGCCCCCATCTGGGTGGGGACCGAGAGCCGCATCACCATCTTTGGCAACGCTCCCCGGGTGCAGTCGGCGGGTGGGGGCGGTGGTCCCTTCGGGGAGGAGGCACCGGGGATCGGCGAGCCGCCGTCTCCAGAGGAGAGCGTGGAGCCATCGGGCGGAGGTGGGATCCACTTTGGAGACGAGGGCGGGGGGGAAGGTGGCCGGCGCACCAGGCCTCCCATCAAGATCCCCGAGGGGGGTGCCATCCCCGGCCGGAGACCTGGGACCGGCAAGCCGGAGGGTGTGGCTCCCTCCCAGCCCGAGGGCGAGACGGCAACCCTGCCGGGCAGCGACGGTCTCGCCACGGTTTCGTTCTACCCGGCGCGCTTGCCAGTGGTGGTGGGGGGACTGGGTGAACTCACCGTGACCCTCGAGCCGGGGCTTGCGGGGGCGGTGGCGCCGGTGCACCTGGCCTACGACCCCGCTCGCCTGGAGGTGGTGCGGATCGAAGAGGGGGACGTGGCCGTGGAGACGGGCAGCACCCACGTGGAAGCTGTGCACACGCCCCCCCTGGGTTGGATCACCGTGAGCTGGAGCGGGCGCGCCACGGGTGCCGGCACCTTGCTGCGTCTTACCGTGCGACCCCTGGCAGCCGGGGAGGTGCCGGTGATCTTTGCCGGCCCCATTGGGGCCACGGTGGGCGGCTCGGCCACCGTGGTGGCCTTGCCGGTGGCGAGCGGGCAGGGGGAGGTGGTATCGCCATGAGGCGGGCGCGGGGGTTCACGGTGGCGGAACTGGTGATGGTGTGCGCACTCGTCTCCATCCTTGCCGCCATCGCCATCCCCACCGCCCGGTTCATGGTGAAGCGCGAGCGCGAAGCAGAGCTGCGACTGGCGCTGCGGCTCATGCGCAACGCCATCGACGAACACAAACGGCTTGCCGATCAGGGGATGATCCAGGTGGAGCTGGGTACGGAGGGGTACCCCAAGACCCTGGAGAGTCTGGTGGAGGGGGTCGAGGTGGTGGGCCAGCTCAACAAGCGCAAGTTCCTCCGGCGGATCCCCATCGATCCCATGACCGGCAAGGCGGAATGGGGGTTGCGCTCGTACCAGGACGAGCCGGACTCGTTCACCTGGGGCGGGCAAAACGTCTGGGACGTCTACTCCCTCTCCGAGGCGACGGCCCTGGACGGCACGAAGTACAAGGATTGGTGAGATGCAGCAGGGCACACGGTCCAAAGCGCCGCACGCGGGGAGCCCTCCGGTTTTCCCCTCCAACCGTGCCGTGTCGCGGGTGGTTGGCGTCCGCAGGAGTCTCTGGCACGGCGAGCTGGGGTTTACCCTCATCGAGTTGATCATCGTGGTGGCCATCATTGGCATCCTGGCCACCATTGCCGTGCCCGCCATGCGCACCGCGCCGCAGCGTGCGCGAGAGGCGGCCCTCAAGGAGGATCTGTATACGCTGCGCTCCTGCCTCGACCAGTTCCACGCCGACCGGGGCCGCTTCCCCTCCTCGCTGGAGGAGCTGGTGAGCCTGGGCTACCTGCGCGCCATCCCGGTGGATCCCATGACACGCTCCGCCAACAGCTGGGTGGTGGAGTACGAAGAGATCACGGAGGAGCAGGACGAGCGGCAGCGGGAAGCCGGACCGGGGATCATCGACGTGCGCTCAGGATCGCAGGATGTGGCGCTGGACGGAAGCCGCTACGCCGACTGGTAAGTTGCCCGCTGGCCCAGGGGGGCGTTGCGGGTTTGCCGGGCGCTCGGGGTTTGCTCCTAGCTCCCTGCGGCCACGCTGGCGGGGGGAGAGCGGGTTCACCCTGGCGGCCGTGGTGATCCTCATGGCGGTGATGGCGGTGATGCTCACCGTGGCCGTGCAGACGGTGTCGTTCCAGAAGCGGCGGGAGAATGAGGAGGAGCTCATCTTCCGCGGCAACCAGATCGTCGAGGCGGTGCGGCTGTTCCGCTCCCGTCACGGGCGCTTCCCCTCCTCGCTGGTGGAGCTGGCCCGGGCGAACCCCCGGGTGCTGCGCAAGATCTGGAGCGACCCCATCACCGGCAAGCCGGACTGGGTGCCGGTGTTCTTGGGGCAGGAGG
This sequence comes from Thermoanaerobaculaceae bacterium, assembly GCA_013388425.1. Taxonomy (GTDB): domain Bacteria; phylum Acidobacteriota; class Thermoanaerobaculia; order Thermoanaerobaculales; family Thermoanaerobaculaceae; genus JACADV01. The sequence goes on along the minus strand of JACADV010000048.1, from coordinate 12,282 downwards.
GGACCCCCGTAGGTGGCGGACCGGGGGGAGGTGCCCCACCGACGCCCACACCCCGGCCAGGGGCCACGGGGGGGGCGCCGCCACGGGCCTTTCCGCGTACCGACGCCACGGGCCCGGTGGTGGGGGCCCACTCCCGCTCCTGCGAGACCTCCATCAAGGTGTTCAACGGGCGCACCCGGTACTGCGACTGGAAGTTCGTCTTCAACCCCCAGGCCACGCCGGGAGGTGGTGGCCGCCCCGCCCCGCCCCCCTCTCGCCCAGGTGGGGGTCCCATCGGCCCGGGCCGCCCGCGCGGTGGCGGCAGTGAGCCGCCAATCACGCCGTAGCACGCTGCTTGGGGGCTGGTGGCGAGGTGCTCCCGCTATCCCCTGCTACACTGCACGGCTGATGGCGAACGGACCGCTCGTGGTGGTGGACGAACGACCGGGGGCGACGGTGGCGGTGGGGGTGTGGCTGCGCCGCGGCTCCGCCCACGAGGGCGAGGACATGGCGGGGGCGATGCACCTGGTGGAGCATCTGGAACTGCGCCGCTGCGGGGAGCGCACCCCTGAGCAGATCGCTGCCCTCATCGATGGCCTGGGCGGGGCGGTGGACGCCTTCACCACCCGGGAATCCTGTGCCGTGACGGCCCACGTGCCGGCGGAGCGCTGGCGCGACGCCCTGGACCTCTTGCTGGATGCGGTGGCGCGGCCGCGGTTCGAGCCGGGCGATCTGGAGACGGAGAAGGGGGTGATCGCCGCCGAGTTCGAGATGGTGCAGGATTCGCCGGGCGAGGTGGCGGCCGAACTGGCGTTGGAGGCGTGCTGGGGGGCACACCCTCTGGCCCGGCCCGTGTTGGGGAGGCGCGAACGGGTGCAGGCGTTCTCCGTCGCGAACCTGGAGGATTTCCACGCCCGTACCTTTACTTTGGACGACCTGCTGGCGGTGGGGGTGGGGCCGTTGCCCGAGGCGGCAGTGCGGGAGGCGGTGGCAGCGCTCCCCCTGCGGGGGGGTGTGGCAGAGCCACTGCCGTTACCACCGTGGCGGCCGGCGTTCCGCGTCGAGGAACGGGAGGGGATCGAGCAGGTCTACGTGAACATCGTCTTCCCTGGCTTGCCGCTGGGCCATCCGGAGGCTCTGGCTTTGGCGGCTCTGGAGCAGTTGCTGGGGGCGGGGGCCTCCAGCCGTTTGTTCCGCGAGCTGCGCGACCGGCACGGCCTGGTCTACGAGGTGGACGCCTCCACCTATGCGGCCAGCGTGGGGGGGGTGCTGGAGGTGACGTTTTCCGCCCCTGCTGCCAAGGCGGAGGCGTGCTGGGGGACGGTGCTGCGGGTGCTGGAGGAGGTGGGGGAGGGGAAGATCTCGGATGGGGAGGTGGCGCTGGCACGGAAGGCCCTGGATGCAGCGGTGGTGCTGGGAGCCGAGGGGAACGATGCGCTCCTGGACGCCCACGTGGCGGAGCTCCTGGCCCACGGCCGCCCCTTCGATGCGGACCGGCTCCGGCGCGAGATTGCTGCCGTGACGCCGGAAGCGGTGCGCGCCGTGGCGCAACGGCTGGTCCGCCTGGAGCTCATGGCAGGGGCTGCGTGCGGCCCGGTGGGAGTACGGCTCCCCGCGGTGTTGGAGCGTCGGGTCGCGTGAGGGAAGAGGTGGAGGTGGCGGTACAGCGGCTGCCCCACGGGGAGGGGTTGCCGCTGCCGTGCTTTGCCACTGCGGGGTCGGCGGGGGCGGACCTACACGCGGCCGTGAGCCAAGAGGTGACGCTTGCCCCGCACCAGCGCCTGGCCATACCCACCGGCCTGGCCATCGCCATCCCCCCCGGCTTCGAGGGGCAAGTCCGCCCGCGTTCCGGGCTGGCGCTGCGCTGGGGCGTGACGTTGGCCAACGCCCCTGGGACCATCGACAGCGATTTTCGGGGCGAGGTCATGGTGGTGCTGGTCAACCTGGGGGAGGAGCCGTTCCTCATCCGGCGCGGCGAGCGCATCGCCCAGCTCGTCATCGCCCCTGTGACTCGCGCTCGTTTCGTGGAGCGCCCGACGCTCCCCCACACCGGGCGCGGCTCGGGCGGGTTTGGATCTACCGGTGTCTAGCGTTCGCGTGGCGGTGCTGGCCTCCGGCTCCTCCGGCAACGCCACCGTCCTCGAGGCGGGCGACACCAGGGTGCTGGTGGACTGTGGGTTGAGCCTGCGGCAACTCACTCGGCGCCTGGCCGAGGTGAACTTGAAGATCGCCGACCTCGCAGCGGTGGTGGTGACCCACGAGCATGGGGACCACGTAGCGGGGCTCGCCACCTTGCTGCGCCGTTACCCCATGCCGGTGCTGGCCACGGCGGGCACGCTCGCCGCGCTGGATCTCCCCGAGGGCGTGGAAGCAGCCCCGCTCCAGGGGGGACGGGCCGTGCGGCTGGGGGCCCTGGAGCTGCTCCCCGTGGCCACCAGCCACGACGCCCGCGAGCCAGTGGCGCTCCTGGCCGCCACCGACAGGTGCCGGGTGGGGCTGGTGACCGACACGGGGGTGATGACGGAGCTCCTCCTGGAGCGCTTTGCCGGCTGTCGCGGGCTGTTCCTGGAGGCCAACCACGACCCGGACCTGTTGCGTTGGGGACCGTACCCCTGGCCGCTCAAGCAACGCATCGCCTCGCGCACCGGTCACCTCTCCAACCAGCAGGCGCAGGCAGCGGTGGAGCGGCTGGCTCACGACGAGCTGGAGGTGGTGGTGGCGATGCACCTCTCCCAAGAGAACAACCGGCCGGAGCTGGCCACCCACGAGATCGCCACTCCGCTGCGGGGCGCGCGCACCCAGGTGCTGGCGGCGCACCACGAGCGCCCGCTGGTGGTGGAACTCGCCCTTTCCCCCACCCGCCACGGCCAGCTGCACCTGTTCCCGCCGGGTAACTCCTGATTTGCTGCTAGCCCGATTCGCACCACTCCCGCGCGTTCTGGAACATGCGCAGCCACGGGGAGGCGGCGCAGCGGCTCCGCCACGGGCGCGGCATCCACGGCCACTGCCAGGGCAGGTGCGTGCGCTCCGGGTGCGGCATCATGGCCAGGTGCCTCCCGTCGGGGGAGCAGAGGGCGGCAATGCCCAGGGGCGAGCCGTTGGGGTTGAACGGGTACTCCTCGGTGGGGTTGCCACTGTCATCGGCGTACCGAACGGGGGCTAGGCCGCGGGCCACCACCTGGGTGAGCACCGCCGGGTCGGGGAAGAGGGCACGCCCCTCGCCGTGCTGCACCCAGATGCCCAGGGTGGAACCGGCCATGCCGCGCAGCAGGATGGCCGGACTGGGGAGGATGGTCACGGTGGCAAAACGCGATTCGAAGCGCCCCGAAAGGTTGCGCACAAAACGGGGCTGCTCCGTTTCGGCCAGGCCGTGCCAGGGGACCCACCCCAGCAGGGCAAAGAGCTGGCACCCGTTGCAAACCCCCAGGGTGAAGGTGTCGGGCCGTTCGAAGAAGCGCTGGAACGCTCGGCGCACCTCCTCGTGGAAACGCACCACCGCCGCCCACCCCTTGGCCGAGTCCAGCACGTCTGCGTAGGAAAAGCCGCCCACTGCGGCAAGACCTCGGAAGCGCTCCAGCTCCACCCTGCCCGCAACCAGGTCGGACATGGTCACGTCCCACGGCTCAAAACCGGCGGCCCAGAAGGCAGCGGCCATCTCGCGGTCGCCGTTGGAGCCCTCCTCGCGGAGGATGGCGACCAGGGGCTTGCTCTCGCGGTGGAGGAGGGCCGGGGCGGTGGGGTGAGGGTCGAAGGTGAGGTGGTAGGGGGGGGTGGTGCGCCGGGAGAGGCCCGCCTGTTCGGCCGCCACGCAGCGGGGGTTGGCCTGCAGCCGCTCGATCTGGAAGCTGGTGGCCTCCCACACGTCGCGCCACTGGGCCACCGTGCCGGAGAGGACCTCCGCCTCGCCGCACCGGATCGACACGAGACCGGCGGTCCTGGTGCGGCCGATGGGGAGGCAAGGGGTGCGGTGCCGCTGGAAGCACTCCAGCACCTGCTCGAGGTGCGCCTCGTCCACCTCCAGCACCAGTCCCAGCTCCTCGGCGAACAGCACCGCCAGCGGGTCGGAACCCCCCGCCGGCAGCTCCACCTCGATGCCCAGGTTGCCGCTGAACGCCATCTCCAGCAGGGTGACGATTAGCCCCCCGTCGGAGCGATCGTGGCCGGCGGCCACGAGCCCGCGGGCGAGGAGCTCCTGGACCGCCCGAAAGGCCCGCGCCAGGCGGTCAGGGTCGTCCAGGTCGGGAGCCTCGTCCCCCACCTGGGCGAAGGCGTGGGCCAGGGCCGATCCGCCCAGGCGGTGGTGCCCGCCGCCCAGGTCCACCAGCAACAGCCGACCGGTGCCGGCCAGCTCCAGGGCGGGCGTCACCGTCCCGGTCACGTCGGGGCAGGCCACGTAGGCGGACACCACCAGCGTTCCTGGCGCCTTGACCACCTCGGTGCCGCTCCCCGACGGGGCGAGGGCGGCCATGGACACGCTGTCCTTGCCCCCGTCCACCGCCACCCCCAGCGCCACCATGGCGTCGCGGAGGGCGCGCACGGCGTCGTACAGCAGCGCCCCCTCGCCGGGCAGCTTGGCGGCCAACATCCAGTTGGCGGAGCAGCGCACGTGGCCAAGCTCCGACACCCGCGCCCACACCAGGTTCGTGAGCGCTTCGGCAAGGCTCATGCGCGCCATGGCGGCAGGGTCCACCAGGGCGAGGAGGGGCCGTTCGCCAATGGCGGTAGCAGCTCCAGCGGTGGAGAGGTAGCTGTGGGCCACCACCGCCACGTCGGCCACCGGCAGGTGGAGCGGCCCCACGCACTGCTGCTGCGCCACCAGGCCAGTGACGGCGCGGTCCACCTTGGTGGTGAGGAAGCGCTTGGACCCCACCGCCAGGAGCCGCAGCACGCGGTCCAGCGCCTCGGCCACGCCGAGCCCCGTCGGCAGCTCCAGCGGCCGGGTGCGCTGGGGCAGGCGCTGGATCTCGAAGCGCTTCTGGGGCATGTCACCCAGTACGTCGGCAAGCTCCAGGTCCACGGGGGTACTGTCGTCGGCCGCGTCGTGCACCACGATGCGGCCATCACCGGTGACGTGCCCCACCACGGACCAGGGCACCTTCTCGCGGGCGCAGAGGGATGCGAACAGCTCCTTCGCCTCGGGGCGCAGGAGCAGCGCGTTGTTCTCCTGGTACTCGGCTCCCCACAGCTCCAGGACGGAGAGGGTGGGGTCCCCCGAGAGCACGTCGCGGATTTCGATCCGCGCCCCGGCCGGGTAGACCAGCTCCTTGAGGACGTTGCAGTTGCCGCCGGCGCCCTGGTCGTGGATGGAGACGATGGGGTTGGCGTCACCCAGCTCCACGCAGGCGCGAATGACCCGGTTCAGCTTTTGTTCCATCTCCGCGTCGCCGCGCTGGACGGCGTTGAAATCCAGACTTTCCAGGTTTTCCCCCTGCACCATGCTGGAGGCGGCGCCGCCGCCCATGCCAATGCGGTAGGCGGGCCCGCCAACCTTGACCACCAGCATCCCCGCCTCGGGCGGTTGCTTGCGGGTGTGGCGGGCGTCGAGGCGGCCGATCCCACCGGAGAACATGATCGGCTTGATCCACTCCCGCCGTTCGCCGGAGGGGGTGCGCAGCCCGAAAGAGCGGGTAAAGCCAGCGATCACCGGCTCGCCGAACTTGTTGCCGTAGTCGGAGGCGCCGTTGGAGGCCTCGATCTCGATGGTAAGGGGGGTGGCCAGGTTGCTCGGGTAGGCAAAGGTGGGGTCTTCCCAGGGCAGCGGGTAGCCGGGGATTGAGAGGTTCCCCACGCAGTAGCCCACGGTTCCCGCTACCACGTGCGCCCCGCGTCCGGTGGCCTGCACATCGCGGATGCGCCCGCCGGTACCCGTTTCGGCGCCGGGGAAAGGGGCCACGCCGGAGGGGAAGTTGTGGGTTTCCGCGGTGAAGAGGATGTGCTCCTCCACCTCGGCAAGCACGAGCGGGGAGGGACGACCAGGTCCGGCGGGGAGGAGGGTGGAGAGGCGGTGGCCGCGAATGGCGCTGGAGTTGTCGCAGAAGGCCAGCACGCTGTTGCCAGGGCTGGCGGCCAAGGTCTGACGCACCAGCTCCAGGAGGGTGTGGGGGACCTCCTCGCCGTCGATGACGAGCTTGCCCTTGAAGAACCAGTGCCGGGAGTGCTCGCTGTTGGACTGGGCGATGTCGAAGCACTCCACGTTGGTGGGGTTGCGCCGCAGCCGCGCGGTGAAGAGCCGGGTGTAGTACTCCAGGTCCCACTCGTCGAAGGAAAGTCCCAGTTCTGCATTGAGCCGCGCCAGGGCGGCGACCCCCTCCTGGAGCAGCGGCACCGCAAAGGTGGGCGACGGCACCGCCTCGATGGCAAAGCTGGCGAGGGGCTTTTCGTACACGCACTCGGTCATGCGGTCGTGCACCAGGGCGGCAAAGGTGGCGAGCCGTTCCCGGCCGAGGCGGGGGCCCACCAGGAGGTAGCGGCGGGAGCGCTCGATGCGCTCCACCGCCTCCAGGCCGCAGGCGTGGCAGATGGCCACGGCGTTGGTGCACCAGGCGGTGGTGAAGGAGAGGCGGGGGCCCACTTCCAGCAGGGTGCCGGCCGAAGGGTCCAGGAAGGAGGTAGCCGCGAACCCTTGGGGGTCGAAGGTTTCGGCGAGGAGCCAGCGCAGTACGCGCAGTTCCTCGGAGCTCAAGGGGCGGCGCACGCCCACGTTGAAGCAGACTTCGCTTGAGAGCTCGCGAATCTCGGGGGAAACCTCCCGGCGACTGGTCTCCAGCAACGTGGTGCGCTGGTACTCCCCCAGCGCCGGCGAGCGGTAGAAGTGGAGGACATCCATGGGGGGGGGTGTAGCAGGGTTGCCGCGGGAGCGCCAGGGGTCGTGGGGCGGGGCTGCCAGCAGTGCCGAGACCCTTCGCCGCTGACGCGGCTCAGGGTGACGGGGGAAAAGGGCAGTCATCCTGAGGCCGCGCCTTCCCTTCAGTCATCCTGAGGCCGCGCAGCGGCCGAAGGATCCCGTCATCCCTGGAGCGCCGTCGTTGTTGGGGCGGGCTGCCGGGTACGGCTTGCCTTGGGGCTGGGGGGCAGGTAGTGTGCAGGCGTGGGCGAGGTGCCATGACGGGCGGGGGGATGGCCAGTGGCTTCCACGAGGAGTGCGGGGTGTGCGCCGTGGGGGGACACGGGGACGCGGCAAACCTCGTTTACCTGGGGCTGTACGCCCTGCAGCACCGGGGTCAGGAATCGGCCGGGATAGCCTCCTTCGACGGGGAAACCTTGCACGTGCACCGGGCCATGGGGCACGTGGCGGAGGTGTTCAACCGCGAGGCGTTGCAAAAACTCCCGGGGCAAGTGGCTCTGGGGCACGTGCGCTACGCCACCGCCGGGGCATCCTCCCTGGTCAACGCCCAGCCGCTCGTGGCCCGCACTCACCGAGGTGCCATGGCGCTGGCGCACAACGGCAACCTAGTGAACGCCGCCCAGCTGCGCAGCGCCTTGGAGAGCGAGGGGGCCATCTTCCACTCCACCGCCGACAGCGAAGTGTTCTTGCACCTGCTGGCCCGTTCCCGCGCCGCCCCCGTGGAGGCGGCGCTTCTGGAAGCCCTCGCGGCGGCGGCGGGGGCCTACGCCCTGGTGGTGGTGTGCAACGAGCGCCTGTTCGCGGCCCGCGACCCCCATGGCTTTCGCCCGCTGGCGCTGGGTCGCCTGGAGGATGCGTGGGTGGTAGCCTCCGAGAGCTGCGCCTTCGATCTCATTGGTGCCCGCTTCCTCCGCGAGGTGGCGCCCGGCGAGGTGGTGGAGCTCGGGGACAAGGAACCCACGGTGCTGCGCCAGGGTACGGCCGAGGGTTGGGCGCAGTGCATCTTCGAACACGTGTACTTTGCGCGGCCCGACTCGGTGGTGTTTGGGGAGAGCGTGGCGGTGGTGCGGGAGCGCATGGGGATGCGCCTGGCCCAGGAGCACCCGGCGGCTGCCGACGTGGTGGTGGCGGTGCCCGACTCGGGTTTGCCGGCGGCGCTGGGGTTCTCCCGTCGTTCCGGCCTGCCCCTGGCCCTTGGTCTGGTGCGCAACCACTACGTGGGCAGGACATTCATCGAGCCGCGGCAGTCGATCCTCCACTTTGGCGTGAAGGTGAAGTTGAACGCCGTGCGGGCGCTGGTGGCGGGGAAGCGGGTGGTGCTGGTGGACGATTCCCTCGTGCGCGGGACCACCGCCCAGAAGATCGTGGCCCTCCTGAAGGCGGCCGGCGCTACGGAGGTCCACCTGCGGATTGCCTCGCCGCCCACGCGCCACCCGTGTTTCTTTGGCATCGACACGCCGCAGCGCCAGGAGCTGATTGCGGCGCGGGAGAGCGTGGAGGCGATTTGCGCCTTCGTGGGCGCCGAGTCGCTGGGGTACCTGTCGGAGGAGGGGATGCTGTCAGCTTTCACGGCGGCGCCGAGGGGGTTCTGTACCGCCTGCTTCTCCGGCCGCTACCCGCTCTTGGGCCGCGATGCGCCGGGGGTACTACCGAAGGAGGAGCGGTGAGAGCGGGGCGGGCTGCTCCCGGCGGTGGTGGGTGGCACGGCTCCCCTTGGCTATGATGGGCGAGGCATGAGGGACGCGACGGGAGGAGAGTGGACCTACGCCAGAGCTGGCGTGGATATCGACGCGCAGGACCGTGCTCTGGCGGAGGTGAAACGCCTCGCCCGCGGCACCTTCACCGGTGGGGTGCTGACCGAGATCGGCAGCTTCGGGGGGTGTTTTGCCCTCGATCCCGGAAATCCCGCAGGGACCGTGCTGGTGGCCTCGGTGGACGGGGTCGGGACCAAGCTCAAGGTGGCGCAGTTGGCGGGCCAGCACGGCACGGTGGGCGAGGACCTGGTCAACCACTGCGTCAACGACATCCTCGTCCAAGGGGCGAGGCCACTGTTCTTCCTGGACTACGTGGCCACGGGGGTGCTGGACCCGGCGGTGGTGGTGGAGGTGGTGCGGGGGATCGCCCGCGGCTGCACGCGCAACGGCTGTGCCCTCCTGGGCGGGGAGACAGCCGAGATGCCCGGCTTCTATGCCCCGGGCGAGTACGACGTGGCGGGCTTCATCGTTGGTTCGTGCCGGCGCGATCGACTCCTCCCACGCGCCGACGTGGGCCCCGGCGATGCCCTCCTGGCGCTGCCCTCCAACGGCCTGCACACCAACGGCTACTCCCTGGCTCGCAAGGTGTTTTTCGAGCTGCTTGGCCTCTCGGTGGGGGACTTCCGCCAGGAGCTGGGGTGGACGGTGGGGGAGGAGTTGCTGCGGGTGCATCGCTCCTACCTGGGGTGCGTAGGACCGCTGCTCGAGGCAGGGCTCGTGAAGGCAGCAGCGCACATCACCGGTGGGGGGATCCCCGACAATCTGCCGCGCTGCCTCCCGCCTGGCACCGGCGCCGAGATCGACCTGGCTTCGTGGGTGGAGCCGCCGGTTTTTCGGCTCATCCGCGCAGCGGCCCAGGTCCCCGAGGCGGACATGCGTCGCACCTTCAACCTGGGTGTGGGCATGATCCTGGTGGTGGAGGAAGCGTTGGCAGCTTCGGTGCTCGAGCGGCTGGCCTCGGAGGGTGCCTGGCTGATTGGCCGCTGCGTGGCGGGGGAGGGGGTGCACTTTGTGGGCGAGAGGGAGCGGGGGGGAGCGTGACGCCGGCTCGTCTGGCGGTGCTGCTGTCGGGGCGGGGCTCCAACTTCCTGGCGCTGGCGGAGGCGTGTCGGCGTGGCGAGGTACCGGCCGAGGTGGTGCTGGTGCTCTCGAACCGCCCGGAAGCCCCGGGTCTCGTGCGGGCGCAGGAGCTCGGCATCCCCTCT
>JACADV010000049.1 GCA_013388425.1 Thermoanaerobaculaceae bacterium | reverse complement strand
GCCTGCGCTCGCGACGCCTCGGGGGCGTTGGGAGCGAGGTAGAGGAAACGGCCCATGTCATTGATGAGCACGTCCTTGCGCCCCAACTTTTCAGCCGCGAGCCCGCGGTAGTAGTAGGCATAGGCAAAGCCCTTGTTCTTCTCCAGCGCCTTCGTGAGGGTGTCGAAGGCTTCCTGCCACTTGCCCTGCAGGGCTCGCGTCACGCCCAGCTCGTACAGCGCTGTGAGCTCGTCGCTGCCCCCCGCCGCCACCACTTCCAACAGACCAGCTGCCGCCGGCTCCAGCTGCTTGAGGCGCTGCTGCGCCATGGCGCGGTAGAGGACGGCGCGCACATCGTTGGCGTTCTTCTCCCGCGCGGCGTTGGCCAGCGTCACGGCCCGCTCGAACGCACCCTTCGCCTCGCCCGAGCGCTTGAGGAGAAGGTACGCATCGCCCAGGGCCACCTGCACCGCCGGGTCGGTGGGTGCCACTTTGGCCGCCGCTTCCAGCTGCTGAACCGCGTCGAGGTACTTCTTTTCCTGCACCAGCACCTGCGCCAGCGCCACGGCCACCGCGGCATCCGCTGCGGCCTGGCCCTGCACGGGTTCCAGGGCCCTGCGAGCATCGGCGGTTTGCCACGAAAGAAGCTTCTCGTTGGCGGCACTCAACGCCTTGGCCACCGCATCCTGCGGCTCCTCCGCCACAGCCCAGCCACTGGCTTGAGCGGTGAGGAGACCGGCCACCATCCAGGCAATGACGGGCAACCTGTGCATCATGGCATCCTCCCCAGGCGGCGCGTGCCGCCTCGGTTTGATTTATCGCAACGCACGTGCCACTACCCGCCGGGCCGCCGGCCTCCGCTCCCGCTGCGCCCCCGCAGCTCCACGGAGGACCGCCGCCCTGTCATCTCTATGCTACACCCCGCATCGCTCCTGGCCGTCGACTCCACCCTTGCACCCCTCGGGCAACGGCGGTATAAATCGAGCAATGCACCACCTGAGCGCCCGTTGCGCGGCGATCCTCGACGTAGCTGCCACCGACATCGTGCCGGAACTGGCGGCTGCCAGTCCCGAGCGCTGGGACGCCTTCCACGCCATCGTGGATCTGGCCCTCGAAGAACGCCCGCGCGGGGTTCGTCGCCAGTTTGCCGTGTTCCTCCTGGCCCTCGCCCTCCTCCCCCTGGGTCGCTTCGGGGCCCCGTACCCCCGCCTCGCCGCCGAGCGCCGGCGGCGCGTGCTGCAGTGGCTGCAGGACCGCGCCCCGGGGCGCCTGCGGCAGGGGTTCTGGGGGCTCAAGACGTTGGTGTTCATGGGCTACTACTCGCAGGGTGCGGTGGCAGGGGAACTTGCTTACCGTCCGTCGTTCTCGGGAAACGAGCACCTCCATGCGTGAACGAAACTACGACGTGGTGATCGTGGGCTCCGGTGCAGGAGGCGGCACGGTGGCCAAGGAGCTAGCACCCCTCTGCCGCGAAGGGGCGCGCATTGCCGTCCTGGAGTGGGGAGCGAAGCTCACCGAGGAGGAGTTCGCCTGCCCCCCAGAGGGTCGGGAACTCGCCATGGCGCGCAAGCTCTACTTCGAGTCGGGCGGAGTGTTCAACGCCGAGCGCACCATGACCATGGCGTTTGGCCGTGCCTACGGCGGCTCCACGGTGGTGTACACGGGCACCTCCCTCATCATCCCCGAGCGGACCGTGGCCCGCTGGGCCGTCCCCGGCCTGGTCTCGGAGGACCTTGCCCGCCGCTCGCGCAAGGTCATGCAGGAGAATAACGTGCACTTCCTGGAGGAGGAGGCCCTCAACGACAACAACCGCCTCTTCCGCGACGCCTGCGAACGGCTGGGCTACCGGGTGGAACAGTTCCCCATCAATGTCAAGGGGTGCCGGGGGGCGGGGCTGTGCAACCTGGGCTGCCCCAACGCCGCCAAGCAGGGCACCAACCGCGTGCAGCTCCCCGCTGCCGAGCGGCAAGGTGTGGAGGTGGTCACCAACTGCAAGGTCCTCCGCATAGCCGAAGGGGAAGTGCTGGCGCGCGTGGCCAACCCCCCCTGGGGCCTCCCCTCCGCCTGGGAGGAGGGGGAGGTGCGGGTGAAGGCCCGCATCATTGTGGTTGCCGCGGGGGCGGTGAACTCTCCCGCCTTGCTGCTGCGCTCGCACCTGCCCGTGCGGCTGCCCGCCCTCGGCCGGTACTTCACCGCCCACCCGGCCCTAATCCTGGTGGGCGAGCATGAGCGGCCCATCAGCAACTACTTTGGACACCCCAAGAGCTTCTACTGCGACCACTTTGCCGAATCGCACGGGTTTCTCCTGGAAACCTGCATGTACTTCCCGTTCACCACGGCCAAGAACCTCGTGGGGTTCGGGCCCGAGCACAGCGAGCTCATGCGCCGCATGGACCGCCTGCAGATGATCCTGGTCCTGGCCGTCGACCCGGCCCTCCCCGACAACCGCGTCACCATCGACGCCTCCGGCGAGCCCGTGGTGCACTACCGCTTCACCGAGGGGGTCCTGGACTCGCTCCTGGAGTCGATGAAGGCGAGCGCCAGGATCTTCTTTGCCGCCGGCGCCCGGCGGATCCACGCCCCCGCTGGCGAGCGGTTCTTCATCGAGGCCCACGAGGCACCCCGGCTTGACGCCCTGATCACGCGGCGACGGCTACTGCCCGGGCGCATCTCCATTGCCAGCGCCCACCTCATGGGCGGCTGCCGCATGGGGGACGACCCGGACACTTCGGTCACCGATGCCTGGGGGCAGGTGCACGGGCTACCCTGGCTCTACGTGGCCGATGGCAGCCTCTTCCCCCGCTGCTCGGAGATCAACCCCTACGTCACCATCATGGCCCTGGCGGACCGGGTTGCCGAACGGGTGCGCAGCCGGCTGGTGGAGGGCAAGGCCGCTTGAGGGCACGGGGCTCCCGCGCCGTGCGCCAGGCCCTGGAGGACGAGGGGGTCACCTTCACCTTTGGCATCCCCGGCACCCACAACATCGAGCTCTACGACGCTCTGGCCTCCTCGCGCCAGATCACACCGGTGCTGGTCACCGACGAGCAGTCGGCCTCCTTCATGGCCGACGGGGTGTCGCGCAGCTCCGCCCAGGTGGGCGTGGTGAACCTGGTGCCGGGGGCGGGGGTGACCCACGCCCTGTCGGGCATCGCGGAAGCGTACATGGACACCGTGCCACTGGTGGTGCTGGCCTGCGGGGTTCGCAACGACACCGGTGCCGCCTTCCAGCTCCACGACGTGGACCAGGCGGCGCTCCTCGCCCCCATCACCAAGCACGTGGAGACGGTCTCTGACCCCAGCTGCATCTACGCGGCGGTGCGGCGCGCCTTTGCCGTTGCCCGCCGCGCTCCCCCCGGACCAGCCGCCGTGATCGTCCCGGCCAACTACTACCTCCTCGTGCAGGAGCTGGGCCCCTTCGAGTGGACGGGCAAGGAGGGGCCCATCGCCCCACCCCAGGCCACTGCCGTGGAGGCAGCAGCTCGCCTGCTCGGCGAGGCCCGGCGCCCCGTCCTCTACGCGGGGCTGGGCGCTGCTGCTGCGACCGAACTCCTGCTCGAGCTGGCAGAGCGGCTCGTCGCCCCCGTCGGCACCACTATCTCGGGCAAAGGGGTGTTCCCGGAGCGGCACCCCCTCTTCCTGTGGAACACCTTCGGAGCTGCGGCTCCGCCCTTCGTTCGCCGCCTGGTAGCCGAGTGCGACTGCCTGCTCGCCATCGGCTGCCGCTTCGGCGAGGTGGCCACCGGCAGTTACGGGATCGCGCCGCCAGCCAAGGTGATCCACGTGGACGCCGACCCGTCGGTACTGGGGCGCAACGTCCCGGCGCACCTTGCCCTAGCGAGCGACGCTGCTGCCTTCCTCTCGGCGCTCCTCAAGCGGCTCCCCCAGCGGGATGGGGATCCGCAACTGGTGCAGGCCATTGCCCGCGGGCACGAGGAGGTGCGGGCCCGCTGGCGCCAGCAGGAGAGCCGCGAGCAGATTGCACCAAGAGCACTCTTCTCGACCCTCGAAACGGTGTGCGGCGAGGACACCATCTACGTGGCCGACAGCGGCAACGGCCTGTTCCTGGCCATGGAGCACCTGCGCCTCGCGGCCCCGAAGCGCTTCCTTGCGCCAACGGATTTTTCCTGCATGGGCTACAGCGTCCCCGCCGCCATCGGCGCCAAGCTCGTCAACCCCGAGCGCGATGTGGTGGCCTTGACGGGGGACGGCGCCCTGCTCATGACGGGGCTCGAACTGCTCACCGCAGCTGCCTACCGCAGCGCCCCCCTCGTGTGCGTGCTGCGCGACGGGGAGCTGGCGCAGATCGCCCAGTTCCAGCGCACCGCTCTGGCCCGCTCCAGCTGCTCGGTGCTGCCCCCCTTCCAAGTGGAGTCGCTGGCTCGGGCCGCCGGCTGCCGGTACGCGCGGGCAAGCGCCCCCGAAGAGCTGGAGAGGTGCCTGCGAGAGGCGCTTGGCCTCGTTCGCGCCGGCATCCCCGTGGTGGTGGAGGTGGCCATCGACTACTCGCACCCCACCTACTTCACCAAGGGCGTCGTGGCCACCAACTTCTGGCGCCTCCCCTGGTCGGAACGCCTGCGCCTCCTGGCCCGGGCCATCTCCCGCCGGGTCGGGGAGGGGGGGGTGGCGAGGGCGAACGCAAGATTCGAGGGGTTGAACATTTGCTCAGATGGTCAAATGTCAGATTCTTGCTATTTGACAACCCCTGGTGGTAGAGTCGGCCGTGGGGGGTGACACGATGGTGACGTTTCTCGGCTGGATCGACCTCCTCCAGGAGCCGACCGGCATACCACCGGCCCCCAGCGCGCTGCGCAGCGTGGTGCGGGTGCTGTTGGGCGTTCTCATCGCCGTGCTGGCCTCCTACATTGCCGTGGAGCAGATCGGTACGTGGCGAAGGAGGAGGGCGCGCCGTGACTGAACCGTTACGCCAACGACCCACACCGAACCAGCCGGTGCCGCGCTTCACGCGCAGCGAGCTGGCCCAGCACTGGGCGCTCCTCGTCACCCTTACGGTGCTGGCCCTCACCGGCCTCGCCCTCTTCGCCCACGGCACGTGGGTCGGTCGGCTGCTCCTTGCCCTGGAGGGGGGCCTGGCCAGCCGGGGTATCCTGCACCGCATCTTTGCCGTGGCCCTGATGCTCGTGGTGGTCTGGCACCTGCTGTACATCCTCTTCACCGAGCGGGGCCACCGCCAATTCCTGGCGATGCTTCCCCACCGCCGCGACCTGGCAGACCTGGCGGAGCTCCTCGCCTACTACCGGGGCCGTTGCCCCGAGCCCCCGGCCTTCGGGCGCTTCACCCCCCTGCAGAAGCTGCAGTACTGGGGAGCCGGGATCGGCTCGGTGATGATGATCGCCACCGGGCTGGTGCTGTGGTTCCACACCAAGACCATGGCGCTCTTGCCCAAGTGGGTCATCGACGTGACCACCATCGTCCACGGTTACGAGGGGCTGATCCTCTTCATGCTGCTCTTCGGCTGGCACCTGTACATCGTTCACCTCTCCCCTGGCAACTGCCCGCTGCAGCGCACGTTCCTCACCGGTACGATCAGCGCCGAGCGGCTCTTCCAGGAGCACCGCCGGGAGTACGAGGAACTGTTCGGGCCCCACGAGCCCGCCGAACAGACGCAGCCGGGAGGTCCCCAGTGAGGGTGGTGCTGGCCACCGTCGCGGCACTGCTCGCTGCCGCCGCGTCCCAGGCCCAGTCCGCGGCGCCGGCTCCCCCTCTCCGCCAGTGCGGCATCTGCCACGGCCGCCACGAGTTCAAGGTGGTGGCACGGGACGGCACGGTGAGGCCGCTGTTCGTGGACGAGACGGTGCTGGCGCGGTCGGTGCACGCGCGCTGGCAGTGCGTGGACTGCCACGCCGATGTGAGCGCCATCCCCCACCCTCCCAACCTCGGGGTGGTCAACTGCCAGCGCTGCCACTTCCCCGGCAACCCGGTGGGGGCCCCGGAGGACGTGAACTACGAGGGGTACGTGAAATCGGTCCACGGCCGCCTGCGGGCTGCGGGGAACACTAAGGCCCCCCTCTGCCAGGATTGCCACGGTGGCCACGACGTCCACAAGCGGGACGACCCCCACGCCGCCACGGGCAAGCTGCGCCTCGCCGAGACCTGCGGCCGCTGCCACCTGGAGCAGTACAGCCAGTACCGCGAGTCGGTCCACGGCCAGTCGCTCTTGGGCAAGGGCAACCTCCAGGCACCCACCTGTTCCGACTGCCACGGCGAGCACAGCATCTTGCCTCCGGCAGAGACTGCCTCCGACGTTTCGGCGACGCACATCCCCGAGACCTGTGCCGCCTGCCACGGTTCCATGGCGTTCAACACCGCCTTCGACATCCCCATCAACCCCGTCAAGACGTTCAAACACTCCTTCCACGGCATCGCCAACGAGCTAGGCTCGGCTCGCGTCGCCAACTGCGCGTCGTGCCACACTGCCCACCAGGTGTTGCCCCCGTCGGACCCCCGCTCCTCCGTCAACCCGGCCAACATCCCCGCCACCTGCGGCAAGAGCGGCTGCCACGAGGGAGCCAACGCCAACTACGCCCGGGGGCGGTTCCACATCGATCCTTCTTCGCGAGACTCGGGGGTGATCTACTGGGTCGCCCTCTTCTTCAAGATCCTGACTATTTCCACCATGGTGGGGTTGATCGGCCACATTGCCCTGGACCTTGCCAAGAAGATCCGCCAGCGCCACGGCAGGGAGGCACGCGGTGAGTGACGAGCGCTCGCCCCTCGAAGTCGCCATTGCCCGGGAACTGGAGGAGCAGCACGGGCTGGAACGGGAAGCCTCCGCCGCCCTGGCCAGCCGCATGGAAGGGCGACTGCGCCCTCGTTTCGCCACCTGGGTTCGCCGCGAGCTGCGGCTTCAGCAGCGCGCCGACCGCACCGCCGCGCGACGGCACGTTGCTCGAGCAGCTGAGGAGGCCCCCCAAGAAGAGTTCCAGCGACTTTCCCTGAACCTCCGCCTCCAGCACGGCCTCATGGCCCTTTCGGTCATCTTCCTCGTCCTCACCGGCATTCCTTTGAAGTTTCACGAGCACGGCTGGGCCAAGGTAATCATCGGGCTGTTCGGGGGCCCCGATTCCTCCCCCATCGTGCACCGCATTGCCGCCACCGGTCTGGCAGTGGTGGCGGTGTGGCACATGCTCTACATCGTCTTCACCCGCGAGGGACGCGAAAACTTCAAGCTGCTGCTGCCGCGCCTGCAGGACCTTCTGGACGCCTACACCCAGATCCGCTTCTTCCTCGGGTTCTCCGACGAGCGACCGCGCTTCGACCGCTTCTCGTACGTGGAGAAGTTCGACTACTGGGCGGTGTACTGGGGCATCGTCATCATGATCGGCTCCGGCACACTCCTGTGGTTCACCGAGTTCTTCCTCCGTTTCGTCCCCAAGTGGGTCACGGACGTGGCCAAGGAAGCCCACTCCGACGAAGCGCTCCTGGCAACCCTGGCGATCGTCATCTGGCACTTCTACAACGTCCACTTGAACCCCCACAAGTTCCCCATGAACACCACCTTCATCACCGGCAAGATCACCGCCGAGGAGATGCGGGAGGAACACCCGCTGGAGTACGAACGGATCCTGCGCCAACGCGCCGAAGCGGCGGGCGGGGAACACCCTGGGCAGCCGTCATGACCAACAGCGCCGGCCGCTTTGTTTCGCCACCCTCGAAAGCACGCCCCCCGGAGGCCCTGGTATGAGGCACCTCTGGCTCGCCATCTGGGAAGGTCTCATCGAGCACCGTCGCGCCCTCCTGACCCTGCTGGGCATCGCTGCCGGCGTGCTGGTGGTGCTCCAGGCCGTGTTCTACGTGGCCTCCTCCAGCGCCGGCTTGTGCGGGAGCTGCCACATCATGGCGCCGTACGTGGCAGCGTGGCAGAACTCCACCCACCGGGACGTGGCCTGCGTTTCCTGTCACCGCGAGTACCGCTGGGTGCTGTCCACCACCTACTTCAAGTACGCCACCGGCCTATACTCCCTGCAGTTGCGCGCCGAGGTGCCCGACGCCCGCTGCCTGGCCTGCCACGAGCGGCAAGACCTGGACCCCGACAAGCCGTTCCTGGAGGGCATCCACTTTTCCCACAAGAACCACCTGGGCGAGATGCGGCGGGGCAAACGGCTGCACTGCACCTCCTGCCACTCCGGCCTAACCATGGGGGAGGGAGCCGAGAGCGCGACCCACGTGGCGGTGGAAGAGTCGGTCTGTTTCACCTGCCACTTCAAGGGAGCCGAGAAGGGGCAGGCGGTGACGGGGTGCCTGGTCTGCCACGGTCCCCCCTCCAAGGTGGTGACCCACCAGGGCTTCGAGTTCGACCACGGCTCCTACCTGCAACGCAACGTCCGCTGCAACCTGTGCCATGTGGAAGTGGTGCGGGGTGACGCCAACGTCCCCAGGAGTCGGTGCGCCACCTGCCACGTGAGCCGGATCGAGGCTTACGAGGATGTGGAGCGCGTCCACGACATCCACCTGCGCCGCCGCCTTATTGACTGCAAGCGCTGCCACACCACGATCGAGCACGGCAACGTGCAGATGGCGGCTGCCCTCGGCGAGCGGTGCGAGAACTGCCACAAGCCGGCGCACACCCCCCAGGAGCAGATGTACGTGGGGATCGGCGGCACGGGGGTTCCCGACACCCCCTCCACCATGTTCTTGGCCCAGGTGGCGTGCGATTCCTGCCACGGCGAACCGGGGCGCGACCCACGCAAGGGGGCGGAGGAGCTGCGCAAGTCCTGCGTGACCTGCCACGGGGCAGGGTACGACCGCATGGTGGACGACTGGATCAGCGAGCTGTCCTCCCTCGCCAGCGAGGTTCGCTCCGTCCTGGCACGCGCCGAAGCAGTGGCGGGCAGCAAGCGCGCCGATCCTGCCCTGGCCGCAGCGCGCCACAACGTGGAGTTCGTTGCCCGGGCCCGGGGCGAGCACAACATCCACTACGCCGTGGACCTGCTGCGGCTGGCTCGCCGCAACGCCGTCGAGGTACTGGCCCGCGCCGGCCAGACACCACCGGCCCCCCCGCCGGTGCTGGCCTCACCCTCCGGCTACTGTCGCGTCTGCCACTCCACCTCCCACCTGGGCTCCCAGCTCCCCTTTGCCGGCATGACCTACGACCACAACCGCCACCTGGCCGCCGGACTCACCTGCGACACCTGCCACTCCCTGGAGGAGCACGGCAAGACCTCCATCGAGGCCTCCCAGTGCATGGCCTGTCACCACGGCAAGACCCAGCCGCGCAGCTGCGAGACGTGCCACGACCAGCAGGCCAGCCTCTACCGCGGCAAGCTGGCCGGCACCGAGGTGGCGGGCGAGGCTGACGTGATGGCGCAGGCGGATACCAGCTGCACCGATTGCCACGACCTGGCGAGCGGTCAGCCGCTGGTCGCGACGGTGCAGAAAGCGTGCGTGAACTGCCACGAGGCGGGGTACGACGCCATGGTGGTGGAGTGGATCAACGAGGACCAGGCACGGGTCCAGCAACTGGCGGTGCTGCTGGCCTCGGCCCAGGCCGCGCTGGGTCAGACCACCGGGCCCGCTGCCGCCAGCCACCGCCAGGCCCTGGCCGAAGCCGAACGGATCTACCGGGCGCTTCTGGCCGCCAAGGGGGCCCACAACCCCTCCCTGGCCCAGGAGGCGTCCGCGCGGGCGCGCAAGCTCCTGGAGTGGGCCGCACCTCCCGCCACCCCACCCCGCTAGCTCAGCCGCGGCGGACCACCACTTCGATGCGATCGGCGGTGAAGCGGCGCGCCACCACCGTCTCCTCGCGCAGCGCCCGCTGCAGCGACTCGCCCCCCTCGGGCGGGAAGTGCAGCACCTCGATGCCGGGCAGCGCCAGAACCGCCTGGCGCAGGGCGGCGCGCAACGCCTCGAGGCCGGTCCCGAGCAGGGCACTCACGGCCACCGAGCGGCGCTCGGCGAGGGCCGGGGGGAGCGCAGCGCCCAGGCGGTCCACCTTGTTGAGAGCCACCAGGCACCCCCGCGGGTCCACTCCCAGCGAAGCGAGAACCTCCTCGCCCACGGCAAGCTGCTCCGCCCAGGCTGGGTGCGAGCAGTCCACCACGTGCACCACCACGTGGGCCGTGGCCGCCTCGCTGAGGGTGGCCCGGAACGAGGCCACCAGGTGGTGCGGCAGCTTGCGGATGAACCCCACCGTGTCCGCCACCGTCACCACCACCCCCTCCCCCACCTCCGCCCGCCGCACGCGTGGATCGAGGGTGGCGAAGAGGCGGTCCTCCACGAGCGTTGCCGTACCCGTGAGACGGGTGAAGAGCGTGCTCTTCCCGGCGTTGGTGTAGCCCACCAGCGCCACGCTGGCCAGCGCCTGGCGACGCCGCCGCTGCACCGCTCGCTCCCTCTCGATCTCCGCGAGGCGCCGCTCGAGCACCGCAATGCGTCGGCGGATCGCCCGCCGGTCGCTCTCCAGCTGGGTCTCGCCCACGCCCCGCGTGCCGATGCCGCCCGCCTGCCGCGAGAGGTGTCGCCACCGCTTGGTGAGTCGGGGCAGGAGGTAGGTGAGCTGCCCCAGTTCCACCTGGGTCTGCGCCTCCCGCGTACGCGCCCGCAGGGCAAAGATGTCCAGGATCACCGCCGAGCGGTCCAGCACCTTGACCCCCTCCCCCAGCGCCGCCTCCACCTGCCGCACGTGCCCCGGCGAGAGGTCATCGTCGAACACCACCAGGGTGATCCCCTGCTCCTGGACCAGGGCGGCCAGCTCCGCCAGCTTGCCGCGCCCGAGGAGAGTGGCCGGATCGGGGGCGCGTCGCTCCTGGACCAGCCGGGCTACCGTTTCCCCGCCCGCCGTCTCCACCAGCGCCGCCAGCTCGTCCAGGTGTGCTTCCACCTCGCTGCGCCTCGCCCCCGCCAGGCACAGCCCCACCAGGACGGCCCGCTCTCTCCCGCGCACCGCTCCCATGCTAGGGTTAGCCAGCGGCTCGGTCAACGCCACGGGAGGGGACATGGACGGAAGTTTGCTCTTTGCGGTGCGGCTCGTGATCGCCAGCGTGCTGGGGGGGCTCATCGGCCTGCAGCGGGAGCTGGCCGGCAAACCAGCCGGGCTGCGCACGAACCTCCTCATCTGCCTGGGGTCGGCGCTCCTCACCCTCATCTCCCTGAGTTTGCCCGCCAAGCTGGGGTTGGGCGATCCCGCCCGTATCGCCGCCCAAATCGTGAGTGGCATCGGCTTCCTGGGGGCCGGTACCATCCTCCAATCGCGGCATGCGGTGCACGGCCTCACCTCGGCAGCCACCATCTGGGTGGTGGCAGCGGTGGGGATGGCGGTGGGGGCCGGCTACGAGCAGTCGGCCTTCCTGGCCACGGCGTTCATCCTCGTGGCCCTGGTGCTCCTCGGCCAGGCCGAAGACAGGCTGCTCGGGCAACACGTTGTCGCCATGACCGTGCGCGTGGGCGACGCGGACCTGGACCCTGCGGCGCTCCTTGAGCGGCTCGGTTTCCGTCGCCGCCAACCCCGCTTCGACTGGCGGCGCGACGGCGCCACGGGCGCCATCGTTTCCTTCTCCTGGCGCGGCACCATCGCCTCGGGGCGGCGAGTGGCAGCCGCCGTGAACGCCCAGCCCGACCTGGAGCTGGTGAGCTGGGAGGTGGAGGAGTGACCGGCCAGGAGTTCGCCGCCTGGCTTGCCCACCGCCCCCGCGTGCTGGACGGGGCAACGGTGAGCGAACTGCTGCGGCAGGGTGTGCAAGCCGCCGGCCAGCTCTGGGGGGTGGGGGCGATCCTCCAGGCGCCCGAGGCCCTCCGCGAACTCCACGCTGCCTACGCCGCAGCCGGCGCCGAGATCCTCACTGCCGCCACCTTCCGCGTTGCCCCCTACTCCCTGGCGCGGGCCGGTCTGGAGGCGCGGGCCGGGGAGCTGGCCCGGCGCGCCGTGACGCTGGCCCGCGAGGCCGCCCACTCGTTCACTCCGCCCCCGTTGGTGGCCGCCTCCTGGACCACCCTGGAGGACTGCTACCGACCGGACCTGGTTCCCCCACCCGCCACCCTCCTGGCCCAGCACACCGCCACCGCCCAGGTGCTCGCCGCTGCCGATCCCGACCTGCTGCTGTTGGAGACGTTCAACACCGCGCAGGAAGCGCGCATTGCTGCCCAGGCGGCCACTGCCACAGGCCTCCCCGTGGTGGTTGCCTTTGCCTGCTCCAGCGACGGCCGGCTCCTCTCGGGCGAGGACGCTGCCGCGGCCGCAGCGGAGGTGACGCTCCCCGGTGTGGTGGCGGTGGGTGTGAACTGCACCCGCATGACCGACCTGCTCCCGGCCCTGCTGCGCATGGCCTCGGCGACCTCCCTCCCCCTGGTTGCCTACGCCAACAACGCCTGGTTTGCCGAGGATTCGCCCCACCTCGCGGCGGCAGCCGTCGCCCCCGAACGCTACGCCCGCTGCGCCCTGGCCTGGCTCGCTGCCGGCGCCCGTCTGGTGGGGGGCTGCTGCGGCACAACTCCGGCCCACATTGCTGCCGTGGCTGCAGCACTCTCGACCCACTCGGGCTAGAATGATTCCCGTGCCGCCCTTGCCCGAGCCGTACCGCACCCACCTCCCGCCGCTTTTGGCAGCAGCCCTGGCCGAGGACTTGCCCGACCTCACCTCCCAGGCCATCTTCCCGCCCGAGCAGCGGACCCGCGCCGTGCTCCTGGTCAAGGCTCCCGGTGTGGTGTGCGGCATCCCCGCCGCGGTGGCGGCCTTCCAGTTCCTGGATCCGGAGGCAACGATCACCGTTCACCGCGAGGACGGTGCCACCGTGGGCGCGGGCGAGGTGGCCGTGGAGATCACCGGTGCCTGCCGGGCAATCCTGGAGGCCGAGCGCACCGCCCTCAATTTTGTCACCCGCCTCTCCGGCATCGCCACCCTCACGCGCCGTTTCGTGGAGGCCGTGGCCGGGACGGGCTGCACGGTGCTGGACACGCGCAAGACCACACCGGGGTGGCGCGCCCTGGAGAAGCACGCGGTGCGCTGCGGCGGCGGTCGCAACCACCGTATGGGTCTGTTCGACGTGGCCATGCTCAAGGACACGCACCTGGCCGCTGCAGGCTCCATTTCCTCGGCCGTTGCCCGCCTGCGCGAACGCTGGGGCGCTGCCGTGCCGCTGGTCCTGGAGTGCGCCACCCTCCAACAGGTGCGCGAGGGTCTGGCCTGCGGGGTCGCCCACCTCTTGCTGGACAACATGTCCCTCGACCAGTTGCGGGAGGCGGTGGCGCTGGTGGCGGGGCGTGCCAAGCTGGAAGCCTCTGGCGGTGTGTCCCTGGCGAACGTACGCGCGATTGCCGAAACGGGTGTAGATTTCGTGTCCGTGGGCGCCCTCACGCACTCGGCACCAGCCCTCGACCTCTCCCTGGAGGTGGTGCCGTGAGCCTCGCCGAACGGGAACGGTGTCAGATCCTCGTGCTGGGCACGGGGGTGGCGGGCCTCGCAGCAGCGCTGGGAGCGGCCGAGGCCGGGGCGGAGGTGCTCCTGGTCTGCCGCGCGCCGGACCCTGCCGTGACCAACACGGCCTGGGCGCAGGGCGGCATCGTCTTCCGGGGGCAGAACGATTCGCCCCAGCTCCTGGCCCAGGACATCCTGGCCGCTGGCGCCAACTACGGCCTGCCGGAGGCGGCGCAATTCCTCGCCGAGCGAGGCCCGCAGCTGGTTCAGGAGTGGCTCATCGACCGCCTCGGTGTGCCCTTTGCCCGCAGTGCCGACGGCAGCCTCCACCTGGCGCTGGAGGCCGCCCACTCGGTCCCCCGCATCATCCACGTGGCCGACCACACCGGTGCCGCCATCGAATCGGCGCTGCTCGCCGCCGTTCGCGCCAACGGGCGGATCCGCATCGTTCCCGGCTACCAGGCGGTGGACCTGCTCACCACCCACCACCACTCGCGGCGCGCCGTGGACCGCTACGCCCTCAAGAACCGGTGCATCGGCGCGTACCTTCTGGAGGTGGCCAACAGCCGCGTGTGCACGGTCATGGCGGACGTCACGATCCTGGCCACCGGCGGCGCCGGTGCCCTGTACGTTCACACCTCCAACCAGCCAGGCTCCATCGGCGCTGGTTTTGCCATGGCCTCGCGTGCCGGGGCGAGGCTTTTGAACCTGGAGTTCATCCAGTTCCACCCCACCTGCCTGTACGTGCCGGGAGCTCCCCGCTACCTCATCACCGAAGCGCTGCGGGGGGCTGGCGCGCAGCTGGTCAACGCCCGCGGCGAACCGTTCATGTCGCGCTACCACCCCCGCGGGCCGCTGGCCCCCCGGGATGTGGTCACCCGTGCCATCGTGGACGAGTTGCACCGCACCGGCGCCGAGTGTGTCTACCTGGACCTGGGCGACAACGCCGAACAGCTGGCCCAGCGCTTCCCCACCGTGGCCGAGACCTGCGCCCGCTTCGGCATCGACATCTCCCGCGAGCGTATCCCCGTGGTGCCGGCATCGCACTACACCTGCGGCGGCATCGTTTCCGATCTGCGGGGTCGTGCCACCATCCCCGGCCTGTACGTGGCGGGAGAGGTGGCCTGCACCGGCGTCCACGGTGCCAACCGCCTCGCCTCCACCTCGCTCCTGGAGGGGCTCACCTTTGGTCTCACCGCCGGTGGCGATGCGGCGATCAGAGCACGGGAGTTCCCCCTCGACGAGGGTTTGTGCGACGCGATCCGGGACTGGGAACCGGTTGCCGGCCCCTCCAACGAGGACCCGGCGCTCATCGCCCAGGACTGGTCGGCGGTGCGCCACACCATGTGGAACTACGTGGGCATCGTGCGCACCGCGGAACGCCTGGAACGAGCGGTGGCCGACCTGCGCCACCAGTTGGTGCGCCTCACCTCCTTCTACCGCACCACCCCCATGTCCGCCGCCCTCGTGGATCTCTTCCACGGCTGCACCGCGGCCGGCCTCATTGCCGCGGACGCCCAGCGCAACCCCAACTCCGTGGGGTGCCACTACGTGGTGAAGTAACGCCAGGAGTGCCGCTTGGAGTATGCACATCGACAGCTACCGCTTCGGCCGCATCGTCATCGACGGCGTGACCTATACCCAGGATCTCATCCTCCTGCAGGGTGCCGTCCACTGCCCGTGGTGGCGAGCCGCGGGTAGTCACCTCTTCGTTCTCGACGACCTGGCACAGGTGGTCGCCGCGTGTCCCCAGGTGGTGCTCCTGGGGTGCGGTTACTTTGGACTGGTGACGGTAGCCGAGGCGGTGTTCTCCCACTTCCAGGCGGCCGGCTGCCGCGTGGTCGCTGACCGCACGGGGCGCGTGGTCCCCCAGTACAACCGCCTGGCAGCAGCGGGGCACGACGTGGCCGCCTGCCTCCACCTCACCTGCTGAGCGGGCCGCGGAGCCAGGAACGGTGCGGGACTCCCGTGGATTGCTGCCGCTGCCGGTGCTCCAGCCCTGCGGGACAGGCAGGCTCGGGCTTCCACCGGTGGGGGTTTGTTCGCCCCGCGAGGCTGCGCTACCCTCTCGCCATGAACTACGACCGCGACACTGCCTGGAAGTTGCTGTGCGAGTGGACGACCAACCAGAATTTGCGCAAGCACGCCCTCGCCGTGGAAGCAGCCATGCGCGCCCACGCCCGCCGCCTTTCCCAGGACCCGGAAGCGTGGGGCATCGTGGGGCTTTTGCACGACTTCGACTACGAGCGCAACCCCACCGTTGAAACGCACGTGTGGGTCGGCGCCAAGTTCCTGCGCGAGCAGGGGTGGCCGGAGGCGTGGGTGCGCGCCATCGAGGGGCACGCCGAGTACACGGGTGTGCCCAGGGACACCGACCTGGCGCGGTGTCTGTTCGCCGTGGACGAGCTTACGGGTTTCCTGGTTGCCTGCGCCCTGGTGCGCCCCGACCGCGCCATTGCCAACGTCCCCGTGGATTCGGTGCTCAAACGGATGAAGGAAAAGGCGTTTGCCCGCTCGGTCAACCGCGAGGACATCCGCCGCGGCGCCGCCGAGATTGGCATGCCCCTGGAGGAGCACATTGCCTTCGTGCGCGATGCGATGGCCGCCATCGCTCCCGAGCTGGGCCTTGCGGGCACGAACTGAAACGGCGCTGGCCCTGGTGGTGGTGCTGGCTGCTTCCTGCGGCGCCCCACCGCTCCCCCCGCGCCTGGCGGGGCTGCCGCGTGGCCGCGTCATCTCGGGGCGCGAGGCGGTTCGCCTGGTGGCACAGCTCCACGGGCAACGCTACACCCCGCCCGATGCCCTCGTTGCCGAGTACGGCCGTCGCCGCGAGCTCAAGGTGTGGCTCGCCCGCTACCCGGATTTTCCCAGCGCGTACCACGACCTCGAGCGCATGGTGCGAGCCCTGCGCTCGCACCCCACGCCGTTCCTTGCCCCCCGCCAGGACCGGCGCGAGGCGAACCGCTGGTTCACCGTGGGCAACGGCGCCCACCACCTCTTCTGGGTGAGCGGGACGACCCTCTACTGGTTGGAGGGGGAGCCAGAGTCGGTGTGGGCCGCCGCCCAGGAGTTGCCGCCCCCCTCCCCGGCGCGCTTCCTCTAGCGCCACCCCAAGACGCTACAATTTCCCCATGGACGACAGCGCCACCGCAAGCACGCGGCTCCTGTCCGCTCCACCCAGCGGGGAGGGCAGCCGTGACGGATAACCTTGCCCACCTGGAAGGCACCTACGAGGTCCTGGGCAAGCTCAAGGAGGGCGGGATGGGGGCGGTCTTCAAGGTCCGCCACCGCCTCCTGGGGGAGCTGCGCGTGGTCAAGGTGATGCGGCCGCAGCTCGCCCACGATCCCGGTTTTGCGGAGCGGTTCAGCCGCGAAGCCCGAGCAGCTATCCGCCTGCGCCATCCCAACATTGCCCAGCTCTTCGACTTCACCCTCGACGAGCAGGGCAACGCCTACATGGTGCTAGAGTTCGTGGACGGCCTCGACCTCAAGGAGGTGCTGCGGCGACACGGGCCGCTGCCCGTCGGCCTCACCCTGGAGGTTGCCCGACAGGGCCTGGCGGCCGTGGGCTTCCTGCACCGCCGCGGCATGGTGCACCGCGACATCTCCCCCGACAACCTCATGCTCTCCCGCGACGAGGACGCCCAGCCGGTGGTCAAGCTCATCGACCTGGGGATCGTCAAGGTCCTGGACGCCGAGGCGTCCATGACCAGCACCGGCATGTTCCTGGGCAAGGTGCGCTACGCCTCCCCCGAGCAGTTCCGCAGCACCGAGGGCGGCCGCATCGACCAGCGCAGCGACCTCTACTCCGTTGGCGTCGTGCTCTACGAGCTCCTGACCGGCACCTTCCCCATCACCGGCGACACCTCCTCGGCGATCATGGCGGGACACCTCTACCGCCCCCCCGTGGGGTTCGAGGTGAGCGACCCCCAGGGCCGCGTGCCCGCTGCCGTGCGCCGCACCGTGCTACGCCTGCTGGAGAAGGATCCGGCGCTGCGCTTCCAGAGCGCCGAGGAGCTGGCAGAGGTGCTCTCCACGCTGCAGCACGACTACCCTTGGAGCCAGGAAGAGCTGGACCGCTGCCTCCCGCCACCACCCCCTCAGGTCCAGCCCACCCCAGCACCGCCCCCCGCGGCCAAGAGGGCCACGAGCAGTGCCCCCAAGCGCCAAGAGGTCGTGCCCACCGCCCCCACCCTCGTGCTCTCCGCCCAGCGCGCCGCGGCGGAACGCGCCGCCGAGCTGGAAGCCGCTTTCGACCGCTGCCTGGAGCGCGGGGAGGTGGCCGAGGCGACCGCCCTCCTCGCCCAGGCGCGGGAAGCGGGGGCCGAGGGCGAGCCCATCCAGCGCATGGAGCAGCGGCTCGCCCAGCACGCCCAGCCCACGCCTTCCGCACCCCCGCGCCGCGGCATCGGCCCCGCTGTGCTGGGCGCTGCCATCGTGGCCACCCTCCTGGTGGTGGCGGGGGGGACGTACCTGGGCCTGCGCACGCTGCGCGCTCCCAGCGAGCCTCGAGGCCTCGACACGAGCGTCTCCCCTGGCGCTGCCATGGGCCCGGCAACACCAGCGGCGGGCCGACTGGTGATCCATGCCCTGCCCTGGGCCGAGGTGGTGGCGGTGCGCACCGCCTCGGGCTCCACCGTTCCCCTCCCCGACAACCCCGTCACTCCCCTCGTTCTCAACGTGCCAGCTGGCGACTACACCGTGCTCCTGCGCCACCCCCAGGTGGCCGAGGACCGCACCGCCACCGTGCGGGTCGAAGCTGGCAAAACCGCCACCGTCACCGTGGAAGCGGTGGCCCAGAGCGTGGACTCGTTCCTCGCCAAGATGGGATGGTGAAGCGATGCACCCTCGCACCCTGGCCGCCCTGGTGGTCGTGACCGCCGCCATTACCCCGGCATCCCTGCCGCTCCGTGCTCAAGGCTCGGCCGCCTACGCCGTGGCTGCCGCCGAAGCTGCCGCCAACTCCGTCGAGGTCCTGCGCGACGATCCGACCTTCGCGCCGTACTTTGCAACCCCCGAGCTTGCCAAGAAGCTGCGGCAGGCCCACGCCAAACTTGCCCTGGCCAAGGACGCGCTGGTGAACCTGCGCTCGCCCCACGCCGAGAGCGAGGCGTACGAGCATGCCGTGGCAGCCGAGGCGGCCTTCCGCGACATCGAGAAGGAGCTGCGCTGGCGCCATGCGCAGCAGCTCCGGCGCGCAGCCGGCACGGGAGCGGAGGACGAAAGGGCAGCCCGTCAGCGCCTCCTGGCGGAGATTGCCACGCTGGCGGCGGCAGGGCGAGAAACCCTGGCCCGCCCCGCCTCCTCCTGGCCCTCGGAGCTCACAGCCCGCGCCCAGCTTGGCCGGGCCCTCCAGGCGGTGGCGGGCGTCAACGACAGCATGCCCAGCGCCCAGCTCCAGCGCCTGCGGGACGAGCTTGCCAGTGCCCAGCTTGCGGCCCGTTACGCCTACCGGACCTGGCCCTCGCTGGCCGCGCCGTTCCCCCCGCCCCAGTGGGTGGAGCCGCCGCCCCGACCTGCCCCGCCCCAGCGTCTGCGCCGGGCCGTGGAGCTGTTCCTCTCCGGCGACTACCGGGGTGCCGTGCAGTGGCTCAGCGAGTGCACCATGCCCGAGGTCCAGGCCACGGCCCTGGCGCACCTGATCCGCAGCGCCGCTGGCTACTACCTCTTCGTGGAGAGCGGCGAGCGGGACCAGCAACTCCTGGCCCAGGCGCGGGCCGACGCCCAGGCCTGCCGTACCAGCGGGGCGGGTGTCGCGCCCGTTCGAGATGCTTTCTCGCCCCGCTTCGAGGCGTTCTTCCGCGAGCCGTAGCACACCCCGGCTTGCCTCACACCACGCGATCCCGCGGCTCGCGACCCGAGAAGAACGCCTCCAGGTTTTCGGCTACCTGGAACCCCATGGCGGTCCGCGTCTCTACCGTGGCGCTCCCCAGGTGGGGGAGGAGCACCACGTTCTCCAGAGCGCAGAGCGCCTCTGGCACGCGCGGCTCGTCCTCGTACACGTCGAACCCCGCCCCGGCGAGACGTCCCGAGACCAGGGCATGGTAGAGCGCCTGCTGGTCCACCACGTCCCCCCGGGCCGTGTTGATCAGGTAGGCGTCGGGGCGCAGCAGGTCCAGCCGCCGCGCGTCGATGAGGTGCCGGTTGGCGGCGCCGCCGGGGCAGTGCAGCGAGACGAAATCGGCAGCTGCGAGGAGCTCTTCCAGGGTGGCGCAGCGCCGAGCCCCCAGCTCTTGTACCACCTCCTCCGGTGCCGGCGAGGGATCGAAGAAGAGGACCTGCATCCCAAACCCCAAGCGGGCCCGGCGTGCCACGGCCCGGCCGATGCGCCCGAACCCCACGAGGCCGAGGGTCTTGCCGCTCACCTTCCGGCCCAAGAGGTACGTGGGTGCCCAGCCGCACCACTCGCCGCGGCGCAGCTGCCGCTCCCCCTCCCCCGCCCGCCGCGCCACCATGAGCACCAGCATCATGGCCACATCGGCGGTGCAGTCCGTGAGCACGTCGGGGGTGTTGGTCACCACGAGCCCGATCCGCCGCGCCGCCTCGATATCGATGTGGTTGAACCCCACGCCAAAGTTGGCGAGGATCCTGGCCCGCCGTCCTGGCACGTCCAGCACCTCGGCGGGGAGGGCATCGGAAATGGTGGGGCAGACGGCATCGGCGCGCTGCAGGGCCTCGCGCAGCTCCTCCGCTCCCATGGGCTCGTCCCGCTCGTTGCACCGCACATCGAAAAGCTCGCCCAGCCGTCGCTCCGCCGCCTCGGGCCAGCGTCGCGTCAACACCACGATCGGTTTCGCCATCTCCACCTCCCCTTCCACGAGTGCTCGCCCAACGCCTCGACCGTTACCGCCCACCGCTCCCTCCCCACGTTCGGCGGTCGAAGCGTTCGAGCTACTGCGGTTTCTTGCCCGGCAACCGGATCAGGACCTCCAAGCCACCGTCCCGCCGGTTGCGGGCGCTGATCGTACCGCGGTGCAGCGCCACGGCGCGAGCGGCAATGGCCAGGCCGAGGCCAGCCCCGCCCTGGCGGCTGGCTAAGGAGTCGACGCGGACGAACGGCTCGAAGATGCGCTCCAGGTACTCCTCGGGCACGCCCGGGCCGCGGTCGTGGATAGCAACCTCCACCTGCTCGTCCACCTGGCGCACCGCCACCTCCACCTCGCTGGCAGGAGCGGTGTACCGCACCGCGTTGCGGAGCACGTTCTCCAGGGCACTGGCGAGCCGATCCGCCTCCCCCTCCACCAGCACCGGCCGCGTCTCGGCCAGCAACCGCACCTGGACAGCGCGCTGGGAGGCCTCGAAGGCGGCATCCTCCACCAGTGCCTCCACCACCTCCACCACGTCCACGGTGTCGCGCTTGGCGAGCCCTTCGGCCACCTCCAGGCGGGAGAGCGTCAAGAGCTGCCCCACCAGCGCTTCCAGGCGGGCCGCCTCGAGGGCGATGCGGTCCAGGTGCTGGGCCGACTCGCCGCCCCCCTCGCTGCGGGCCAGCTCCAGGGCCACCTGGAGGCGGGCCAGGGGCGAGCGCACCTCGTGGGACACGTCGCGCACCAGTCGCCGCTGCGCCCCCAACAGCGTTTCCACCCGTGCCGCCATGGTGTCGAAATCCCGGGCCAGCTCACCAATCTCGTCCCGTCGCCGGGTGAGCGACGGGGCGGCCCGTGCGCTCAAGTCGCCCGCCGCCAGCTTCCCCACGGCGGTGCGCAGCGCTGTCAGGGGGGCGGTCAGGGTCCGCGCCAGCCAGTAGCACACCACCCCCACCCCGGCCGTCAAGAGCACCAGCCGCCAGAGCAGCACTCGCGGTTCCAGGAGATCCACGAGGGTAGGGGGTCGGCGGGCCGCCGCCACCAGGACCACCCGCTCACCCTGCGCCGTGGTGGCGGGGCGCCCCACCAGGTGGAGAGCCCCCTCGCGCTCCGCCCGCTCCTCCCCGGTGGCGGCGACGCGCTCCGCCAAAGCGAGCACCTCGGGCGGCACCGCTGTGCCGTTGCCCCCCGCGCCGCCGGGCCGTACCAGGTAGAGGGTCACGGGGGTGTGGCGATGCCGCCACCCGGGTGCGCTGCTCACGTCGCCGCCACGGGCCAGAGCCTCCACGCCCGCCTGCAGTCGCTCCCGCAGCACCCGCTCCGCCCCCCGCTGCCACCGCTCCACCCCGGGTCGAGCGCGGGTAAAGAAGGGCGAGGTGACGATGAGCATGGCGGCGACGGCTGCCACCAGCACCCAGAAGACCAGGAAGATGCGCAGGAAGAGTCGTCGCACCTAGGAGTCCTGGCGCACGTACTGGTACCCCACGCCGCGCACCGTCTTGATCCGCTCCCCCCCACCGGGCAGCGGCCCCAGCTTGCGGCGCAGGTTCGACACGTGCACGTCCACGCTGCGATCGTAGGAGACGGCGCGTCGTCCCAGCACGTCGCGGAACACCGCCTCCTTGCGCACCACTGTCCCCGCCGCTCTGACCAGGTACTCGAGGATCGAAAACTCGGTGCCGGTCAGCTCGACCCGTTCGCCCCCCCGGCGTACCTCCCGCGCCGCGGGGAGCACCTCCAGATCACCCACTACCAGGGCGGTCCGGTCCCCACCCTCGCTGCGCACCCGCCGCAGCACCGCCCGCATGCGCGCCACCAGCTCGCGGGGGTTGAACGGTTTGGGCACGTAGTCGTCCGCTCCCAGCTCCAGGCCGACGATGCGGTCCACGTCGTCGCCCCGAGCCGTAAGCATGATCACCGGCACCGAGGAGCGCTCGCGGATGCGGCGCAGCACGTCGAGACCGTTCATGCCGGGCAGCATGATGTCCAGGACCACCACATCCGGCGCTTCCGCAAGCGCTGCCGCCACCCCTCGCTCCCCGTCCGCCGCAGCAATGACACGGAAACCCTCTCGCCCCAGGTACTCGCCCAGCAGCCCCACGAGCTCGGCATCGTCGTCCACCAGGAGCACGGTCGTCACGGCCACCCAAGAGTAGCAGCAAATCCCCCGTCCGCGCCGCCATTTGCCCTGCTTTGCCATCCCTTTACGTTTCCTTACCCATATCGGGTCAACACTTGACGCCCGCCGGACGTCTCCAGGCGGCGAAGGGCGGCACCCTGAGCGCCGCCCGGGAGGTGAACGATGAGAGCACGAACGGTCATTGTCGGGACGATCGCTGTGGCAGTGGTGGGGAGCGCGGTGGCGCTGGCGGGCTGGGGCGGTGGCCAGCGCGCCGGGCGCGGCGGCGGGCCGGGCGAGTTCGGTTTCTTCGAGCATCGGCTCCAGTGCCTGGGCTTGAGCGAGGCGCAGCGCGCCAAGGTGGACGCCATCGTGGCGGAGACTCGCCCCTCCATCGCCGCCCTGCGCGAACAGCTGCGCACCATGCGGCAGTCGTACCGCGCCACCCACACCCCCGGCACCTTCGACGAGGCGGCCATTCGCGCGGAGATGGCCAAGCGCGCAGCGATTCACACCGAACTGGCGGTGAAGCTCGCCAAGGCGCGCGCCGACATCTTTGCCGTCCTGACCCCGGAGCAACAGCAGCAGCTCGCCCAGATGCGCGAGCGCTGGGAAGAGGTCGGCCGCGGTCGCTGCGGACGGGGACGTTTCTAGACTTAGCGTGGCACGCTTCGACTGGTGCAGCTGCTCCTCGGCTGCACCAGTCGGTGTGCCGAGGGCCGCACCAGCCGGGCCGCCGCAGCGGCCCGAGCGTTGAAAGCGGGGCATCGTCATGAAGAAGTGGATCGTGATCCTGGGCATGCTGGCCACTGCAGCCGCTGCCCTCGCCTTCTTTGCCAGTTCGCGCAGCACCGAAGCGGTTGCCTACCGGTTCGTGACCGTGGAGCGGGGCAACCTGGACGCCATGGTCTCGGCCACCGGTACCCTCTCGGCGGTCACCACCGTGCAGGTCGGCACCCAGGTCTCCGGGCTCATCGACCAGCTCCTGGTGGACTTCAACGACCGCGTGGAGAAGGGCCAGGTCATCGCCAGGCTCGACACCACCCTGCTCGAATCCAGCCTCAAGGACGCCGAAGCCCAACTGGAGCGCAGCCAGGCGGAACTACGGCAGGCGGAGCGCGAACTTGTGCGCATCACCTCCCTCCACGAGCAAGGCATTGCTGCGCTCGCGGACTACAACAAGGCCCAGTACACCGCCGAGGTGGCCCGGGCAGCGGTGAAGGCAGCGGAGGCCTCGCTCCAGCGGGCACGCCGCAACTTGCAGTACGCCACCATCACCGCGCCGGTCTCCGGCATCGTCGTGGAGCGGGCCGTGGACGTGGGCCAGACCGTGGCCGCCAGCCTCTCGGCACCCAAGCTCTTCACCATTGCCAACGACCTGTCCGAGATGCAGATCCTCTCGGCGGTGGACGAGAGCGACATTGGCCGCATCCACGAGGGCCAGCCGGTGCGCTTCACCGTCAAGACGTACCCGGACCGCCGCTTCACCGGTACCGTCAAGCAGGTGCGCCTGCAGTCCAGCGTGGAGCAGAACGTCGTCACCTACCCGGTGGTCATCTCCGTGAAGAACCCCGACGGGGCCCTGCTGCCGGGTATGACGGCCACGGTGGAGTTCCTCCTCGCCTCCGCCACCGACGTGCTCAAGGTGCCCAACGGCGCGCTGCGGTTCCGGCCGCCAGAAAAGCTGGCAGCGCAAGCCCGCGCGCGCCTGCAGAAGCGACTCGAGGCCCAGCGCGCGGCACGGGGGGAAGCTCCTGCGGGCAGCGAACCCCCCTGGCCACGGGGCGACGCCCGCCCCCACGGCACGCCGGGGGAGGGAAACCCCTCGCGCTCGCTCCTCTACTACCTGGACGAGGCAGGTCAGCTCTCGGCCATGCCGGTGCGGGTGGGAATCACCGACGGCCAGTTCACCGAGGTGCGGGGCCCGTTCCTCCAGGAGGGGATGCAGGTCATTGCCGGGATGACGCAGGCGGGGGCAGCGGCAGCGAGCAACCCGTTCCAGCCGGCGGCAGCCAGCCCTCCACGCCCGCCGGGGATGTTCTAGGCGCGGGAAGCAACAGGCATAGCCAATAACCCCGTCATCGAAGCCCGCGGGCTCGTCAAGATCTACGCGCTGGGCGCCACGCAGGTGCCGGCCTTGCGCGGGGTCGATCTCACCGTCAAGCGGGGCGAGTTCGTTGCCGTCATGGGGGCCTCGGGCAGCGGCAAATCCACCCTCATGAACATCCTGGGCTGCCTGGACGTGCCCACCGAGGGAACGTACGATCTGGACGGCGAGCGCGTCAACGGCCTCAGCCGCGACGCCCTGGCGGACATCCGCAACCGCAAAATTGGTTTCGTCTTCCAGGGGTTCAACCTACTGCCGCGCACCTCCGCCGTGGAAAACGTGGAACTGCCCCTGCTCTACGACCGCTCGCGACGGCCGCGCTCCACCCGCGGGCTGGCGTTGGAAGCCCTGGCTCGGGTTGGCCTGGCTGACCGGGCGCAGCACCTGCCCAACGAGCTCTCCGGCGGGCAGCAGCAGCGCGTGGCTATCGCCCGCGCACTGGTGACGCGCCCCACCCTGCTCCTGGCCGACGAGCCCACCGGCAATCTGGATAGCCGCACCTCGCTGGAGGTGATGGCGCTGTTCCAGGAGCTCAACCAGCAGGGACTCACCATCGTGCTGGTCACCCACGAGCCCGACATTGCCCGCTACACCCACCGTATCGTGGGGGTGCGGGACGGTCGCGTGATCCGCGACGTCCCGCTACCCGAGCGCCGGGACGCCGCCGCCGACCTGCAGTCTTCCCAGCCGGTCCTGGAGGAGTAGCCATGCGTGCCCTCGTCCTCGTGAAAGTGGCCTGGCAGAGCATCCTCCGCAACACCCTGCGGACGCTCTTGACGGTGCTGGGCATCATCATTGGCGTGGGCGCGGTGATCGTCATGGTGGCCGTGGGTCTTGGCGCCAAGGAGCGGATCCACCAGCAGATTCAGAACCTGGGCACGAACATGATCGTGCTCACCGCAGGTGCCGCAACCCAGGGCGGCGTGAGTCAGGGCGCCCAGACCTTCAACCGCCTCACCGTCGCCGACGCCGAGGCGCTGCGGCGCGAGAGCACCCTCCTGGCGGCGGTGTCGCCGGTCATCGTCGCCCCCGGCAACGTCATTGGCGGGGCAGGCAACTGGCGCACCCACACCCAGGGGGTGGCTACCGATTACCAGACCATCCGGGACTGGCCAGTGTCCTCGGGAGCGTTCTTCGACGCCACGGACGTGCGCCATGCGCGCAAGGTGGCCGTGCTCGGCGCCACGGTGGCCAAGGTGCTCTTCCCGGACCAGGATCCCGTGGGCCAAGAGATCCAGATCCGCAACGTCCCGTTCCAGGTGGTGGGGGTGCTGACCGCGAAGGGGCAGACGGCCGGCGGCTCCGACCAGGACGACGTGGTCCTCGCCCCGTACACCACCGTCCAAACCCGCCTGGCGGGGCGCCAGTTCATCCCGCAGATCCTCGCCGCCACCGCAAGTCCCGCCGACATACCGGCCGCCATGGAAGAAATCCGCGCCATCATGCGTGAACAACACCACCTGGCCAGCTGGGAGGAGGACGACTTCACGGTGCGCAACCAGGAAGACCTGGCCCAGGCCGCCGAGCGCACCACCGAGGTGATGACGGTGCTCCTGGCGGCCATCGCCTCCATCTCGCTCCTCGTGGGCGGCATTGGCATCATGAACATCATGCTCGTCTCCGTCACGGAACGGACCCGCGAGATTGGCATCCGCCTGGCGGTGGGAGCCCACAGCCGTGACGTGATGATCCAGTTCCTGGTGGAGAGCACCGTTCTGGCCCTCATCGGCGGTGCCATTGGCGTGGGAGCAGGGTTCCTCTCGGCGCGGGTGGTGGCGCGCCTCACGGGGTGGGAAACGGTGATCTCGCCCCCCACCGTGGTGCTTGCCCTTGCCTTCTCCGCCGCAGTGGGCATCTTCTTCGGCTTCTACCCGGCCCGCAAGGCGGCCAACCTCAACCCCATCGAAGCGCTGCGCTACGAGTAACGCCCCCAGCAAGGGCACGGCAGCGGCGCCGATGCGCGCAGCATGGGCCGAACGAAAACGCGGGCGGTTGCCCGCCCGCGTCCATCTCCGTCTCGTTGCCGGCTACGGCTGCTCCTCGGCAAAGTACTCGTGGTTTTAGGTACTCTAGGTGTAGGTACCAGGTCCGGCGAAGTTGACAAGTTGGGAAGCGCTGACCTGTCAATTGCGTGCGCAGCAGTCTTGCTTCGAGTGCCTCCAACTGATGGTCGGATGCCGCCGCAGCCACGCGTCGCCTCGCGCCTCGGCCGAGCTCCCCGCTGACGGAATCCGCCAGCTGCCCCACGCATGGGCCCACGTGGGCGAGGCGCGCTGCATGCCGGGAGAGGCGCCGGATAACTGCCAGCCACGCCACAGTTGACAAGGTGGCGGCAGGCCGGCCACAATGCTTCCGGGTCGGTCCCCCATTTGGGCCTCGAGCCCGTACATATTGGCGGGCACCATGCCACGCCGTCACAGGGTGACCGACCCACTCATTTCATCACGTTCCTGCCGTTACGTATCTGGGCTCAAGTGTAACTCCAGCTATAACTTGCAAACTATGCCGGTTAGGGCGGACCTGGTACCTAGGTTGAACTGGTACCTAGGTTGAAGGGCGGTGAGGGAGGAGTCGGGACCGAGGCTGGGATGGGGGGGTGCTGGCGGTTGGGGCCGCGCAGCTGCTGCGCCGTGCCGCCCCCCAGCCAGCGCGCTACAATCCGCGCGGGAAAGGGCGCCTATGACCGGCAAGGCGATACTGCACCAGAACGTTCGCTTCGTGACCGCCGCCGCACTCTTCGATGGCCACGACGCCGCGATCAACATCATCCGCCGCCTGCTCCAGGCCCACGGGGCCGAGGTCATCCACCTGGGCCACAACCGCTCCGTGCGCGAGATCGTTGCCGCGGCGATCCAGGAGGATGCGGACGGAATTGCCGTCTCCTCCTACCAGGGGGGGCATGTGGAGTTCTTCCGCTACATGCTCGACCTGCTGCGGGAGGAGGGCGCCGGCCACATCAAGGTGTTCGGCGGGGGCGGCGGAGTGATCATCCCCGAGGAGATCCACGAGCTCGAAGCCTACGGCGTGACCAAGATCTTCTCCCCCGACGACGGCCGCCGCCTGGGTCTCGACGGCATGATCGAGCTGATGATCCGGGAGGCTGCCCAGGGGAGGGAGAGCCGGGCCTCCACTGGCACCGAGGCGCCCGCACCGGCCGCTGCGCGCAGGCGAGGGCGGGGG
>JACADV010000047.1 GCA_013388425.1 Thermoanaerobaculaceae bacterium | reverse complement strand
TTCTTGGTGGATCGGGTCTTGAAGGTGTTGCCACACGCGCACTTCACTTCCACTTCGTAGTACGCGGGATGAATCCCCGGCTTCATCGTAAACCTCCGCATTCCCCGCCGTGGCGGGAGAGTCATTCTACGGCACCTGGTGGCACTTGGCAACCTGTCCCCGGCTCCAGGGGTGCCAGTGGGGGCGGCACCTCGTGTCCGGGAGTCGAACACTTCCCGGATCTCAGTGTAAATGTCTCGAAAAACTCGTTTTGCATTTACGCGAGCAAGCCCGATGGGCCCCTGCGTCCGCCAACGCACCACGGGATCGCGCCGGCAGATTTGGGGCTGCATTCGTAACAACAGGCAAAACAGTGGTTTGCGAGCCATGTGCAGAAGGGCATGGGAGTTGCGCTGTCCACGGGTGCTGGGCCCGGCCACGGGAAGGCCGGGAGGGAGGGGACGATGACCAACCAACTGGAAGCGCTGGCTGCCACCGTGGCTGCGGTTTCGCCGCGGGCGGTGGCGGAGTTCGAGCGGCGGCTCGACGCCCTGCTCTTGGACGTGGGGCGGGATCTGGCTACCTACCCGGCCATTGCCTCGCTAATCGGCCACGGCTCCTTGGGGCGGTTGTGCGAGTTCAACCGCGAGCACTCGCGGCTGGTCCTGGCCGCCCTGAAGTTTGCCGACTACCGCTTGCTGGTACGGGGGCACGTCTGGTTCCTGCGCGCCTACCAGGCCCAGGGCTTCTGGCGGAGCTTCTTTCCGGAGGCGATGCTGGCCTGGCTGCGGGCCGTGCAGAAGCACATGGACGCGCCCACGGGCAGCGAGATGAGCCGCGTGTACCGGTTCCTCATGGAGAACGACCGCTCCTTTAGCGAGGAGCAGCAAGCAGCGGCAGTGCCGGTGGGGGCCTTTGCCGAGGCGTTGCTGCGCGGTGACGAAGCGGCGTGCCGGGAGGAGGCGCAGGTGGTGCTGGGGGGGGCGGGAGGGCTTGCCGCCCTCTACGAGGATGTGATCGCACCGGCCATGAGGACGGTGGGGACGCTGTGGGAGCAGGGGAAGATCGACAGCACCGCAGAGCGCATCGCCACCGGCATCGTCGAGCGGATCATGGCTACAGCAGCCGCCAGCTTCCACCTGGAAGGGGTCAGTGGCGGGCCCCAGGCGGTGGTGGCGTGCCCCGCCGAGGAGCAGCACGCCATCGGTGCGCGGATGGTGGCCGATCTACTGCGCCTCGACGGGTGGGACGTGACGTTCCTCGGCGCCAACGTGCCCTCGGTGGACCTGCTCAAGCTCCTGCGCTCGCGCAGACCCGCGGTGTTGGCCCTGTCCGTGGCCATGCCAGGGCACCTGGTGGAGGTGAAATCCCTGGTGACCGCGGTGCGGGGTGACGCGGCGCTGGGGCGGCTCCGCATCCTCTTGGGCGGGCCGGTTCTCGCCCAGGTGACGGACGCCACCGTGCGCGCGCTGGGGGTGGACGGAGGCGCCCGCGACGCCCGGGGGGCGGTGCGGGCGGCCGCCACGGTGACGGGCATGACCCCGCTGGGAAGCCAGCTACGATCGCTGCGGCACGCCTCGTGAGTGAGTTCAGTCGGGGTTCCGAGCCTCCAGGTAGAACTCGGCGAGGATGCGGCCGTCCACGAGGTCCAGATCCGTCCCCTGCCAGCTGACCCACACCTGACCGCGTTCCAGTTCCCGCGCCCGCTCCTGCGCTGACGTGACGTCACCTAAGCGGATGGGACGCGGTGCCGGAAAGATGGCCTCAAAGCGGATGTCGTCGCCCGTGTCGGCGCGGCGATCGGCGCCGGCGGAGAGGAGCACCAGCCGCCACAACTCCCGTCCCGCCGGCGGGGGTGGGCCAGCGCCCAGCGCGCCGGCGTAGGACCCGGCCGGTGGTGTGCCGCGCGGCAGGGGCGCCAGGGAGGCTCGCCACGGCGTGCCCCAGCCATCCTTCCCGTCCACCGTCAACAGCTCGGCCAGGCGGCCGGTGATGGCGGTGGGGGCCGCCGCCCACTGGACCAGGGGCACGAAACCCCGCCACGCCGCGTTGGAGTAGCCGGCCACCTCCACCCAGGCGGAGGGCTCCAGCGAGCACGGTCCGCCGGTGTCGAGACAGCAGCGCATGACCGCCCGAGCGGTTTCAAAGGCGCGCAGGAGCGTGGCGAGCGTCGGCCGTCGCTCGCCGTCGCCCCGCACCATCCAGCGCAGCGTGGTGGCGAGATCCGTGCCCGGTCCCACGGCGCGGAACCGCTGCCAGCCCGCGAGGGAGGCCGCGACCACCACCGCCAGGAGGAGGGCGGAGAGCCACGGCACGCGAAACTGTGCGCGACGCCGTGTGGCTGCCAACGCCAGGTCGGCGCCGCAGCGCTGGCAGTAGCTCTCGCCCAGGGGTGTCTCGCCGCCGCACGCGGGACAGGCGATGCGATCCGTGGAGAGGGGCGCAGGGGGTTGGGTGGGCACGGATATCTCCCCGTTCATCATACACGGCGAGCGCGAAAAGCCGCGCCCTATTCGGCCTGGGGAGCCGTGGCGCCGAGGCGGAGGAGGTGAGCCTCCACCTCGTCAATCACGGCATCCGGTGTCGAGGCCCCCGCCGTGAGGCCCACGCAGGTGACGCCGGAAAGCCAGCGCGGGTCGATGTCTTCGGCTCCCTGGATGAGGTAGGCAGGCTTGGAGCGCTGGCAAATCTCCCACAGGTGGCGGGTGTTGGCCGATTGCCGGCCGCCGATCACCAGCACCACCTGCACCTCGGGATCGGCAGCCAGCGCTCGCGCCGCCTCCTGGTTCTCCTTGGTGGCGTAGCAGATGGTGTCGGCGCGGCGGGTCCTGGGGTTGGCCGACTCGATGATCCGCACCACCCCTTCGTACTCCTCGGCGTTGAGGGTGGTCTGGTAGAGCACGCGAATGGCGGGGTAAGCGGACCAGTCCACGGCCCGCGCCTGCTCTTCGGTGTGGACGATATGGTAGCTGCCCGGCGCAAGGTCGTGGGTGTAGCCGATCACCTCGCGATGCCCGGGTTCACCCACGAACACCAGGTGTTCTCCCGCCGCCAGTGCGCGCTGCGCCTCCCGGTGGATGTCGTAGACGAACTTGCAGGTGGTGTCCAGGATGGACAGCCCCCGCTGGCGGGCCTGGGTGTGGGTGGAGGGGGGCACGCCGTGGGCGGAAAACACCACTGTCGGTTCCGTGATTTCGTCCAAGGCGTGCACCGTGCGCACGCCCAGGCGCTCCATCTCTTCCACCACCCGTTCGTTGTGGACCACCTGCCCGAGGATGGCGCCCCGTCCACCGCTGGCTGCAAAGCGCCGGACCTTGATGTCCGCCACCCGCACCCCGGAGCAGAAACCGTACTTGGCGGCGCGCTTGACCTTCACGCGGCCTCCCTAACCCTGGGGGGCGCCGGGATCGGCGGGGCCTAGCTCGCCCAGCCGGCGCCGGTAGGCGGCGACGGCGGCGAGGGTATCGGCCAGATGGTCGCCCCCGAACTTTTCCAAGAGAGCCCGGGCGAGGACGAAGGCGACCATGGCCTCCACCACCACGCCGCAGGCCGGGACTGCCGTGACGTCTGAGCGTTCGTAGGCGGCCGGGGCCGGCTGTCCGGTGTCCAGGTCGACCGACGGCAAGGGGGTGCGCAGGGTGGAGATGGGCTTCATGAAGGCGCGCAGGACGATGTCCTGCCCGTTGGTGACCCCACCCTCGAGACCGCCGGCAAAGTTGCTGCTGCGCGCAAGCCCTCCTGCCACGCGGTGGATGGGGTCGTGGGCCTGGGAGCCGCGCCGCCGGGCGCCCTCGAGACCCTCGCCAATGGCCACCGCCTTCACGGCTGGTACGCTCATCACAGCCTGGGCCAGCTGCCCGTCCAGGCGAGCCTCGAAGTGACTGTAGGAGCCAAGACCTGCCGGCACGCCCCGCGCCACCACACCCACTACCCCCCCCAGCGTCTCGCCGGCCCGCTTGGCGGCGTCCACCGCTGCCACCAGCTCGGCCTCCCGGGCGGGGCGGATGGAGCGGAACGGGGAGGACTCGTCCACCCCCAGCACGTCGCTCCAGGTGGGAGCCCCCTCGCACAGGGTCACCTCTCCCAGGGCGCACACTCCCGAGCGGATCTCGGCACCTACGGCGCGGAGGAGCTGCCGGCAGACCGCGCCCGCCGCCACGCGGGCAGCGGTTTCCCGCGCCGAGGCCCGTTCCAGGACGTTGCGCAGGTCCTTGGTATGCCCGTACTTCCACGCCCCCGCCAGATCGGCGTGGCCGGGGCGCGGCGCCGAAAAGCGGCGGCGGGCGGCCTTCACCGGATCCACGGTCCAGGGGTCCATTGCCGCAGCCCAGTTGGCCCAGTCACGGTTGGGGATGGCTAAGAGCAGCGGGGACCCCAGGGTGACACCGTTGCGCAGGCCGCCCCGCACCTGGACGCGGTCGTGCTCGATCCGCTGCCGTCCCCCCCGGCCGTAGCCATGCTGGCGGCGGGCGAGATCCCAGTCGATGGCCTCCCGGTCCAGGACCAGCCCCGCGGGCACCCCCGTGAGGATGGCCACCAGTTCCTCGCCGTGCGATTCACCGGCGGTAACGAGTTGCAGTGGCACGCCACCTCCCCGGCGGACCCTAGCGGTTGCCGGACCCGCCGGCCTCCAGCGTAACAGCAAGCTGCAGGGTGGCGCCATTGCGCTGCACCACCAGGGTGACCGTCTCCCCGGCGTGGTGGTCGCCCAGGGCGTACATGTAGTCGTAGATGTTGCGGATCTCCCGTTCGCCGAAGCGCACCACCACGTCCCCAGCTTGCAGCCCCGCCGCTTCCGCGGGGGAGCCGCCGCGTACGCCGGAGATCTTGAACCCCGGCCCCTGGTAGCCAAACTCGGGGATCACGCCGGTGCGCACCCGATAGCCGCGCCGCTCCCCCACCTCCTCCTCGGCCACCTTCTGGAAGGTGAGGCGCTGTGGACGGTTGGCCACCTCCTGGACCACGGCAGTGGCCAGTTGCACCACCTTTGCCATGGTTGGGTAGAGGAGGCGAGGGGCATCGTCCGTGGGGCGGTGGTAGTCCTCGTGGGCACCGGTGAAGAAGAACAGCACCGGCACCCCCGCGCCGTAGAAGGTGGAGTGGTCGGAGGCGCCAAATCCGCCCGGGCTCGGCGCCACGGCCAGGCCCAGCGCGGCTCGCAGCGGTTCCACCACCTGCGGCCACTCGGCGGCAGTGCCCCACCCCCCCAGGGTGAGGGCCTTAGCGTCCGCGAGGCGGCCGATCATGTCCAGGTTGATCATGGCCACTAGGGAATCGCGCGGGACGGGCAGGTTCTGGAGCAGGTGCTGCGAACCCAAGAGGCCCATCTCCTCCCCGGCAAAGGCGGCAAACAGCACGCTCCGGCGGGGTCGGGCCTGGACGAGCTGGCGCGCAATCTCCAGCATCCCAGCGACGCCCGAGGCGTTGTCGTCGGCGCCGTTGTGGATGGCGTTGGAGTCGGGGGCGAGGGAGCCGCTCCCCTCCCCACCCCGCCCCAGGTGGTCGTAGTGCGCCCCCACCAGCACCACCTGACTCCGCAGCGCCTCGTCGCTCCCCGGCAGGAGTGCCAGCACGTTGGTGCCGGTGCCTGGCTCCTGGATCACGTCGGCAGCCAGGGAGACGGCCACGCCCAGGGGGCGGGAGGCCGGTTCGTGGCGCTCGTTGATGCCGCGTTGCAGCTCCGCCAGCGTGAACCCGTGGCCGCGGAAGCAGAGCTCGGCGAGGGGTGTGGCGATGGACAGGACCGGCAGCCCGGCGTCGGCAAAGGAGGCGTCGAAGGAGAGCTTTACCGGTGCCGTGTCCTTGGCCGCTACGGGGCCGGTGGCAATGAGCACGGCCGCGGCCCCCTGCTGCCGAGCGTCCGCGGCCTTGCGCCGCAACGCCATGTACGGCTGGAAGCGGGAGGAGGGGTCGTCCCCATCGGGGGAGAAGCGCAGCACGAGCACCACCTTCCCCTTCACGTCGAGGCCAGCGTAGTCGTCGTAGCCCAGGTCAGGGGCGTGGATGCCGTAACCGGCAAAGATCAGCTCGCCCTGGGCGGTGCCGGAGGCGGAGAAGGCAAGGGGCGTGAACTCCTCCGCAGCCGCAACGCGCGGCCCGTCGGGGAGCGTCAGCTCCAGCCGGTTCGACTCCCCAGGGCGCACCCCACTGATGAAGGTGAAGGACTGTTCGAAAGTAGCGTGGTCGCCCGCCGGCTCGAGCCCCAGGTCGGCAAAGCGCGTGGCGATGAAATCGGCGGCCACGCGCGCCCCAGGGCTGCCCGTGCGCCGCCCCTCCAGGGCATCGGAGGCGAGGAAGTAGACGTCGTAGCGCAGGCGGCTCACGACGGTGTCGGTGCCCGGCAGGAAGCCGAGGCTCGAAACGAGGAACGGTACGAGGACGAGTCGTCGCAGCATTGCGCCTCCCAAGCGCTGGCCACCGGCGTCTGCTGCGCCGGCCCTGCAGCGAACAACGCGGCAACCGCTCCACCCCTTCCCGCTGGGGTGCGCCCGAGGTGAGCGGGCGTGGCGAGCCGCCGCCCAGAAACGCTGCATCGTAGCAGAACGGGTGGCCGCCGGGCGGTGGGAGCGCCCCTTCGGGGGGTGTGGGATGGCGAGGCGCCGACCCCTTGCATCGCGGCGGGCAAGGGGGTAGGCTTGAGTCGTGAAATGGTCATTGCTCCTCGGCGCCGTGGCGCTGGCAGCCTCCGCTGCTGCCGAGGAGTTCTTCATCCCTGGTGTGGCGCAGCGGCAGGGACAGGACGGGGCCTGGTGGAACACCGAGGTGTGGATCACCAACACCACCCCCAGTACGGGTGGCTACGCCGTGGTGTTCCTGCCGTCGGGTCAGGGGAACGTGGAGGGGCTCCAGAGCGAGCCGGTGCTGGAGGACGTGCCGCCAGGCGCCACCGTGTACCGCACGGATCTGGTGCCAGCGGGGGGGGTCGGTGTGCTGCGCGTGGTGTGCACCACCGGCGTCGTGGCCTACGCGCGGGTCTTCAACGCCGCCGGGCGGGGCTCCTTTGGACAGGGGATGCCGGCGCTCCCGCGCAGCATGGCGGTGCGTCCCGGGGAGATTGCGCACCTGGTGGGGCTCAGACGCACGCCGCAGTTCCGAAGCAACGTGGGCATCTTCAACCCTTCCACCGATAACGGGGTGGCGAGGGTGCGGGTGCTGAACGCCCGCGGCGAGGTGCTGGGGGAGCAGCCCTACCGGCTGGCCCCCGGCGGGTACCTGCAACTGGACGACGTGCTCCACGCGTTCCAGGTGAGCCGGGGGGAGAACCTGCGCGCCGAGGTGAGCGGTTCCGTGCCGCTGCTGGCCTTTGCTGCCGTCATCGATGCCCGCTCCGGCGCGCCTACCCTGATCCTGCCGTTGCATTGACCGAGCCCCCCACCGGAACGCCGGGTGTAGGGATGTTGAAGGCGAACACTTCGGCTGGGGGAGGAGCGAGGCACGTCCCCGCCCTTTTTGCCTGCCTTGCCGTGGCGCTGGCAGCTGGGTGGGGTGAGGGCGTGCCGGTTGGCGAGGGGCAGGGTCCACGGCCGCCGGTGGCCGCTGCGCTCTCTCTGGAACTGCCGCTGGGCCTGGTGGCGATGGGCCTCTTCCCACGCGGGAGCCTGGGCCGCCGGCGCCGCCTCCACGGCA
The DNA here is from genome assembly GCA_013388425.1 of Thermoanaerobaculaceae bacterium. Lineage (GTDB taxonomy): Bacteria > Acidobacteriota > Thermoanaerobaculia > Thermoanaerobaculales > Thermoanaerobaculaceae > JACADV01. The sequence continues at coordinate 6,235 of JACADV010000047.1, read as the reverse complement.
CCCTCTCGAAGAGCGAGCGCCTCGCCCTTTTCCAGGAGGGGCCGGAGGGCGGGTTCGTGCTGGAAGCGGGGCGGTTCGTGCTCGCCAACCGGGCCGCCGGGGCGCTCTTTGGCTGCGATCCCGAGGAGCTGATTGGCCGCACCCCCTGGGAGGTATCCCCGCCCCGGCAAGCCGACGGGCGCTCCTCGCAGGAGGCGGCCGCGGCCTACCTCGCCGAGACCGTGGCGGGGCACGCGGCGCGCTTTTCCTGGCGGCACCGCCGTTTCGATGGCACGGAGTTCGACTGCGAAGTCTCTCTCTCCGTCCTGCCTGGGCCGCGCCGGCGGGTGTTGGCCTGGGTCAGGGATGTGACGGAGGAGCGGCGTCGGCGCGAGGAGCTGGCCGCCACCAGCGAGCGGCTGCGGCTCCTGGTGGAGGGGACCCCGGCCTTCTTCTTCTACACCCAAGATCTCGCCGGTCGGGTGACCTACGTTTCCCCGTCGGTGGAGCAGATCACCGGCCGCACTGTGGCCGAATGGCTTGCCCAGCGCCACTGGTTCACCACCGACAACCCGATCAACGAGGTGGCGCGGGAGGCCACCCGTCGCCATCTGGCCGGCGAGTTCGACGGTGAGCCGGCCATCGTGGAGATCCGCCACCCCGACGGGCATGCGGTGGTGCTGGAGGCGTACGAGTTTGGCTGCTATCGCGACAGCGTGCTGGTGGGGCTGCAGGGAATTGCCCAGGACATCACGGCTCGGCGGCGAACCGAAGAGGCGCTGCGGGAGAGCGAGCGAACCCTGGCCACGCTCATGGCGAATCTGCCGGGGATGGCCTACCGCTGCCGCAACGACGCCAACTGGACGATGGAGTTCGTGTCGGAGGGGTGTCGGGACCTCACCGGTTACGCCACGGGGGAGGTGCTGCTGAACCGGGTTGTTGCGTACGGTGAGCTGATCCACCCCGAGGATGCCCCCGCCGTCTGGCGCGACGTGCAGCAGGCCCTAAACGAACGGCGCCCCTTCGAGCTCAACTACCGGATCCGGACCGCCAGCGGCGAGGAGAAGTGGGTATGGGAGCGGGGGCGCGGCGTGTTCGACGAGGGCGGACAGCTGCGGTGGCTGGAGGGGTTCATCACCGATGTGACCGATCGGCGGCGGGCGGAGGCCAGTGCCCGCTTCCAGGCCTCGCTTCTCGCCCAGGTGCGCAACGCGGTGGTGGCCACGGACGAGGCAGGCAACATCGTCTATTGGAACCGGTACGCCACCCAGCTCCTCGGCTGGCAGCCGGAGGAGGTACTGGGCAGAAGGCTCATCGACGTGGTGGAGCCGCTGCGCCGGTCGGGGCTGCGGCGGCAGGTTGTCACGAGCCTGCTCGGGAGCGGGCACTGGGAGGGGGAGACGGAGCTGCGGCGGCGGGATGGGGGGAAGGTTTGGGTGGAGGTGGTGGGCTCGGCGCTGACCGACGCGAGGGGCAGCGTTTCGGGTTTCGTGGCGGTGGCCTCCGACATCACTGCCCGCCGGCGTGCGGAAAAGGTCCGCAACGCCGCCTTCCGCATCGCCCAGGAAACGGTTTTTGCCCGCTCCCTGGAGGAGTTCTTCCCCGTCGTCCACCGCATCGTGGCCGAACTTCTGCCCGCCGAGAACTTCTACATTGCTCTGCACGACGCGGCCACGGGCACGTTGTACTTCCCGTACTTCGTGGACCAGCTGGACGAGCCGCCAGCCCCCCGGGCGCTCGGGCGGGGACTGACGGAGTACGTGCTGCGCTCGGGGCAGGCGGTGCTGACCTCGCCGGAAGTGTTCGCGGACCTCGTGGCGCGCGGGGAAGTGGAGCTCCTGGGGCCCCCCGCCGTGGACTGGTTGGGGGTGCCGCTGCGGGTGCAGGAGACCACGATCGGTGTCTTGGCGGTGCAGTCCTACACCGAGGGGGTGCGATACAGCGAGGAGGACAAGGCAATCCTCGAGTTCGTTTCCACCCAGGTGGCGCTGGCCATCGACCACGTGCGCGCCGAGCAGGCGGTACGGCAGAGCGAGGAACGGTACCGGCGGCTCGTGGAGCTGTCCCCCGATGGGATTGCCGTGCACTGCGACGGCAAGGTGATGTTCGTCAACCGGAAGGGGTTGGAGCTGTTGGGCTACACCTCGCCGGAAGAGGTGCTGGGTCGGCCGGCGCTGGATTTCGTCCACCCCGACTCGCGTCCCGTGGTCGTGGCGCGCATCCGCCAGCTCCTGGCGGGGGGTGGGCCGGTGCCACCCGTGGAGGAGACCTTCCTCAAGGCCGACGGCTCCTGCCTCGAGGTGGAGGTCACGGCCACTGCCTTGACCTACCAGGGGAAGCCTGCCGTGCAGCTGGTGTACCGGGACATCTCGCAGCGCAAGGCAATGGAAGCGCGTCTCTTGCAAGCCCAGAAGCAGGAGGCTATCGGTCGGCTCGCGGGCGGCATCGCCCACGACTTCAATAACTTGCTGCAAGCCATGATGTCCACGCTGCACCGCTGCCGTCCGAAAGGCCAGGAGGAGGGGCAGATCGGGGCGGCGGTTTCCGAGCTGGAGGCACAGATCCGGCGCGGGGCTTCCCTCGCCCGGCAGCTCCTGCTCTTTGCCCGCCGCGAGGTGGCGCGGCCAACGGTGCTCGACCTGACGAGCGTGGTGCGCTCGGCGTGCGCTCTCGTCGAGCGACTGGTGCCGGACAACGTGCACCTGTGGGTGGAGGGTAGCGACCAGCCGGTGCCGGTGCTGGCCGACGGTGGGCAGATCGAGCAGATCGTCATCAACCTGGTGGTCAACGCCATCGATGCCATGCCCGACGGGGGGCGGGTGGAGGTGCGCACGGGGGCCCGGGCGGGGGAGGCGTGGCTGTCGGTGCGCGACACCGGCATTGGCATGGACGAGCAGGTGCAACGGCGAATCTTCGACCCCTTCTTCACCACCAAGGGGGGGGAGGAGCGCAGCGGACTGGGGCTCGCTGTGGTGCAGGGGATCGTGGAGCGTCACGGCGGCCGCATCGAGGTCAGCAGTGCGCCGGGCGCCGGGAGTACCTTCCTGGTGGTGTTCCCCATGAGCGAGCTGCCGGTGCCATCCCAGGCGCCACTGGAGACCGAGCGGGGGGGAGAGGAGCTGCCAGGGCGGGGCGAGAAGGTCCTCCTGGTGGAGGACGAGGCGGAGGTGCGGGAGAGCCTCCGGGAGGCGCTGGAGGGGCTCGGATTCGTGGTGACGGCGGTGGCCGACGGCGAATCCGCCCTCCAGGTGGCAGAGAGCGAGGAGTTTGCCGTGCTGCTCACCGACCTCATCCTGCCGGGGATGCACGGGGGCGAGCTGGCACGGGCCTTGGTGCAGCGGTTCCCCCGCCTGGGCGTGGTGGTGATGTCGGGTTTCACCGAAGACGAGGCGGTGAAGCGGGGGGCGCGGGAGGGGCGGCTGCGCTTCCTGCAAAAGCCGTTTGCCGTGGAGGTGCTGGCGCGCGAGCTGCGGGCGGCGCTGGACGAGGGTTGAGGGCCGCACGGCTCGCCCGGCATTTGCCGCTCACTGCCCGAAGGGGTAGAGTTGGCGCATGAGCGCTGTGCGGGGTGTGGTGGTGGTGATGGTTGCAGCTGCTTGTGGGTGTGGCTCCGTGCCGGAAGTGGATCGCTTCTTCGTCGCTGCCCACGTGCATCGTGACGGCACGTCGGGGCCCGGCGCCATCGTCGTGCGCGAGGGGAGGATCGTTGCCGTGGGCGAGGAGGGTGCGCTGCACCACTTTCGGCGCGTGGCGCGCGAGGTGGTGGAGCTGGGAGACGCCCACGTCTTCCCGGGCCTGACCGAGAGCCACGGTCACCTGCTGGGCTTTGGTGCAGCTCTGGAGCAGGTGGATCTGGTGGGGGCCAGGAGCTTCCAGGAGGTCATCGCCCGCGTGCGCGAGGCGGCCCGGGCCCTCCCCCCGGGCGAGTGGGTAGTGGGTCGGGGGTGGGACCAGAACGACTGGCCCGACAAGAACTTCCCCCACCACGCGGCGCTCTCCGCCGCCCTCCCGGATCACCCGGCGCTGCTGCGCCGCATCGACGGCCACGCGGTCCTCACCAACGCCGCCGGCTTGGCGGCGGCGGGCATCACCGGCCACACTCCCGACCCGCCCGGCGGACGCATCCTCCGCGACCAGCACGGCGAGCCCTCGGGGGTGCTGGTGGACGCGGCCTGCGAACTCCTGGAGCGGGCCGCGCCGGCACCCTCCCCCGAGGCTGTGGAGCGGCAGGTGCTCCTGGCCGGGCAGCGCTTGGCCAGCCTCGGCTTCACCGAGATCCACGACGCCGGCACCACCCGCCAGGGGCTGGAGGTGTTGCAGCGGTTGGCGGCGGAGGGAAGGCTGCCCATCCGGGTATACGCCATGGTGGAGGGGAGCGACGAGGCCGCGGTGCGAGAGGCCTACGCTCGGGGAGCCTGGCTCTCCACGGACGGAATGCTGGCGGTGCGCGCCGTGAAGTACTACGCGGACGGTGCGCTGGGTTCGCGGGGGGCGCTCCTGGGCGAGCCCTACACGGACGAGCCCGGCACGCGGGGGCTCGAAGTGACACCCCTGGAGCGGCTGGGGGAGTTCATCCGCCGCGCCGGCGAGGCCGGTTTCCAGCCCTGCGTTCACGCCATTGGCGATGCGGCGGTGCGGCGGGTCCTGGACCTGTACGAGCGGGAGCTGGGCGGTGCTGCGCGCACGCTGCGCGCCCGCATCGAACACGCCCAAATCGTGCGAGAGGAGGACGTGCCCCGCTTTGCCGCGCTGGGCGTGATCGCTTCCGTTCAGCCCACCCACTGCACCTCCGACATGCCCTGGGCGCCACAGCGCCTGGGCCCAGAGCGCATCGCCTGGGCGTACCGGTGGCGCTCCCTCCTCGCCGCCGGGGCCAGGCTTTGCCTTGGCTCCGATGTGCCGGTGGAGAATCCCGACCCGCGCCGAGGGGTGTGGGCTGCGGTGACACGCCGACCCTTCGAGGGGACAGGGGGGGAGGGGTGGAACCTTCCCGAAGCGCTCACGGCCGCCGAGGCAGTAGCAGGTTTCACCAGCTGGGCCGCGTACGCGGCGTTCGAGGAGGAGTGGCGCGGCGCGATCCGAGCAGGGTTTGCCGCCGATTTCACGGTGGTGGACCGGGACCTGTCGGCGGGTGAGGTGACGGTAGTTCGCGAGGCACGGATCTTGCGAACCGTGGTAGCTGGGCGCGACGTGTTTGTAGCCCGGGGAGTCCAGTGAAGGGGACAGCAGTGATGACGCTGCTGGCCCTCGCGGGTGGTTTTTGGGGTTGCGGGGGGCGAGGGTCGGCCGACGACGAGCAGCGGTGGGTGGAGCTGCGCGAGACCATGGTGCGCACGCAGATTGCGGCCCGCGGTGTGCGGGACCCCAACGTCTTGGCCGCCATGCGCACGGTGCCGCGCCACCTCTTCGTGCCGGAGGATGTTCGCCCCCAGGCGTACGCCGACCACCCCCTGCCCATTGGTGACGGGCAGACCATCTCCCAGCCGTACATCGTGGGGTTGATGAGCGAGTTGCTCGCCGTCAAGCCCGGCGATTCCGTGCTGGAGATCGGCACGGGTTCCGGCTACCAGGCGGCGGTGCTGGCTGCCATGGGGTGTCAGGTCTACACCATCGAGATCCGGGAAGCCCTGGCGCGCAGCGCTGCCGATCGCCTCGCGGCCCTGGGCTACACCTCGGTGCAGGTGCGGGCCGGCGACGGCTACGCCGGCTGGCCGGAAGCTGCCCCCTTTGCCGGGATCATCGTCACCGCCGCGCCGGAACGCATCCCCCAACCGCTGGTGGACCAGCTGGCCCCCGGCGGTCGCCTGGTCATTCCGGTGGGGTCGTTCTACCAGCAGCTCAAGGTCCTCACCAAGGAGGCGGGCGGGCTGTCCCAGCGGGACGTCATCCCTGTCCGCTTCGTGCCCATGACCGGCGAGATCGAGAAGCAGCCGTGAGCCCTCTCGCCGACGGCGGGCGAAGGGTCGCGGCAGTGCTGGCAGCCCCGCTGCACGCTGGTGGCGCTCCGGGGATGACGGGATCCTTCGCCTGCTGCGCAGGCTCAGGATGACTGCATTTTTCCCACCGTCACCCTGAGCCGCTCGTTTTCCCACCGTCACCCTGAGCCGCTCGTTTTCCCACCGTCACCCTGAGGCGCGTCAGCGCCGAAGGGTCTCGTCAATGCTGGCAGCCCGCCGCCCGACGGTGGCGCTCCGGGGATGACGGGATCCTTCGCCTGCTGCGCAGGCTCAGGATGACTGCAGGGGTAAGCGCAGGC
>JACADV010000002.1 GCA_013388425.1 Thermoanaerobaculaceae bacterium | reverse complement strand
TAGCGGCGCGCCAGCGCCTCGGGGTCGGGGGCGCCCAGGAGTTTGGCGATCTGGAGCACGAACCCGCGCACGTATACCGGCGCTGGCAGGAGCGCAACGTCCTCCGCCTCGAGGGCTGCGAGGATGGCGGGGCGGATTTTGGTGCGTTGGGCGATGTCGGCCAGGGACAGGCCGCGCAGCTCGCGCAGGCGCCGCAGGTAGCCGGCCGGCGTGGAGGTCAGTCCGGTGGGGGGAGGGGTGGCGTCGGCGGGGGGAGCGCCGGTGGCGGCCGGGCTGGGGGGGAAGGTGGCGAGGAGGCGGCGGTAGGCCTGCTCCAGGGCTTCCACAAGCCGTAACCGTTCCTCCTCGGTGTAGAGGGAGTACGTGGCGAGGGTTGCCGCCTCGTAGAGGGCCCGCCGCCGGCGGTAGGCACGCTGCAGCTCCTCCAGCGACGCCCCTGCTTCCAGCCCGAAGCTGGCCCAATCCTGTGCGGTGGGGTCCTCAGTCATGGGCCACCTCGACCAGCTGCCCGTGGAGGGCAGCCACGCCACGGGCAAAGGGGCTCTCGGGGAACAGCTCCACCGCCGGTCGCCGTTCCTGCACGGACAGCGGCACGAGGGGATCGTACTCGATGCAGCCCAGAGCCTGTGTCGGGCTGCCAAAGTAGTCGCGGCAGGCGGTGGCCATGTCCTGCACCAGGTGCTGCTGGTCGGCGGTGCGGGCCTGGTTCACCACCAGGCCGGGGCGGAAGGTGGAGATCTCGCTCGCTAGTGCTTTCCCTACCTCCCCGTCGAGGGCTGCTGTCGCCAGCACCAGCTCGCGGGGTGAGGGGAAGGTATGCCCTTCGCGCTGCTGCAGTGCCGCAGCCAGCACCTCCCGGATGCGCTCCCGCGGCGAGGCGCGCCGCAGCTTGCGGAAGAAAGCTGCCCGGACGAACTGGTAGGTGTTCTCCACGGAGGTGGGCTCGGGGGCCACCACCACCACGCCCCGGTGGGCGGCAAGGAAAAAATCCAGGACGGTGAGGCTCGAGCCGGCGCCCAGGTCGAGGATGACCACCTCCACGGGGAGGGCGGCAATGTGCCGCAGCACCTTTTCCTTCTGGGCGTGAGCAGGGTTGGCCGCCTCCAGCATGGCTCGAGCGCTGCTCACGAGCCACAGGTTGGCGATGCGGGTGGGCGCCATGACCTGGTCGAGGGTGGCCACCCGCCGCTCCAGAAAGTCCGAAAGTGTCCGCCGCGGGTTGGCAACGCCCAGGAGGGTGTGGAGGTTGGCGCCGCCCAGATCGGCGTCCACCAGGGTCACCGAGCGGCCGGAGCGGGCCGTGACCACGGCCAGGTTGGCGGCGAGGACCGATTTGCCGACGCCACCCTTGCCGCTCCCGAAGGCCCAGATGCGGGGCGCCCTGTGGCCAGTGCTGGTGGGGTCCACGCCTTCACTCCCCGGTTTTGGGAGCGCTGTCCGCGCGGTGGCGCCCGGCACGCTGCCGCCGTCTCCTGCTCACGGCTGCCCGCTATTTCGCAGCGACCGCACGATCAACCCCATCCCTCCCGCCAGCAGCGCCAGCATGAGGAGGGTGTTGAAGAGGTTGGTGGGGCGGAAGTAGATCTCCAGGTTGGCCACGATCCCGGCCACGATGATGAGGAACCCGCCCACCGTGAGGATCCACCCGGCCTTGGATCGCCCGTCGAAGAAGAGCAACCCCACCCCGAGCACGAGCGGCAGCAGCGTCAACCCGAAGGTCCTGCCGCCGAACCACCCCCAGAATCCGGAGTGGACCGTGACCTGCTGCAGGAGCAGATACCCCCCCACCACCAGCATGGCGAGCCCACCGAAGAAGATCCCCACGCCACCCGACGTACCACCCGCGCCATTGATGTTCATGGCGTCATTCTATCGCTGCTGGGCGATGCGCTCCGCAGGCCACCGGTGCTGCCGGCGCTCAGGGCGACCCCGCCACGGTAGAATCCGCCCCATGAGCCCTTGCACGGGATTCCTGCGCTTCCTCCGCCAACCTGGCCCCTGGCAGCGGGGTGGCTTGCCACTGTTGGCCCTCTTCCTCGGCGGGGCTCCCCTGTGGGGTTGTGCTTCGCGTCTCGCCTCGCAGGCCACCTTGGCACTGCCGGTGGTGGCGGAAGTGTACGAGTCGGAGCGGAGGCCGGAGGAGAACCTCGACTCGCTGGCGTGCTGGCCCGCTGGGGGGTGGGTGGTCGCCACCGCCAAGAGTACCCACCGCCTGCTGGTGCTCTCGGTCGCCGACGGCCGCCTCCTCCGCACCGTCGGGGAGGAGGGGGAAGGGCCGGGGCAGTTCCGCCGCCCCAACGGCGTGGCCGTGGTGGCCGACCTGCTCCTGGTCAGCGAGCGGGACAACCGGCGGGTGCAGGTGTTTCACCTCCCCGAGTTTGCCAGCCTGGGTTTCGTGGGCGTGGGCACGTTGCGGTGGCCGTACGGGATTGCCGCTTTCCGCAGCCGCCGCGGGGTGGAGGTCTACGTCACCGACAGCTACCTGGGGGCAGGGGGCGCTATTCCCCCGGCGGCGGAGTTGGGCGAACGGGTTCGGCACTTCCTCCTCGCCGTTCGGGACGGGGGCGTGGAGAGTCACCTCGTGCGGAGCTTCGGAGAAACTGCAGGGGACGGTGCCCTCCACATGGTGGAGACCATCGCCGCCGACCCCCAGTGGAACCGGCTCCTGATCGCCGACGAGGCGGAGAGCGCCCGGGATCTCAAGGTGTACGACCTGGACGGCCACTTTACCGGTCAGGTGCTGGGCCACGGAGCGTTCACAGCCGACCCGGAAGGTTTGGCGCTGGTGCGCTACGGCCAGGGCGGGTTGTGGATCGCCGTGGACCAGTACAAGACGCGCACCCGCTTCCTTGTCTTCGACCGGGTCTCCCTCCGCCCCCTGGGTGCCTTCACCGGGCGGGTGGTGGCCAACACCGACGGCATTGCCGTGCTCAACGAATCCACCGGCGCCTTTATCTCCGGCGGACTGCTGGCGGTGAACAGCGATGCCAGCGTGGCGGCCTTCCCCCTGGCCGAGATCCAGCGGGTGCTGGCGGCTGGCGGGAGTTGCGCCAATTCACCGCTGCGCCGCTCTTCGCCCGCGGTGGCTCGCAACTGAAAGGGGTGAAGCGGCGTACACTCGGGAGGGGATGGGCGGCAACCGACCGCCGGGGAGCGCAGCGTGAAGATCGCGTACGTGGAGCCGTTGCAGCGCGCCTGGGCCCGGACGAGACTGACGCTGTTCGCACCGCTGGATCTGGCCAAATGGCTGGTCCTCGCCTTCTCGGCGTGGCTCGCGGGTCTCGTCGATGGGGTGGGTGGCGGTGCACCCAGCGGCCGCATCCGCTCCGGTCACGGGGCAGATTTCGTGGGTGGGCTGTATTCGCTGCAGGAGTGGTTCGCCCAGCACCCGTGGCTCGTGCCCCTGGTGGTGGCGGCCATCGTGGCGGGGGCGCTGCTCCTCGTTGTCTTGCTGTGGCTCAGTTCGCGGGGAAAGTTCATCTTCCTCGACAACGTGGTTCACAACCGGGCTGCCATCGTCGAGCCGTGGGGGCGCTACCGCCGCCTCGGCAACTCGCTGTTCCTCTGGCGGCTCGGCTTTTTTGCCGTGGCCATTGCAGTGCTGGCCGCGCTCGCTGGGGTGTTGCTCCTGGTGGCGGGGGGTGTTGCCGGCTTCACCGTGGCCACCGTGCGCGGTACCGTGGCCATCGCGCTGGGGGTGTTGGCGGCTCTCTTTTCGATCGTTGCCCTGGCCTGCGTTGCGCTCTTCCTCGACTCCTTCGTGGTGCCGGTGATGGCCCGCACCGAGCTGGGCGCTGCTGCCGCGTGGCGGCTGCTCCTGCCCTGGTTCGAGGCGTACTCGGGTGCGTTCTTGGGCTACGCCCTCTTCGTCCTGGCCCTGGGCCTGGCGGTGGGTGTGGCGGTGGTGGTGTTTGGTCTCCTCACCTGCTGCGTGGGCTTCCTGCTCCTGGCCATCCCCTACATGGGCACCGTGCTGCTGCTGCCGGTGTTCGTGACCTACCGTGCCTTTAGCCTGGAGTTCCTGGCCCAGTTCGACCCCGCCTTCCAGCTCTTTCCGCCCGCCACGCCTTCGCAGCCACTTCCCATGGGAGGGGATTCGCGGCGGCTTGACTCTTCGCCCTGACCGGCTAACCTGGCAGCAGCGACCGGCTTTTTGGTCGGCTCGGTGCAGGGGGGTGGTATGGAACTGAAGGAAGCGTTGGCGATCGCCATCGACTACGAGCACGCCGTGCAGAAGCACTACGCGACCGGTGCGGAGCAGGTGTTGGACCCCCGCGGCAAGAAGGTGTTCCAGACCCTCGCCCGCGAGGAGGCGGGGCACATCGCCTACTTGCGCAGCCGGCTCGACGAGTGGACGCGTGGGGGGGCGGTGCAGACGCCGGAGCTCCCCACCGTTCTCCCCACTGCGGAGTGGATCGCCCAGGCCAAGGATCGCGTCGCCAAGGGGCCTTCGCCCACCGTGGCGGTGCACGCGGAGCTGGAACTGCTCAAGGTGGCTCTGGAGCTGGAGCGCACGACCAGTGCCTTCTACCAGCAGCTCGTGGGTACGGTGGAGGCCCAGTATCGGCCGCTCTTCTCCCGCTTCCTCGAAATCGAGCAGGGCCACCTGGCCATCGTCCAGGCGGAGATCGACTCCATCACCGGCACCGGCACCTGGTTCGACTTCATGGAAATCTCCCTCGAGGCCGGCTGAGGCTCGAAGGGCCGGGCCCTCCGGCGGGACGCCATGGAGCGGGCGGCCCCCGTGCCGCTACGGGTTGGCCGGTTTGGGGACGCGGATCGAATCCCCCCGTTCCTTGACGATGCGCTCGTACCAGGCGTCGGGGTAGCGGGGGTGGGTCACGTGGCCCTGGCTGTCCCGGACGTTGCCGTCAAGGTACTTCCAGATCAGGAACTCGCCCAGCTTGCGCCAGCGCGCCGTGGCCTCGTCGCCGACCTTCACCGAGTAGGCGGTGAGGTAGTCGCGGCACAGCATCGGTGAGGTCTCGTAAAGCTTGCGGGCGGCCTTCTCGATTTCCGGCTGGTCCGCCAGGTACTTGGCCTCCAGTTCCCACTGCACCGCCTGGATATCGTGGATCATGTCGCTGTAGCGCGTGTACGCCCAGTTGGCGACGAAGTTGAAGACCCAGAACGCCGAGTCCCAGGAGAAGGCTGCGAAGTTCCCCGCCTGCGGCCCGTAGCTCTTGGGGATGTCGCGGATCCCGCAGTACATGGGTGTGTACACGGTGGTGTAGGTGTCGTCGAACCCCAGCCAGAAGATGCCGCCAATGGGGTCGGGGAGGAAGGAACGGGCCTGGGCCACGAAGGAGAAGCCGGTCTGCTGGGTGGAGATGGCCCGCTCGTGCACGTACTCCTCGTCGCCAAGCTTCCACTCCATCGGTCGCCACCGGTACGGGCAGGCGAAGGGACCGGCCCCCACGTCCTTGGTCATGTCCAGCTCCGTGCCCTCGAAGTGATCGCGCATGAGCTGCATCACATCGTGCACCGAGAGCTTACGATCCGGCTTGACCCACAACGGCAGACGCAGGTCCAGGTGCTTGCCGTCCACGTACTCCACCCCGAGTCCCAACGACGGCGCCACGCGGCGGAAGACGCTCCACACCCGCGCTTCGCAGAAGCGGGCCGCGCCAAAGCCCATGGGCGCGTAGGTATCCGCAAAGCTGAACTCCTCGTCCTCGCCGTTGAACCACCCCTTTTCCCGCGCAAAGGAAATGACGTCCTTGGCGTAGAGGCAGTTGGCGGGGTCGTTGAGGGGGAACTGACGAATGCGAGCCTGGTTGGCGTGCGCCGAGACGTAGCCGTCGGGGATGCGGCGGGCAACCCACACGGCACCTTTCGCCCCCTTGCCCTTGCCAATCATGTCCACGAACCAGACCTCGTTGGGATCGGCGACGGAGAAGCTCTCGCCGGTGGAGGCGTACCCGAACTCCTCCACGAGCCGGCCCATGATCTCCACGGCTTCGCGGGCTGTCCTGGCCCGTTCCAGGGTGATGAACATCAAGCTCCCGTAGTCGATGATGCCGGCGGGGCCCTCGAGTTCTTCCCGGCCGCCCCAGGTGGTTTCGCCAATGGAAACCTGGTGCTCGTTCATGTTGCCCACCACCGCGTAGGTGACGGGGGCCTGCGGGATCCGGCCGAGGAACTTGCCGCTGTCCCAGTCGATGACGTCCCGCATCTCTCCCGGCCCGTGCACGCCTGCGGGCGTGGTGATGAGGGCGCCGTAGAGCTCGTGCGAGTCGGCAGCGTATGAGATGAAGGTGGAGCCGTCCACGGTGGCCCCTTTGGTGACGAGGATGTTGGTGCAGGCTGGCGCCTCCGGCGCGACCCCGACCAGGGCGGTAGCGGCAACCAGAACGAAAACGACGGTGCGGTGAGCCATCGACGGTGTGCCTCCCTGCGGACGCCTTCGCCAACTGCCCTGCGCCCGTCCGCCGATACTAACAGCCCCCCGACTCCTGGCAAGGGGGTGGGGGAGCGGCACGCGCACCACCTCCAGAGAACCTTGACACGAGCCGTGTGCGGACTAGCCTTGGGAGGGGAACGCCACGCCACGGCCGGGGGTGGGCGTGGCGTTCCGGGAGACGTGCCCCATGGGCTCCAGAAGACCGTCGTACCAGGAATTCGAGGTCTCGGAACTGTACTGTCCCAACTGCCGGGCCTCGCGTCCCGTGCGCCGCCACCTGCTCCTCGTGCTGCCGAGCGGCAACAGGTACGAGTACCGCTGCGCAGTGTGTGGCGGGAGCCTCGGCGGCAAGGAGGACAACGACCCCAGCGAGTTCCGCGCCATCCTCCAGCGCACGTAGCGAAGCTGGGGTGTGGCTCTCGCTCTGCCGGCTCAACCCACTGGCGTGGAGCGCAGTGTCAGCGCAATCCCCTTCTCGGCCTCCGCCACGGCGCCCTCGTACGCCTCCCCGCTGGCCCAAGCCTTGAGCTCTTCCGAGACCGGCAGCACCATCGGGAACGCCTCCCACACCAACGGTTCGCCACTGGGAAGCTGCAACACCTGACCGGTTTCCACCAGATGGCTGGCCTGGGCCAGCCCGCACTGGCCCAAGAGGGCCTGGAGCTTGCGGAAGAGCGCCTCGTGGGCAGGGTCAACGAAGCAGGCAAACCGGTGGCTCTGCACGGCAATGTGGTAGTGAGCCGGTCGGAAGAACAGGCCATCCAACCCCAACGTCTCGGCCACCACCACGAGCCAGCCGAAGAGTTCCCGGAGCATGCCGAGGCCGGGGTGGGTCTGGCCCGGCAGGGGCGAACGGTGGCCCCAGGAGGTTTCCCGCGGGTTCTGGAGCAGGAGCCACTCCACCACCAGCACCTCCCGGTTCGGCAGGGCCCGCGCCGAGCGCGACAGCCGGACCTCTACCAGCAGTTCGGTGTGCGAGGCATCTCCCCAGATGCGCAGGGTCTGGCCGAGGGGGTGGTCCAGTTCGAGCTGGAGCTCCGGGTTGCGGAAACCTCGTGCGCGCAGCTGCTGGAAGATTCCGAACTGCTCCAGGATCAGCTCCACCCCCACCTTGGAGAAGTAGCCCAAGAAGCGGGTCTGGCGTGGGATCCCGGGCAGGATCCCCACCAGGTCCTCCTCCGTGAGCTCCCAGGACGACTCCCCGGCGTGGGTGAGGTGGAGCGGGTTGAGGGCGTTCTTGATCTGGCGGAAGCGCAGCAGCGTCAACGACTCGTTGTCGGGCGGCTCCACCACGCGACCTGCCAGCAGCCAGCTGAAGAACCGCGCCGAGTACCGCCAGGCGTTGTCGCCGTAGCCACCGCCCAGGAGGACGACGAGGGCGGCACCCGCGTGGCGCACCTGCTCCACTACGAAGCGATCCCGAGCCAGGATCCCCTCGGCGGTGATGCTCCAGTTGCCGAGCCGGTCGTCGGCTGCCACGTCCACCGCCGCCAGGTAGAACACGAGGCGGGGCCTGAGCCGTTCGATCACCGGCGGCAGGGTCTTGAGGAGGGTGCCCAGGTAGGTCTCGTCGGTCACGTTGCTGCCGAGCGCGATGCTGGTGGATTCCACCGCCTGGGTGTCCCCCCAGTGCTGGTTGTGGATGGAGAAGGTGTGGACGCTGGGATCGGCAGCAAAGGCTGCGCGCGTACCGTTGCCGTCGTGCAGGTCCAAATCCACGACCAGCACCGTTCCGGAAAACCCCTTGCGCTGGAGGCGACGGATGGCGATGACGATGTCGTTGAAGACACAGAACCCCATGCCCCGCGCCGGTCCGGCGTGGTGGAACCCGCCGCCCAGGTTGACCCCCGTGCACCCCGTGGCCAGGGCCAGCCGGGTGGCGTGGATGGTTCCCCCCGCCATCAGCCTCTGGAGGTCGAGGATCTGCTCCAGCTCGGCGTCGCTCACTGCCGTGCCCAGGATCTCGGTGAGGGTTTCCGGCCGCTCCAGCGCCTTCAAGTACTCGGGCGTGTGGGCCAGGAGCACGTTCTTCAAGGCCGCAGGGATGGGGGTCGCGATGTCCTCGCGCCGGATCAGCCCCTCGTTGGTGAGGAAGGCCAGGACCCGGTCCGCGCGCAACGGGTCGAGCGGCGCACCCACGATGGCTTGCTGGTAGGCAGGCGCGTACACGAAGCGCACCCTGGGGGGACGGACCAGGTAGCGCAGCCAGCGCAGCTGGCGACGGAAGGCGCGGCGCAGCAGACGGGACAGCGAGAGACGGTACCCCTGCCCCGTGCCGCTCCTGTGCCACCCCCAGGGGGTGGGTGTCGGTTGCACGGTGGCATTATAGGGTTGGCTCCACCACACCCGGCCCCACCACGGGAGCGGTAAGGCGATTGCCCTGGCTGCCCGGCCTGGCCGTTCCCTCCAGGCACGGGCCCTTGTGCAGGGCGGCAAAGGCAGGTTCGCTTGCCAGCGCTGCCGGCAAGCGCCGCACGAAGCGGGTGTAGTGGGGGAAGAGGAGGCGGCGGTAACCGAAACGCACCATCTCGGCAATGGCATCGGCTGGCCGCCACCCCTGGAAGGCGATGCGCACCGCCGCCACCGCCACACCGGTGCGCTCGGCACCCCGCCGACAGTGGACGAACACGCGTTCCCCGCGGTGTGCGCAGAGCTCCGTCAGGAAGGTCGCCACAGCCGCGTGGGTGGGGGTGAGGAGGCCGTGCATGGGGATCGCCACGTAGCGCATGCCGAGGGACTCCACGAGCCGCCGCTCGGCGACATCGGGGAAGGTTTCGAGGCGCAGGTTGATCACCACCTGCACCCCCGAAGCCGCAAGGATCCGGAACCCTTCCGCGGTGGGTTGCCCGCCCCGCAGCAGATTGGCCGTCACGGTGCCGAAGTTGGGCAGGTGCGGGGAGCTGGCTTGCGGGTTTCCCCGGTTCGGAAGCGGAATCTCACCGTGGCCCACCACCGCGGCCGCCAGCACCCCCGCGAGAAGCGCCCGCGCGCCTGTGCCCAGTCCCTTTCTTGGCAGTCCCGTTGCTCCCGGCGCTCCCCTCACCCTGCCATCATGGCACCGCTTTTCGCTCGCGGCCGCTCCCCTTGGGGTTCGACCGGCTCACGAGGGAAAGCCCAGCGGCAATGAGGGCAAACCCGGCCAGCTCCGCCACCCCCGGGCGCTCGCCCAGGAGCAGCACCGCGAGCACCGTGGCGACCACCGGTTGCAGCGTTGTGTACGCTGCCACCAAGCCGGCCGAGGAGCGCTGCATGGCCCAGGAGTTGAGGGCGTAGTTGACCACGGTAGGGATGGCCACCACGTAGGCGAGACCGAGCCAGGCGCTGCGCGGCACCGCTGCCAGTTGCAGGCCGGCCAGTTCGGGAAGGCTCACCGCCACCACGCCAACGCCGCCAAAGAGGAACGACCAGGCCACCAGGGTGAGTGGCGGGACGCGGGTCAGGAGCGGGCGCTGGAGGACCAGGTACAGGGCGTAGGCTAAGCAGTTGCCCAGCAGGAGGGCGTTGCCGACGGCGGCCTGCCCGCCCAGGACCAGCTGGCCGGGGTTCAGCACCACCAGGGCACCGACCACGGCGCACGCCACGCCGCCGGAGGTGCGCAGGGTGGGGCGCTCGATCCCCAGCAGGGAGCCGGCCAACGTCACGAAAACTGGAATCGACAGCATGAGGATGGCCGCGTTCGTGGCCCCCGATGCGCGCAACCCCAGCACGTACAGCACCTGGTTGGCAAAGACCCCGAAGAACCCGAGCAGGGCAAACGCCGGCATGAGTTGCAGCGGCGGCGTCACTCGGTCTACCCGTTGGGCCAGCACGAGCAGGAGCGGTGCCGCGACCAGGACGCGACAGGAGGCCAGCTGGAGGGGGGAGAGGGAGGCGAGGACGAACTTGCCCACCACGTGGAAGGCCCCGAAGGTGAGCTGCACGAAGAGCAGCGCTGCGTGCACCCGCAGCGCCTCGCCCCGTCCCATACCAGTGGCCGTGCTGCGTTCCCGCTCGCTCAGTACCGGTAACCGATCCAGAAGGTGGTGCGGCGGTCGGAGAGCGTGGACTTGAGGTCCCACCGCTTGGCAAAGTCCCAGTGCGCCGGCAGGCCAAAGAGGTTGAGCGAGACGCCGAACCCGTAGGAGGCCACGCCATCTCTGAGGCGACCGTCGGCCATGAAGTCGAAGTCCTGACTGTACCAGGGCAGGTCGAAGTAGGCAGCGCCCACGTCCAGGAAGAAGCGGCCTCGGATGTCGTTCACGTACAGCCACGGTAGCACGAGGTGGTCGATGAGTGGGAACCGCCACTCCACATTGAGGTACGCAGCGCGGTTGCCGGCCAGGGAGTGGTAGTCGAAGCCCCGCAGCGTATCGAGCCCCCCGAACCAGAAGATGCTCGGCTGGGAACCCCTCGCGTAGGCTCCCCACAGGCGCACCGCCACTTCGTTGCGGTAGGACAGGGGGAGGTACGCCCTCGCATCCAAGCGCACGTCTTCTGAGAGCTTGCCGCCGTTGTCCAGATCGTAGAGGTAGGCGGCGGAAACCCGGAAGCGGTGGCCACTGTGCGGCCCGTAGCTCTGCCAGAGCGTCGTGTCCCCCGCGAAGGCTACCTCCACGAAGGGGACGCTGTTTGAGGTGGGGATCCAGTAGATGGCGGGCTGGCCCCCGTAGTCGATGACGTAGGGGTAGTACGCGTCGCGGCTGAAGTACCCTGCCACCCCTTCGGCGCGGTAGTAGCGGGAGAGCGGATACTGCAGGTACGCGGCGCCGCCGGTCTCGCGGTACACCTGCTCGATGCGCACCGGGCGGCCGGTGAGGGTGCTGTACCCCACGAAGTAGGCCCGGTCGTCGAACACCGAGACCCCCCACTGCAAGCGTTTGGAGAGGTCGTAGTAAGAGAACTGGAAGTTGGAGTAGCCGCTCACCGATTCCATGAGGATTCCCAGCCGGCGGTCGCCGTAGTGATCGGTGAAGGAGAGGTACGTCTGCGACACCAGGGTCTGGTCCTCGTTGATGCCTACCAGGACTTGCGCATCCTCGATGAACAGCTTCCGCCTGTTGGCCTTTTCCACCCGGTTGGGGTCCACGGTGACGCTCACGGAGGGTACGAACGGCGGCCGCTCCGTCACCTGGCGCGGGGGCTCCTCGGTCCCGGCGGGTCGCCCCTGGGCCGGGTCGGTGAGGTAGAGCTGGTAACTGCCGCGGGTGAAGGCCTGGTAAACTACCCGCTCGCCATCGCGGGTGGGCACCGGTGTGGGGTTCAGAGCAGCGCCGATAACGCTGGTGAGCCGCGTCAAGGCACGGCTTTCCAGGTTCAGGGCGTAGATGTCGAAGATCCCCCGATCGCGGTCGGAGGCAAAGTACAGGGTCTTCCCATCAGCGGAGAACGCTGCCCCCTCGTCGTTACCGGGGCCGAAGGTGAGCTGGCGCCGCTCGCCGGGGTCGGAGAGGGAGACCTCGAAGAGCTTGGCGTCGGCCCCTGTCTGGGAGGAGTAGACGAGGTGCGTCCCGTCCGGGGAAAAGCTGGGGGAGGCGTCGAAGGCCGGGTCGTTGGTGAAGTTCCGCACGCTTCCAGAGGCCAGGTCCAAGAGGTAGATATCGGCCTGTCCTCCAGCAAAGGCGCGGAACGCCACGGTGCTGCCATCGGGCGAAAAGGCAGGTTCCATGGCCTGGTCTACAGGGATGGGGTAGGTCTTGGCGATCCCTCCCCGCAGGGCGTCGAGCAAGAGCAGGAAACGCCCGCGCTCGCGGCGCGCAAACACGGCGACCGTGTCGCCGCCCGGGGAAAAGGCCAGGTCGCGCCCCCGATCGGGACCCACGGTGAGCCCCTGGGCCACCAGGTACTCGTAGGCGGTGGTGCGGCCGCGGGTGAGGTTGCGGAAGAGGCGCCGGTCCGGCACGCCAAACAGCACCACGTCCAGATCCCTCTTGTAGGTGGAGAAGGCGGCAATCAGGTCGCCGGACGGGGAGGCCACGGGGGAGGATTCGGTGGAGTCCTTCCCCTCTTCCACCCGGAAAGCTGGTCCAAATTCGCGTGGCTCGCCGCGATCCCGCGCCTCTTCCTGGTACTGCTTGCGCAGCCAGGCCCGGAACTGCCCGTCGAACTCCTCCACGTCCAAGTCGAAGGCGCGCTTGATGGCCTTTTCCACCTTGTTACTCAAGGTGTTGCGGAACTCGTAAACGAAGTCGCGCACGCCCTCTTCGCCCCACTGCGCCTCCACGAAGGCAAAGACGCGGTTGCCAAAGCGGTAGGCAAAGTAGCCGCCCACCGCGTCACCCACCGAAGGTACCCGGTCAGCGAACACCGCATCGCGCATCACCGCCCGCGCACGGGAGTCCTCGTCGTTGGCAAAGTAGGAGGCCATCCCCTCCATGAACCACTGGGGCGGGCGCGCCGCCACCGCCTTGCCGAGTTTGCCCTGGAAGAGGATCTCGTACTGGAAGATGTGCGTGAGTTCGTGCTGGATGAGCTGCTGCAGCTCCACGTCGGGCAAATCCACGGGGAGGACCATGCGGTTGCGGGCCGGTGTGGCGAAGGCGCCCACCCCCTCGGGGATGAACTCGACGATGACGTTGTTCTGCTCGAACTCCGCATGGCTGGCGTAGATGAGCATGGGGATCGGGTCGGGGATCTGGAAGTTGAGGCGCCTGGCCAGCTCGTCGTAGGAGCTCTCCGCGTAGGAGGCCACCTTTTCCAGGGCAGGCGCTACCCGGTCGTAGTAGGAGATGCGGAAGTGGGGGGTGGGATAGACCTGCCAGTCGAACCGGTCGTACCGGATCTTGTTCTTCCCGAAGTACTGGCCCGCGGCGGGGATTGCCACCACCAGGGCCAGGAGCGGCACCAGCGACCTGCGGGCCATCTCGTCCCTCCTCTTCACGGCGTGAAGATCACGCGCTTGCTCTTCACCGTACGCGGCACGAAGATGCCGATCAACTGGTTCTCCAGGGCGAAGAGATTGGCGAACATGCCGGTGAATTCGTCGAAACTGCGCTCCTGCCGTTCCTGAAAGTCCTTCAGCGGTTCTTCGAGAACCGGTTGGCCTGTGCGCGCATCCAGGACCAGGAGGAGGATGTCGTAGGTGAAGCCGGTCTGCTCCACCATCACCTGCCGGTAGTAGGTGCGGCCGTCCAGGGGTGAGGTGTACTCCTCGGTCTTGTAGCCGCTGCGGTCCTCCACCCGGAAATCGATGGACCCGGCCACGATGTAGTCGGCCCCGGAACGCCGCCCCAGCTCGCGCCAGAAGTCGCTCCGCTTCGGCAGCTCCAGCGTGTCGAGGGTGGGTGGCTCCACGTCGGGGAGGGCGGGGAGGAGGTTGAGCTTCGTCTCCTTGCGCAGGAGGCGCCGCAGGTAGCGGTCGAACTCCGCCGCCACGTCGAAGCGCAGCTTGGGCCCCGCCTCGTCTCCCGCTGCTTCGCGCAGGAACGGACCGAGGTAGATCCGCTCGCGGCCGGTGAGCGCCAGCTTTGGCTTGAGGGGCAGGGACAGGCTGACCTCGCGCGTTCCCGCCGCCGCCCAGGAGGCCAGCACCAGGGACAGCAGGGCAATGCTACCGGTTCTCACGGGTCTCCTCCTTGGGCTTCGCCCCCCGCGCGTAGCTGGTGAAGAACTCGGCAAAGCGTGCATAGTTGCGGCGGATGATGGCGTTCTTGGGCGCGAGCTGGAGTGCTTTCTTGTAGGTCTCCAGGGCCTCGTCGTACCGGCCGAGGGCCTCCAGGGCCACCGCCACGTTGTTGAGGGTCTGCGCGTCCTGTGGGCGTGCCGCATCAGCACGGCGGAACCGGAACAGCGCCTCCTGCCAGTACCCTCGCTCGGCGGCCTTGACGCCCAGAGCCAGCTGGGCGTTGGCCCCCTTTGCCGCGGTTGGGCTGGTGGCACACCCGCTGGCCACCAGTACCGCTGCGAGAACGAGCATCAGTCGGATTCGCATCAAGCCCCCTCGCTGCTGGCAGCTATTATAGGTGGCGAAAGGAGGGCACCATTCCCAGCGCAGAGGAGATCTTCGCCCTGGCGTGGAGCTGCGCCGAGGGGGGCCGAGAGGCCAGAGAAGCAGCGCGTACCTGGCTCGCTGGCCCTCCCGACGCCGAGCCCCCGCCCCCCCTGCGTCCCGCTCCGGTGGAGGTGGTGGAGCGGGGCCGCGCCACCCTGGCGGCGCTGGGGTGGCGCTGGGTGTCGTGCCGCGATGCCGATTTCCCCACCTCTCTTGCGGCACTGTCCGATCCACCCCTGGGCGTGTTTTGCCGGGGAAGCTGGTGGCAAGGCCCGGCGGTGGCCCTGGTGGGTTCGCGCCACGCCTCCGCCTACGGTCGCGAGGTGGCGGAGTATCTGGGTGGAGAGCTTGCTCGGGCCGGAGTGTGCGTCGTCTCCGGCATGGCGCGGGGGGTGGATGCGGCGGCGCACCGGGGGGCGCTGGCGGTTGGTGGACGGACTGCGGCCGTGTGGGGATCGGGGCCAGACCGCGTCTACCCCAGGGAACACGCGCAGCTTGCTCAGGAGATTGCGGAGCACGGGTGCCTGCTCACCGAGTACCCGCCAGGCAGCCCGCCGCTGGCGCACCACTTTCCGGAACGCAACCGCCTCATTGCGGGCCTGGCCCAGGTGGTGGTGGTGGTGGAGGCCGACGAGCGCTCGGGTGCGCTCATCACCGCTCGCCTGGCCCTGGACGAGGGTCGCGACGTCATGGCCGTCCCTGGCTCGGTGTTTTCCCGCCTCTCCACCGGCCCTAACGGCCTGATCCGCGCCGGCGCAGCGCCGGTACTCGGTGCCAGCGACGTGCTCCAGGCCCTGGGTGTGACAGGCCTCCCCTCGCGCCCCACCGATGAGCCGGCCGACGAGCTCTTGGCCGCCATCCCTCGCGGCGGGTCGGCGACGCCCGACGCCATTGCCGCTGCTGCCGGCCGACCCATTGCGGAGGTGCTCGACCTCCTGCTCCGCCTGGAGCTGGAGGGGGCCGTCGTGCGCGAAGCGGACGGGTCGTACCGGCGCGCGCGTGTGCACGGGGCCTCGTAAACGGTGACCGGCTCCCCCTTCGCCTCGAATCCGGCGGCTACTCGCCCAGGCGGAAGGGGAGGCGCACCTCGCTCTCGGGGAGAGCGATGACAAGGGTGTAGGTGCCCCGCTGGGTTCCCCCCGGCACGAAGAAGAAGAGCTTCCCCGCGCAGACACGGCGGTCGTTGACGGTGACGGAGTCGAAGGCCACCCCTTCGCCGGGGGCCGCGAACAGCTCGAGGTCACAGGGCATTCTCCCCAACCAGTAGTCGAGGGGATCGGCGGCGACGGTGGAGCGGCGAATGAGGGGCTGGAGGCGCCGGAACTCCCGGCCGAACTCCTCCTGGGTGGGAAGCGCAACGGCTTCGCCCGACGGGGTGAGGAGGGAGATGTCGCTGCGATGCACCTCCACCGCCTCTCCGGTGGCGCCGGTCATGGCCAGGTCCAGGATTAGGCAGTCCTCACCCAGGTTGGCCGCGGCGAACCGGTAGCCCAGCACCGCCTCCACCTCGGGTCCCCGGTAGCGCAGCACCGCTGCACCCACCCGCTCCACCCCCTTGGTCCCCGTGGGAACCGCCGTGCTGCAGCTGGCGAGCACCAGCCCCACCGCCGCTGCGCCCACCCACGCCAGATTTGCTCGTTGCATCGCACCCTCCCGTGGGGGGGG
>JACADV010000053.1 GCA_013388425.1 Thermoanaerobaculaceae bacterium | reverse complement strand
TCTCCGAGCGGCGCCGCTCGGAGGCGCGGTCTGGGAGGGATGCATGGCGCTGGAACTCGACTTCGCGAAACTCACGCCCCAAGATGTCTTGGATTTGGCTCTCTTTGCCGAGCGGGAGGCGGAGGAGGGGTACGATCGCCTGGCAGCTCTGATGAGGGCGCAGGGTCGCACGGAGCTGGCCGCCTTCTTTACCCGCATGGCAGCCTGGGAGCGCGGCCACCAGGACAAGCTGGCCGAGCGCCGGCAGGCGCTGTACCCGAGCGCCCCCAGCCACCTGGCCGATCGCGCCCCGTGGGGTATCGAGCTGCCCGACGATGCCGCCGTGACCGCCAGCCTCACCCCCGCCCGGGCCCTGGAGCTGGCCCGTGACGCCGAGGTTTCCGCCTACCAGTACTACACCCAGGCCCTGGAGTTCGTGGCCGAGCAGCCGGTGGCCGAGGTGTTCGAGCTCCTGCGCAAGGAAGAGCTCGGCCACCAGCGCCTCTTGGAAGGCGAGCTGGCCAAGCTCTAGCTTCGCAAAGCCTGGCGCTGCACTGCCCTTCCTGTTGGTTCCCACCGTGCGGCGTTGGGCAACCCCCAAGAACTTGCCCTCACCGCCTCCAACCCTGAGCCGGGTGCAGGGGAGGCGTGGCAGGTGCGGTGGTGCGTGGGGTGACGCAGCGGCTGCTGGGAACTCTGTGGCGCTGGACTGCGCCAACCCTCCGCGCCCCGCCCCCAGGGGGAGGAAGTGGTGTACAATGCACCGCCCGCCTGAACGCGGGTGCCGAGCGGCGCGTGCCGTCGGCAAGGACGACGCCATGACAGACGACAACCTTCCCACCGCCAACAGCCAGACCTTCGTAGAGGCTCTGGCCGAATCGTTCCAGCAGGACCAGCTCCAGGTTGGCCAGCTCGTCACCGGCGAAGTGGTGGCCGTGACCGGCGATGTGGCCCTCATTTCCGTGGGCGGCAAGACCGAGGCCCTCATGGACCGAGCCGAACTGGGCGACCTGCACCCCGGCGACGGGCTGGAAGCCGTGGTAGTTTCCCTCTCGCCAGA
The DNA here is from genome assembly GCA_013388425.1 of Thermoanaerobaculaceae bacterium. Lineage (GTDB taxonomy): Bacteria > Acidobacteriota > Thermoanaerobaculia > Thermoanaerobaculales > Thermoanaerobaculaceae > JACADV01. Next base: position 10,133 of record JACADV010000053.1, on the reverse strand, counting down.
GCTGCGCGTTTCGCACCGGGCAGCCATCGAACGGCGGGAGCGGGAGGCGCTGCGCGGCGCCTACGCCAACGGCGTGCCCGTGGAGGGCAAGGTCACCGGCCGCAACAAGGGGGGCTACGACGTCGCCATTGCCGGGGTTCGGGCGTTCTGCCCCATGTCGCAGATCGACCTGGGGTTCCCCAGGAACGTGGACGCCTACCTGGGCAAGACGTACCGCTTCCTCATCACCGAGCTTGCCGACGACCTGGGCACCATGGTGGTGTCGCGCGCCTTGGTGTTGAAGGAGGAGCGCGAGCAGACCCTGCGGTCCGCTTGGGAGCGCTTGACGCCGGGCGCAGTGGTGGAAGGGAAGGTCAAGAGCATCCGCGATTTTGGCGTGTTCGTGGACTGCGGTGGCGTGGATGGGATGGTGCACCTGTCGGAGCTGTCGCACCGCCACGGGGTACGCCCCTCGCAGCTCGTGAAGGTGGGCGAGACGGTGCGCGTCAAGGTGCTGGAGGCCAACCGCGAGAAGAACCGCATTGCCCTGTCCATGAAGGCGCTCGAGCCCGACCCGTGGGAGGGTGTGGCCGAGCGCTTCCCGGTGGGCGGGCCGTTCCAGGGGACGGTGGCACGCAAGACGGAGTTCGGCGTCTTCGTGGAGGTGGAGCCGGGCGTGGACGGGCTCGTGCACGTGTCCCAGCTCCGCCCGGGCATGACCTTGGACGGACCGGAGCTCGAACCGGGTAGCACCGTGTCCGGGTGGGTGCGGGAGTGCGACGTGGCGCGGCGGCGTCTTTCCCTGACGCTGCGGGAAATGGCTGTTTCCGATCCCTGGGAGGATGCGCACCAGCGCTACCCGGTGGGGACCGTGGTGGAGGGGGTGGTGGAGCGGACCGCCAACTTTGGGGTGTTCGTGGAGGTGGAGCCTGGCCTCACGGGGCTGATCCCCGCCTCCGAGAGCGACGTTCCCAAGGGGACCGAGCTTGCCACTGCCTTTGCGCCTGGCGCCAAGGTGTCCGTTGCGGTGCTGTCGGTGGACCGGGAGCGCCGCCGCCTCTCGCTGTCGGTGAAGAAGGCCAAGGAGAGCAAGGTGGCCAAGGAGTTCCGCTCGTGGGCGGCGGAGCGGCAGGCGCAGCGTCAACCGGAGATGACGGCCTTTGGTGCCGTCCTCGCCCGCGCCCTGGCGGAGAAGAACCAGTAGCGCGAGGCTGCCGGCCGCGGGCCGCAGCCAACCCGCAATCTCACTCCCGATTGAGGGGCAGTTTCACCGTGACGGTGGTCCCCGCCCCTTCACGGGAGGTGAGTTCCACCGTGCCGCCCAGGGCCTTCACCAGGTGCTTGACGATGGCAAGCCCCAGCCCTGAGCCGCCGTCCTCGTACTTGCCGCGCCGCACCCGGTAGAACCGCTGGAAGACGAAGGGCAGCTCGGCGGCCGGGATGCCGATGCCGTCGTCCCGCACCTCGAGGCGCACGCCCTCCCCTTCCTGCACCGCTTCGACGCTCACGCTGCCACCGGGCCGGTTGTAGCGGATGCCGTTGTCCACGAGGTTAGCCAGCACCTGGGCCAGGCGCACGGGGTCGGTGTGGAGCTGGATCCCTGCCACTGTCGAGCGGAGCATCACACCCGCAGCCTCGGCTCTGGCTCCAAGATCCTCCAGCACCTGGCGGACGAGCCCTTCCAGCTCCACCGGCACCACGTCCAGGTGCAGGCGGCCGGACTCGATGGTGGACAGGTCCTCCAGGTCGCGGGCAAAGGCCTGCAGCCGCGCCACCTGGCGGTTCAGGGCAGCGAGGAGCTGCGGCGCGACCCCCTGCTCCTCGAGCTCCTCGCGGAGGCCACCCAGCACAGTCAAGGGCGTGCGCAGCTCGTGGGCCAGATCCGCCACCAGCGCACGACGCGCCCGCTCGGTCTGCTTCTCCCCCCGCACGTCGCGCAGCACCACGGCGGCGGCGAGGAGGGGGTGGGGGACGGCGCACACCCGCACGGCGAGTTCTGGCCCTCGAGGATCGGTACAGCTGGTGTGGCGGTCGCCGCCGCTCGCCAGCACCGCTTCCACGGCCGCCACCAGTTCCGGGGCGCGCAGGAACTCAAGCAGGGGGCGCCCTTCGGCCAGTGGCCGCCCCAGGTGCGAGGAGGCCGCCGGGTTGGCAAACCGCACCACGCCCTCCCGGTCCAGGAGGATCACCCCTTCGCTCACCTCCGCCAGCGCCGCCCGGGTGGCGTCCAGCTCCCGGAGCAGGCGTTCCCGTTCGGCCCGGAAGTGGCGATCAGCATCCTCGGCCAGGGCCTCCAGGTCTGCATCGGGCGGCAGGTCGGTCCACTCCCCCAGACGGCGCGCTACCCGCCGCGTGAACCGCTGCACCCGGCGCCGCGCCAGCAGGGCCACCCCCACTGCCACCACCGCGGCCACCCCCATGGCCAGCCAGGGGCGGTGGGGTGGCTCCAGCTCGATGGCCAGGCGCAGGAAGCCAACTGGCCGGTCGGTTGGCCCAATGGCGCGGGCCAGGTAGAGCGTGTCCCGGTCCGTGGTCACGGAGCGTCGCCGCGCGAACCCCGTGCCGTCGCGCCGCGCCGCCACCACCTCCGGCCGCGCGCCGTGGTTTTCCAGCCGGTCCAGGAGCCCTGGCACGGTCCAGGAGTCCGCGTGCACCACGCCGTCAGCACGGATGAGGGTGACGCGCAGGCCGCTCACCGCCGCCCACCGGCGGATCTCGGCGTCCGCCGCCACGGGATCGGCGGCGAGGAAGCGAGCGGCATCCTCGGCGAGCGCCCTGGCAGCCATGTCCAGGTGGCGGCGCTCCGAGCGCGCCTGGGCGTGGCGCTGCTCCTGGTCGGTGACCACCACCACGAGCAGGGCGGTGAGCAGCGCCGCGCCCCCCACCACGCGGATCGGTTGGAGACGCCTCATGGCTTGCTCCGGAAGCGGTACCCCACGCCAATGACCGTCTCGATGACGGTGTCCGACAGTTTGCGCCGCAGGGTGCGGATGTGCGCGTCCACGGTGCGGGCGTCCACCGCCGAGGCCAGCCCCCACACGGCATCCAGGATCTGCTCGCGGCTGGCGATCCTCCCCCCCAGCGAGACCAGGTACCAGAGGATCTGGAACTCCCGCCGCGTCAAGTGCACCTCGGTGCCTTCCCACGCCACCCGGAAGCGCACCGCGTCCACCTCGAGGCGGGAGTCCCGGTACACGCCATCGGGCGTGCCGCGGTCCCACCCCACCCGCCGCACCAGCGCCCTGGCCCTGGCTGCCAGCTCGCGGATGGAGAAGGGTTTGGTGAGGTAGTCGTCGGCCCCGTACTCGAGGCCCGTCACCCGGTCGGCCTCGCTGGCGCGCGCGGTGAGCATGAGGATGGGGACGGTTCTGGTGGCTTCCCAGTTGCGCAGCTCCCGGCAGAGGGTGAGGCCGTCGGTGTCGGGGAGGTTGAGATCGAGGATGACCAGCTCAGGCCACCGCTCCTCGCAGGCAGAGAGGAAGCTGGAACCGTCGGCGAAGGCCGCGACCTGGAACTCGCCCGTGCGCTCCAGATGCCGGCGCACCATCTCGCGGATGTCGTCGTCGTCCTCCACCAGGAAAACCAGGGTGCTCATCCGAACCTGCCAGAAATGTACGCCTCGGTGGCACTCTCCCGGGGCGTGGTGAAGAGCTCCACGGTGGGACCGTACTCCACGAGCCGCCCGTGGAGCAGAAAAGCGGTGCGGTCCGCCACTCGGGAAGCCTGTTGCAGGTTGTGGGTGACGATGACGATGGTCAAGCGGCGCCCCAGCTCCACCACCAGCTCCTCCACCCGCTCGGTGGAGAGGGGATCCAGAGCCGAAGCTGGCTCGTCGAAGAGCAGCACCTCGGGCTGCACCGCCAAGGCGCGGGCGATGCAGAGCCGCTGCTGCTGCCCCCCCGAGAGCATGGTGGCGGACTCGTCCAGGCGGTCTTTGACCTCCTCCCACAGGGCCGCTGCCCGCAGCGCTTCCTCCACCGCCAACTCCAGCTCCGCGCGGCTCGCCTTCCCCTGCAGGCGGATGCCGTAGGCCACGTTGTCGAAGATCGAGGAGGGGAACGGGTTGGAGCGCTGGAACACCATCCCCACCCGCCGCCGCACCGCCACGGGATCGGCCAGGGGCGAGTAGATGTCCTCTCCGTCCAGGAGCACCCTCCCGGCCAGGGAAAACCCCGTGACCACGTCGTTCATGCGGTTGAGGCAGCGCAGGAGCGTGGACTTGCCGCACCCCGAGGGGCCGATGAACGCCGTCACCCCGCTGCTGGGGATGTCCATCGTCACGTCCTCCAGCGCCACCGTGCCCGAGTAGCGGCAGGTGAGCTGCTGGATTTGGAAACGTGGCAGGTCGCTCACACCTCCTCCGCAGGGTGGGCGTGGCGGATGTCCTCGCCTTCCACCAGGAACACCACCTGTTCGGAAATGTTCGTACCTTGATCGGCGATGCGCTCCAGGGAGCGGGCGATGAGGAGGATGGCCAGCGCCCGCGGGATGGTGCGCGGGTCCTCCATCATGTAGGTGAGCAGTTCCCGGAAGATCTCCACGTGCATGGCGTCCACCTGGTCATCGCGGCGGATGATCTCGCGCGCCAGGGCCGAGTCGGAGGTCACGAAGGCGCTCAGGGCGTCGGTGACCATCTGCAGCGCCGCCGCTGCCATCTGCGGCAGGGTCACGAAGGGCTTGAGCGGCGGCAGCTTGTTGAGCTCGAGGGCCTGCTCGGCAATGTTGACCGCGTGGTCCGCGACCCGCTCCAGGTCCGGGGCGATGCGGTTGGCCGTCATGACGAACCGCAGATCCCGCGCCAGGGGGCGCTGCCGCACGATGATCTCCCGCACCAGGCGGTCCACCTCGATCTCGGCCCGGTCGATCTCCGCGTCGCCCCGCACCACCTCCAGCGCCAGCTCGCTGTCCCGCTCCACCACCGCGCGGAGGGCGCGGTGCACCTGCTGCTCCACCGCCCCACCCATGGTCAGCAGGAGCTTGCGCAACGCCTCCAGCTCGTGCTCGATCGGTCGCTCCATGGTTCCTCCCCGGCTTACCCGAACCGCCCGGTCACATACTCCTCCGTGAGTTTCTCCTGTGGCGCCTCGAACAGCCGCACCGTCTCGCCCTCCTCCACCACCCGACCAAGGTACAGGAACACGGTGCGGTGGGCGACCCGTGCCGCCTGTTGCAGGTTGTGCGTGACCAGGAGCACCGTCACCGCCTCCGAGAGGGCCACGATGGTCTCCTCGAGCTTGGCGGTGGCAATGGGGTCGAGGGCCGAGGCCGGCTCGTCCAGGAGCAGGATGTCCGGCTCCGAGGCCATGGCCCGGGCAATGCAGAGGCGCTGTTGCTGCCCGCCCGAGAGATCGAAGGCCGAGGCGTGCAGGCGATCCTTCACCTCGTCCCACAGGTGTGCCTGCTGGAGGGAGCGGACCACCCGCTCCTCCAGGGCGTCGGCCTGGGTGACGCCGGCCAGGCGCGGACCGAACAGCACGTTTTCCCGGATGGAGAGGGGGAAGGGGTTGGGCTTCTGGAACACCATCCCCACGGTGAAGCGCAGCGCCTCTACCGGCCAGGTGGGGTCGTAGACGTTGCGCCCCTCCACCAGCACCTGGCCGCGGTGGAAGAAACCGTGAAGGTGGTCGTTCATGCGGTTGAAGCAGCGCAGGAGCGTGGACTTGCCGCACCCCGATGGGCCAATGAGGGCGGTGATGCGGTGCGCCGCCACGGCAAGGGAGACATCGTGCAGCACGGTGTGGTTCCCGAAACCGCAGGTGAGCGCCACGGTGGCCAGGGCCGGGGGGGTCATACCGCCGAACTCCGCAGCCGCCGGCGCAGGCGATTGCGCAGGGTGATGGCGGCCAGGTTGAGCACCACCACCAGCCCCAGCAAGACCAGCACCGTGGCGTAGACGGAAGGCTTGGCCGCCTCGATGTTGGGGGACTGGAACCCCACGTCGTAAATGTGGAACCCCAGGTGCATGAACTTCCGCTCCAGGTGAAGGAAGGGGGGGGTCGTGTCCACCGCCAGGGCGGGGGCCAGTTTCACCACGCCCGTGAGCATGAGCGGCGCCACCTCGCCGGCGGCGCGCGCCACCGCCAGGATCGTGCCCGTGAGGATGCCCGGCGTGGCGTAAGGCAGCACCACCCGGCGCACCGTTTGCCAGCGCGTGGCTCCGAGGGCGCGAGCACCGTCCCGCACCGCCTGCGGCACCGACTGGAGCCCCTCTTCGGTGGCAACCACCACCACTGGGACGGTGAGGAGCGCCAGCGTCAGGGCGGCCCACAGGATCCCCCCCGTGCCAAAGGTGGGGGTGGGCAGGGTGTCGGAAAAGAACAGGCGGTCCACGCCGCCCCCCACGGTGTACACGAAGAACGCCAGGCCAAAGGCGCCAAAGACGATGGAGGGCACGCCGGCGAGGTTGGCCAGGGCCAGCCGCACCGCGTTGGTGAAGGCGTTCTCCCCGGCGTACTCGTTGAGGTACAGGGCGGTGACTACGCCAAACGGCACCACCACGAGGGTCATGAGGAGCACCATGAGCGCCGTGCCAAAGATGGCCGGGAAGATGCCCCCCTCGGTGTTGGACTCGCGCGGCTCGCCGCTCACGAACTCGACCCAGCGCGAGAGGTAGAGGGCTAGCTTAGCTCCCGTCGTCATGCGGTTGGCGGGGACCACGCGCAGCAGGGAGCTCACCGCCAGCTCACGTTCACTGCCGTCGGCGGTGCGCATGAGGAGGGAGAACGCGGCAGCTCTGCCGCGCAGCTCGGCAAGCTCGGCGAGCAGCGGGGCTGCGGCCGTCTGCTCCCGGCGCGTTGCCGCCTCCAGCTCCGCCTGCAGCGCTGCCGCATCCCTCCCCGCCCGTTCGGCAGCCGCCACGCGCAGGCGCAACCGCGCCACCGGCTCGTGGAGGCGGCTGGCGCGACGCAGCAGCGCTTCTTCCTCCTGGACGAGCCGCCGGGTCTCGGCGAGGGCGTGGTCCAGGTGCACCTGGAAGGAGGGATCGGTGACGGCCACGCTGCCGGTAGGGGAGCGCAGCGCCTGGGGGAAGCCGTAGAAGTTGCCGTACTCGCGCCGTTCCAAAAGCCACGCGGCAGCGGGGGTGCGCCGTGCCGCCACCTCCGCCCCCCGCACCCAGCGAAAGTCGAGGCCAAAAACGTCTCGGTTGCCAACCTTCATGCGCACGCGTTGGCTGCCAGCCTCCGTAGGGTCGTCCTCTCGCCCCCACTCCTCCCCCAGCACCACGCTGCCGTCCCGCAACTGCAGCTCCAGCACGGGACGCGGCCAGAAGAAGCCGGCAGAGACCGTCACCACCACGACCACCAGCCCCACCACGAGGGCGAGTGCCGCCAAGAGTGCGGCTCCTGCCAGCCAGCGCTGCGCCGCGCCCTCCTTGAGCCAGTGCCGCAGACCCGTCACGCCGCCAGCCTCCCGAACCGCCGCCGGAGCCGGTTCGAGACCATGACGGCCACCGTGTTGATCGCGAACGTCACGGCAAAGAGCAGCAGCGCCGTGAGGATGAGCACCCGGTAGAGCGTCCCACCGTACGGAGCTTCGGGAAGCTCGACTGCAATGCAGGCGGACATGGTCCGCATGCCGTTGAACGGGGAGAGGGAGAGCAACGGCGTGTTGCCGGTGGCCATCAGCACGATCATCGTCTCCCCCACCGCGCGCCCGAGGCCGATCATCACCGCGGCAAAGAGGCCGGGACTAGCAGCCGGGATGGCCACGGTCCGGGCCGCCTGCCAGCGCGTGGCGCCCAGGGCCAGGGAGGCGGAAATGAGACTCGCGGGGACGTTGGAAAAAGCGTCTTCCGCCAGGGTGAAGATGACGGGGATGACGGCCACGCCCAGGGCGAACCCCACCACCACGGCGTTGCGCTGGTCGTAGGTCACACCCACGGAGTTGGCGAGCCACGCCTGGAAGTCGCCGCTGAAACAGAGCCGCGTCACGGCTCGTTCCAGCGCAAAGGTGAGCGTCACCGCGGCTGCCACCGCTGCACCCACAAGCAACAGCTCTCCCGCCGGCGGAAGGCGACGGCGCAGGGTGCGGGGCAGGGCGGAGAAGAGGGCGGCCCCCGCCACCACCGCCACTGGCACCGTGACCAGGCTTGCCAGCACGGCCACGATGTGGCGCTGGATGAGGGGTGCGAAGAGCAACGCCGCCAGGAACCCCACCACCACCGACGGCAACGCTGCCATCAGCTCCACCATGGGCTTGGTGACGAGCCGCAGGCGCCGCGGCGCGAACTGGCTCACGTACAGCGCCGCCGCCAGGGCGATGGGGGCGGAGAAGAGCAGGGCGTAAAGCGCCCCCTTGAAGGTACCGACGATGAGCGGCACGAGCGACAGCTTGGTTTCGAACGACGAGCTCCCACCGGTGGACTGCCAGACCAGCTCGGGGGTGGTGAACCCCTCGTAGCGCACGGGCAGGAAGAGGGTGGAGAAGCTCACCTCGGGGTGGGCGATAGCCAGGCTCCAGCGGTGCACCTGGCCCGTGGCGGTGACGGCAAAGGCACCGTCGCGCCGCGGCGAAAGGCTCGCCCACACCACGCGGCTTGGAAATGCGGGCAACTCGAACAGGCGCCGGCGGGTCGTCAGGTGGAAGAGCTCGGCCCGATCCGCCCGGAGGGCGAGAAACGTCTTGTCGCGCTGCGAGGGAAGGAGGCGTCGGATAGCCCCCTGGCCCGGAAACGTTGCGGATCGGTCCAATATCCGCAACCCGGCCATGGGCCCTTCCACCGCCTGCCACGCGGTTACCACCCCTGCTCCGTCCCCCACGAGACAGGTGACCTCCCCCAGCACCAGACCCAGGGCAGTGGGGCGGTGGGCAAGGGGTGCCCGCGCCACCAGGCTCGCCACCTCGGCCTCGCCTCCCACCTCGAAGAGCAGCAGTTCCCCCTCGCTCGCGAGCCAGGCTTCAGCGAGGCTGCTGGTGAGCGTGCCCGCCACCGCGGGTGAAAGGGCGTCCAGGGCTACGGGGCTGGGGCCCGAGCCGGTGCGCAGGAGGAGCGCCCCCGTCGGCGTTGCCACCAGCACGCCAGCCGAACCGTCGCTGCCGGCCACCGCCAGGATCGGCCCCGCCTTGAGGGGTGGCGCCACCAGCACCGGCTTGAGGGAGAGCTCCAACCCCCGCCCCTGCCCCTTCCAGGAGGGGCGAAGGCGCACCGACCACACCTGCACACTGCCCCGTCCGTCGCGCAGCGCCACCAGGCGGCCGCTCGAATCCACCGTCGCCTCTTCCAGGGGTGGAGCGACCCCCTCCAGGGTCCGTGCTTCGCTGCTGCCATCCCGCCGGACCAGGTGGAGGATGCCATCCCGCCCCAGCACCGCCACCGTTTCGCGGTACTCGTCTTCGCTAGCCACGAGCGGAACGAAGGCGACACCCACGCTGCCTTCCGGCGTGCCCTTGCCAGTGCTCAGGAGGGGGAGGCACTCCACCAGGAGGAAGACCAGCAGGAACCCCACCGACAGGAGGATCAACGCGCCGCCGCCCGTGATGCAGAGGGCCGCGAGTCGGTCCAGGCGGCGAGCTCGGGCGAGCCGACGCGTGGGGAGGGGGCTCATGCCGGGTGCTGCTCCTTCTCCTGCTGGCAGGGCCGGGAGGTGTGCCACGGCGCCCACCGGGGGGAACGGTTAGTCGAGTTTGGCAAGCTCCTCGGCCACCAACGCCGCTGGCAGCGGCAGGTATCCATCCTTGATCACTACCCTTTGGCCTTCCTGCGACAGCACGTAACGGAGAAACTCCTTGGTGAGGGGGTCCATCGGCCGGCGCGGGTCGCGCACCACGTAGATGTAGAGGTAGCGGGCGAGGGGGTACTTGCCGGACACCGCGTTCTCGTAGGTGGGTGTCCAGCTCGGTCCCCCCACCGTCTCGGCCAGCGCCAGCGCCTTCACCCCCGAGGTGCGGTAGCCGATCCCCGAGTAGCCAATCCCGTACAGGTCCTCCGTGACCCCCTGCACCACCGACGCGGACCCCGGCTGTTCCTTCACTGCATCCTTGAAGTCGCCCCCGCCCAGGCCGTGGTCCTTGAAGAACCCGTACGTCCCCGAGGCGGAATTGCGGCCGTACAGGGAGATGGGCTTGCCGGCCCACTGCCCCTTGAGGCCGAGCTGACCCCAGGTGGTGAGGTCGTGCGGGAACCTCCGTTTGCGGGCCTTGGAGAAGATGGCGTC
>JACADV010000038.1 GCA_013388425.1 Thermoanaerobaculaceae bacterium | reverse complement strand
GGGCGCGGGCCGCGACGTGACCGTGGAGCCACCCTGGGTCTTTGCCACCCTCATCGCCGACGGGCTGCGACTGGCGAGCGTCCGCCTTGCAGCCGACCTGCTCCTCGCTATCGTCGGCCGGGAAGCGGCAGAGGTTGCACCCCTCCACTGACGGTGCTGCCGTCCGAGAGCCTCGCCCCCCACCGCCCGGACAGCTCCCTCGGTCGCTGGATGAAGCGCACCTCGGCGGCACCCACCTGGCCCATGGGTGCAAAGAAGTTCACGAACAGCCGCAGCGCCGAGGCTTCCCCCGAGGGCGCCTTGCGGAACTGACCCCCCACCACCTGCCCGTACTCCAGACCCCGGAACTCGCCCAGCTCCACATCGGCGACGACTCCGCCGGGAAACGCCAGTTCGATCCAGTTCCCGCCGGTGGCCGCCGCGCTGGAGTGGGGAGATTCGTTGGCCACCGCCACCCGCAGCCGCAAGGGGGTGGGCCACTCCACGGCAATCGCCGGGGCCGGCTGGGGGGGGTTGCCCAGGAGGTAGTCCACCAGCGCTTCCAGGCTCATGCCCAGAGCAGGGGCGTGGGGGGGCACACCCACCGTGTCCCAACCCAGCAACCGGTTACGCACCGGCCGGAGCACCAGCCCCAGGTCGCGGTGGTAGCGCGCGGAATCCACCACGCTCACTTCGATGCTGGCCCCGCGGGGGAGGAGCGTCCCCCCCCAGGGGAGCGGCTCCCGCAGCAGGAACCCATCGCCCCGCTGGGTCGGACGGTAGTCCGCCACCGTCCCCTTCGCGAGCGCCGCCACCGATTCCCCGCTCGTCCCCGCCGCCGGCCTGGCCACAGGCTGCACCACCAGCGCGACGCGGAAGGGAAGATCCAGGTCCTCGATGGCCTCCAGAGCCTGCAGGTCATCGTGAATGGTGGAGGCTGGAAAACCCAACGCTTCCGGGTTGCCGAAGGCCACCGCGGTCACCACCGCCCCCTCCCACACCGCCGCGTTCCCCAGTTGAGCGAGGGCCGTGGCGGCCATGACCACCTCCACCGGCGCGCCGAGGCGCTTGGCCACTGCGGCGGCAAAGCGCGGCAGCCCCGGCCAGGGCTCGCGCACTGCGAACACCACCCCGCCCCGCGTGAAGTTGCGGGCCACCACGGAAAACTGCTGGAGAAAGGCCTCGGCATCGCCCGCCGCATCGCCGCGGCCACTGGCCCACAGGAGGGGGACCACGCTCACGCCTTGGAGGCTGTCCAGCTCCGGCAGCTTCCCCACCGTCAGGCGCGCGGAACCCGGTGCCACCTCCACCGAACCCACTGGCACCACGGCGCCGTCCACCCCCACCCGGCGCAGTTCTGCCACCTCCGGCGCGCCCAGGGCAGAATCCAGCACCCACACGCGGTGTTGGAGCGGGCCAGCCCCGCTCTCGCCCGCCAGCACCGTCACCGCCACGAGCAGCCACCCCAAGGGCCTTTTCCTCATGCTGCCCATGCTAGCAAAGGGCGGGGGGGAGTGGGAGTGAGGGTCCCTCACCCCTCCTGGCTCCCGTCGGGCAGCGGGGGATCGGGGTGGGGGAACTCCAGGCGCACTTCCAACCCGCCGCCGGCGTTGCGGGCCTCCGCTGTGCCGCCGGCCCGCTCCGCCACGCGTCGCACCACCGAAAGGCCCAGGCCACTGCCGTCGCTGGTGGTGGAGAAGAACGGCTCGAAGAGGCGTGGCAAGTGCTCCTCGGCCACGCCGCCCCCCGTGTCCCGCACCGTGAGCACGACCCGAGACCCCTCCTCCCGCACCTGGACGAGGATCGGACCCCCCCTTCCCGAGAGCGCCCGGGCACTGTTCTCCAGGAGGTGCCGCAGCGCCCTGCGCAACCACTCGGGGTCCGCCACCACCTCCACCTCCCTCGTGGCCTCCACCAGCAGCACCACCCCCCGCTGGCTCAGGACGCCGTACTCCCCCGCCACCTGCCGGGCCAGGCCAGTCAGGTTCACCCGCTGCGGGCTCCAGCGCTCCAAGGCCACCAGGTTCGAGAACCCCTGCGTCACCTCCCGCAGGTGCTCCACGCGCTCGAGGATCTGCTCCGTGGCCAGTCGCGCCGTTTCCACGACTGCCTGTGGATCCCGCGCCAGCGTCTCCTTCAGTTCTTCGGCCCAGAGTCTGATGGGGGTGAGCGGGTTCTTCACCTCGTGGGCCACGATCCGCGCCAGCTCCGCCAGGGAAGCCAGCCGTTCAGCCCGGGCGAACTCCGAGAGGTCCTCCAGGACCACCAGCACTCGCCCGCTCGGGCGGCGCAGCGGCCTCACCGTGACCCGCCACACGCTCTCGGGCTGGCCTGGCGGGTGCACCATCCGCTCCCCGGGGGTCCCCGCCGCGCCCCCTTCCAACAGCTCCTTCACCGCACTGCCGAACCGCTCGGCCAGCGCCCCGAGGGAGTGGCGGCCGTCCAAGAGCGTGCGCGCCGAGGGGTTGGCCAGTTCCACCTCGCCGTTTGGCGCCACCACCACCACCCCGGCCGAGAGGGTCGAGAGGACCGTCTCCAAGAGGTCGCGCTCGCGGCGCAGGTCGTCCTCCCGCCGCTGCACCGTCTCGGCCATGGTGGCGAAGGCTTGCCCCAGTGCCGCTACGTCGGCGTCGCTCGCCACCGGCAGGTGGCCCAGCGGTTCGCCGCGCCCCAGCCGCTCCGCTGCCCGGACCACCGTCCGCAGCGGCGTGGAGAGGCGCTGTCCCAGCTTCTCGGCAGCCACCAGCGCCGCCAGCAGCGACAGGACGCCGGTCACCGCGAACCACTCCCGCGGCGACGACCCACCCAGCACCGCCGCAGCTGGAATCCCCACCACCCCCAGCACGGTGGGCTGCGGTTCCCCGGCGGCTGCCACGAACACCCGCAGCGCCTCCTCCCCCTCCACCACCGGCTCGCCCCACCCGCGAATCGCCCGCACGTAGGCGGTTCGCGGCGGCAAGGCCGGCATCCCCCCCCGCACCACCAGGTCGGGGCGGGAGGAAGCCACGAGGCGACCCCCCCGGTACAGCCCTGCTGCTCCCCCCATCTCGTGGGCAAGCCACGCCACCCGGGGTTCCCACCCCAGCTGCACCAGAGGCGCTGCCACCGCCCGGCCAAACTCGAGCCGCCACCGCTGCTGCTGGCGCAGCCACTGGACCGGGAGGAGCTGGCCCAGCAGCACCACCGGCACCAGGGTGGTGGCGGCGGTGAGGATGCGTGTACGTCCCACGAACGTGTTCCGCTCGCGCCACCACTCGCGGGCCCGACCACGCTCCCGCCAAGCGGCCAGGGGGAGTCCCCCCCACAGGGCGAGACCGGCCAGGATGAGGGCGCGCTCCGGCGCGGGAGGACGCACCCACGGCACGGCCAGCACCGTATCCCCCCAAACCCGCAGGTAGGCGAGGAACTCGCGCTCGCCGACCCCGAGTCTGACCCAGCTCCGGCCCGCTGCCAACGCCCGTCCCACCACCTCGGGCGGGAGCGGTTTGAAGGTAGCGCCGCGGCCGCGGGGAGCCCCGGAGCGATCGAAGGCAGCGACCGGCGCCCCCACCCCGCTGGCGGTCAGGCTCTCCAACCCGTCCAGGGGGGAGGCTGGCGCCACCACGGCCAGCGAGCCGCCGGATTCCAGCTCCTTCTCGGCCAGAACCCGCACGGGGCTGCCAGGGGGTGGCAACGGCCCCCAGGCGGTCACCGTGCCGCCGGACGCGTCGCGCAACACGAGACACGTGCCGGGCAGACGCTCCTGGAGCCCGGACCAGTGGGCGTGCCGCCCCAGCACCACCAGACTCTCCTCCCGGGTGAAGCGAAGGAGAGTGGCCAGCCCGCTCTGCGGCAGGGAGGCGAGGTACGCCCGGGCCGGCTTCTCGGCGTTCTGGAGGAGGGCCAGGGTGGCGTCCGTGCTGGCAGCCAGGCTCTGGCGCTCGACGGTGTCCCAGGCAGTCATGAGCACCGCTGCAGCCAGGAGGCTGCCCGCCGCGACGCTGCGCTTCACAGTGCCGATGCCCACCAGCGACGCCACACCCACCGCCAGGGCCAGGGGGTGGGTGCGGAGGAGTCCCAGGACCACCAGGGACCACCCCCCCAGGCGCACGACCCACACCCACAGGCGCGGCTGTCCCCCGGGAACGGTGCTGCACAGGGCTGCCAGCGATCCCACCAACGCCACCGAAAGGAGCCCCGGTGCCAGGAGCGAGTCCACCTGCGTCGGCGCGGAGAGCTTCACCAGCACCCAGGGGAGGAGGAAGGCCACGCCCCCGGCCACACCCCCCGCCACTAAGCGGGCCCACCTGGCGTGCCGCAGGTGCGCCAGCACCCCCACCGCCGCCCCCACGAAGAGCACCGCGCCAAAGGCCTCGGGCAGTCCCCCCAGTGCGACCAGCCAGGCGAGAGCCGCCGCCACGGCCACCCCCCGCCAGGGGAACGCTGCCATTGCGCCCAGGAGCAGGAGCACCCCGGCCACGGCAAACCCTGGTGTGCTCCACCACACCGCCCTGCCGGGCGCCACGCCCAGCCCCACCACCCGCACCCCACCAGGCCCGCTCACCACTTCCCCCCCATCCAAGAGCGGCACGATGGCAGCGGCCCTCCCTGCCCACACCCCCAGCGCCCGCCTCGCCCCGCTCTCGGGGAGAGCAGCCGACGCCAGCAGGGCACCCAGCTGTCGCCCGCGGTCCAGCACGGGCACGCGCCACCAGATGCGCACCTCGTCCACCCCCGGCTCCGCCACTACCGTGGGCTCGCCCAGGAGCCGCAGCCGCACGGGGAGGCGCGCCGTGCGCCCCACTCAGGCCACCGGTTCCCCCCGCTCGTCCACGAGCACGAGCCCGTCCAGGAAGGGTGGGAGCGCTGCGGCGAGGGTCTCGAGCCCTGCAAACGGGGCCTCGGGGTCGATGGCTCCCCCCTCGGAGAGGAAGAGCCGCCGCACCTCCTCACCCTCGGCGGCAGCGGCAAGGGCCTGGGACACCCCGCGCACGGCACGCGAGACGGCCCGGGCCAGGGACACGGGCGAGCGCACCGCCGGCACGGCCGCATCGAGAAGCGCTGCAGCCAGCACCGGCACCGCGGCAACTCGCGCCAGACGCGGCCACGCCCGCCACGCCAGCGCCAACGCCAAGCAGGCCAGGGGTGCCCGCCACAGGATGGAACCCGCAAAGGCCGGCCACGGCCCCGCCGCGACCGCCGCCGCGAGGCCGCCCGCCACCGCCGGCAGCCACCGGCGTGGGGCTAGAGCATCGGGATGCGGATGCCGTGCCGCTTCGCGCAGTTGATGGCCTCCTCGTACCCCGCATCGGCGTGCCGCACGATGCCGGTACCCGGATCCGTGGTCAGCACCCGGGCCAGCCGCCGCGCTGCCCCTTCGCTCCCGTCGGCCACCACCACCATGCCGGCGTGGAGGGAGTAGCCGATGCCCACGCCACCCCCGTGGTGGAACGACACCCAGGTGGCGCCAGCCGCCGTGTTCAGGAGGGCGTTGAGGATCGGCCAGTCGGCGATGGCGTCGGATCCGTCGCGCATCCCCTCCGTCTCGCGGTTGGGGGAAGCGACCGAACCGGCGTCCAGGTGATCCCGGCCAATGACGATGGGGGCGGACACCTGGCCGGAGGCCACGAGCTCATTGAAGGCGAGGCCTGCCTTGGCGCGTTCCCCGTACCCGAGCCAGCAGATGCGGGCCGGCAACCCCTGGAAGTGGACCCGTTCCTGGGCCACGCGGATCCAGCGGCAGAGCGCCTCGTTCTCGGGGAACAGGTCGAGGATCGCCTGGTCGGTCCGGTAGAGGTCCTCGGGCTTTCCCGACAGCACCGCCCAGCGGAACGGCCCCTTGCCGTCGCAGAAGAGCGGGCGGATGTACAGCGGCACGAAACCGATCACCTCGAAGGCATCCGTCACACCCGCCTTGAGCGCCTGACCGCGCAGGTTGTTGCCGTAGTCGAAGGTCACCGCCCCGCGCCGCTGCAACTCCAGCATCGAGCGCATGTGCTCGGCCATGGTTCGGTAGGCCTCGGCCGTGTAGCGGTGGGGATCACGCTGCCGCAGTTCGAGGGCAGCGGCGTAGGGCATGCGGTTGGGCACGTAGCCGTTCAACTCGTCGTGCGCCGAGGTCTGGTCGGTGAGCACGTCGGGAACGATGCCGCGCTCCAGGAGCCGGGTGAGGAGGTCGGCGGCGTTGGCGACCACCCCCACGGACACCGCCTCGCCCCGCTCCTTCAGCTCCAAGGCCCGGTCGATGGCCCGGTCCAGATCGTGGTGCTTCTCGTCCAGGTAGCCCGTGGCCAGCCGCTTGTCGATGCGGGCCTCGTCCACCTCGGCGGCGAGGAAGGCGGCCCCGTTCATGGTGGCGGCGAGGGGCTGCGCACCACCCATCCCGCCCAGGCCGGCCGTCACCACCAGCCGCCCCCGCAACGAGCCGCCAAAGTGGCGGCGGGCCGCGGCGGCAAAGCACTCGTAGGTGCCCTGGAGGATCCCCTGGGTGCCGATGTAGATCCAGGAGCCCGCCGTCATCTGCCCGAACATGGTGAGCCCCAGCCCCTCCAGGCGCCGGAACTCGTCGGCCGTGGCCCAGTGGGGCACCAGATTGGCGTTGGCGATGAGCACCCGCGGGGCATCGGCGTGGGTGGTGAAGATCCCCACCGGCTTGCCGGACTGGACGAGGAGCGTCTCGTCGTTCTCCAGTTCCCGCAAGGAGCGGACGATGGCGTCGAAGCACTCCCAGTTGCGCGCCGCCCGCCCGCTGCCCCCGTACACCACCAGATCCGCCGGCCGCTCCCCCACCTCCGGGTCCAGGTTGTTCATGAGCATCCGCAGGGCCGCTTCCTGGCCCCACCCTTTGCACGACAGAACGCTCCCGCGCGGCGCACGCACGGTTCGTGGTTCTCCTGGCATCCTCCGCCTCCCAGCTGCGCCCTCCAAGGGCCGCTTCCGTTCGCGCCATCCTAGCGCGTCGTGGCCCAGCGAGGAAAGCGTGGGGCGGGGAGAGGCTCGGCCGAGCGGGGTAGTGCTGGCTGCTTCAGTTGGTGCTACGGCTCGAACCCTCGCGGCCCTCACCAGGGAGCATGGAGGTTACGTCCAGGTTGGCCGAGCGCAGCCGTCGCGGCGCCTCGTGCAGGTAGTTGTAGCGGATCCCGAAGGACAGGAGCGCCCGCTCCAACAGCCGCCGCCCGCGGTACAGCCGCGACATCACCGTGCCCACGGGAATGGCCAGGATCTCGGCGATCTCCTTGTAGGAGTAATCCTCGATATCGGCCAGCAGCACCACCACCTTGTAGTTGTGCGGCAGCGACGCCATGGCCCGCCGCACTTCGGCGTCCAGGTCGGTGTCCACCAGCTCCTCCTCGGGGGTGCGAACGGGGCTGCGGTCGCGGGTGGAGATGAGCGACTCGAACGTCTCCTCGAGATCGGCAAAGTCCACCTGCGTGGGGGCTTGCTTGCGGCGGCGGTACTCGTTGATGAAGGTGTTCTTGAGGATCTTGAAGAGCCAGGCCTTGAGGTTAGTCCCCGGCTCGAAACTGCCGTAGTGGCGAAACGCCTTGAGGTAGGTCTCCTGCACCAGATCGTTGGCGTCCTCGGCGTTGCGCGTCAGCCGCAACGCAGTCTTGTGGAGTTGTTCCCGGTACGGTAACTGGTCTGCCTGGAAGTCCCAACTCGTGGTTTCGTTCACCTCGACCTCCACGAGGGGGATATTACGTGAAGCTGAGACTCCCTGTCAAGACCCTCGGGGGTGTATGCCGCACAGCGCAGGCGGTGGGCCCTGCCCGTCCCCCACCCGGGCGTCCTGCCACCCCGACCGGCCCCACACGAGCGAACCGGCCAGCGGCCGGTTCAACACCCTCCCGGAGCGTGCCAGGGGGAACAGCTGCGTCCGCCCGCCGCGAGGC
>JACADV010000076.1 GCA_013388425.1 Thermoanaerobaculaceae bacterium | reverse complement strand
GGGCGTCGCGGCGGGAGGCTTGCGCCTGCACCCACACGGCGAACGAGTCCTGGTTGGGCACGCGGAAGAGCGTCGCGGGAAAACCGCGCACCTGGCCCGAGACCTGCGCCGCCACGGTGGCGGCATTGACGCCGTAGATGGCGAGCCGCTCGGGATCGGGAAGGAAGCGGTACTCGACCCGGTCCAGCGTCCAGGTGGGCACCACCGCCGTGAGCCCGCCCGCGGTCAACAGGCGCTGCTGCACTTGCCGGCGCAGGTCGTCGAGCACCACCGGGTCCGGCCCGGAGATCATCAGGTCCACGGTGGAGCGAATGGTGGAGAGCGGCGTGGCGCCGTAGTCGAAGACCGCCGGGAAGCGAATGCCCGGAATCTTCTGCAGCTCCGCGAGCACCCTCCCCTCGATTGCCCACATGGTCTCCTGGCGCTGGAAGCGGTTGACGAGGTGGACTGTGACAAACGCTTGCTGCGGGTTGCGCCCGGAACCGAAGGAGAGCACGCCGGGCTCCGAGCCCAGGGTTGCCGAGCTCCTCTTCACTCCGGGTTGCTGCCAGATCACCTTCTCCACGGTGGAAAGCAGTGCTTCGGTCTGGGCGAGGGAAGTGTTTGGGTAGCTCTCGAAGGTGACGCGGAAGATACCCGTGTCCATCGGCGGCATGAGGTCGCGGCCGATGAGCGGAACGACGACCCTCCCTGAGAACACAAGCAGCACGATGGCTGGCACGAGGAAAACCAGCTTGTGACGCAACGCGCTCCCCACCGCCTTGACGAAGAACTCCTGAATCGGATGGAGCACGCGGCCCTGTACGAAACGGTCGAGCGAGAGCTCCCAGCGCCAGCGCTCCATCCGGCCCCCGAGCCGCAGGATGAACGGCGCCAGGATCGGCAGGATCGTCACCGACACGAGGTAGGAGGCAATCAACGCAATGGAGAGGGTGAGGGAGAGTGGTCGGAGCACCGTCTGCACGAAGCCGCCGATCCAGATGATCGGCACCAGCACCACCACCGTGGCGTACGTGCCGGAGAGGATGGCCAGCATCACCTCCTGGGTGCCGCCCACCACGGCCTCGGAGATGTCCTGGCCAAGCTTGTGATAGTGGCGCTCGATGTTCTCCAGCACCACGATGGCATCGTCCAGCAGCATGCCGACACCGAGGATCACGCCGGTCAGCGTCACCATATCGAACTCGAAGCCGAACAGCCACATGAACGCAAAGGTGATGAGGTAGGTGAAGGGGATGGAAATGCCAGCCAGGAGCATGCCACGCGTGTCGGCGAGGAAGAGGAAGATCACGATGACGGTCATGATGATGGCGTCGCGCAGCGCATCCACCATGTTGGACACGCTGGTGTGGATCAGCTCACCCTGGGTGTCCGCCACCTCGAACTCGAGGCCCGGGTACTGCTTCTCAAGCTGCGGCAGGTACGCGAGCACCGATGCGATCGTCGGCATGGCGTACCCCGAGAGGGCACGCTGGATGTTGACCCCGATCGCCGGCTTGCCGTTGCCGTGGAACGCCGATTGCCGCTCCTGAATGCCCACATGGACGTTGGCTACATCCCGCAGGTACACGGGCGGCCCGGGCGCAGCGCTCACGACGATGGCGCTCACCTCTTCGGGGCGCACGAACTCCCCCTGGCTCTTGAGCAGGATCTGGCTGCCCTCGGAGAGCACGAGCCCTTCCGGGGTGTTGCGGTTCCAGCTGTTGAGGGCCTCCACCACCTGCCCCGGGCCGAGGTGAAACGCCTGCAGCCGGTTCGGGTCCAGGTCCACCTGCACCACGCTCTGGTAGCCGCCAAAAACCTCGACGTTTTCCACGTTTGGCAACCGCAGCAGTGCTTCCTTGATGGGGTTTTCGGCGAGGCGGCGTACCTGCGCCAGGTCGAGGTGGGAACCCTCTTGGGGTCGCACGGCCAAGGTCAGCACTGCCGGGGTCGCCGAGGAGACCTTGTACACCTGGAACGGCCGGATGTCGGGCGGGAGCAGGGGGCGGATCTTGTTGAGCGAGTTGGATACGTCGGTGGCCGCCGAATCGAGCCCCTTTTCGTACTCGAACTCTGCCGTCACCACCGAGACCTCGTCGTTGGCGGTGGAGGTGACGCGCCGCACCAGCTCGATCGTCTTGAGCTCCTTCTCGATTACCCGGCTCACGTCTCCCGCCACGTCCCCAGCCGAGGCACCAGGCCATACGGTGACCACGGCAATTTGCGGTCGCTCGCTGTCGGGGAAAAGGTTCACCGGCATCTTGAAGAAGCCCACCAACCCCACCACGGCCAGCAGCAGCACCACCGAAAGCAGCAGGTGCGGCTTCTTCACGTACGCGCCAACGAAGCTCATGACGCGCCTCCACCCTGTGCCACCACCGGTGTCCCTGCCGTGAGTGCCATCAGCTCGCTGGGCAGGCCCACCACCACCGCGTCGCCCGCCTGCAGCCCGCCGGCCTGGGGAGCGACCACTGCCCCGTCGTCGCCACGGGCCACGACCTCCACAGGGACCGGCCGGGCCACCTTGTCCTCGACCTTCACCACCAGCGTGGTCGCGATGCCCGGCAGCAGCGCCTCGGTGGGCACCACGAGCCCCCGGACCGGAGCAGCGGCGTAGCGGGCGCCCACCGTAGCGCCCGACGGCAGGTCGAACGGCGCGTGTGGCAACACCGTCTCCACCGAGCCGAGGTGCGCCGCGTCCAGGGCGGGGTAGATCTTGGTGGTTTTTGCCACGACACTTGCCGCGCCGCTCGTGAACGTCACGGTATCGCCGGCACGCAGTTGCGCAAGCTGGTCCTGGGCGAGCTTCGACACCAGCTTGACCTGCCCCGGGACCTCGATGGTGTACAGCGGTTTGCCGGGGAACGCCAGGTCCCCAGGCTCGGCGAGGCGGGCGGTCACGACGCCCGCGTAGGGCGCCGGGACCGATGCGTACGAGCGCACCACCTTGGCGGATTCGAGCGCCCGCTCCGCCGCCACCTTGGCCGCCTCGGCCGCGGCCAGCTGCGCCTTGGAAACATCGAACGCTTGCTGGGAAATGGCACCGCCTGCAAGCAGCGCCGTATCGCGCGCGAAGATCGCTTGCTGCTTCACCAGCTCTTCCTCGGCGGCGGCCAGGCGCGCCTCGGCTGCTTGAACCGCGTCGTCCAGGGTGCGAGGATCCACGGCCGCCATCAGCTCACCCTGGTGCACGGTGTCGCCCTCGCGGTACCGCATCTCGAGGATCGTCCCGGAAACTTGCGCTGCCACCGTCGCCCGCGTCTCCGACTGGACCAGCGCCAGCGTCACGATGCTGCTGCTGATCTGGCCAGAGCGGGCGATGGCAGTGCGAACCGGAACGGGCGGACTGGCCGGGGGTGGCATGTTCGCCAACTGGTGCTTTCTCTTCACCACGGCCATACCGAGCAGCACCAGAACGATCACCGCAAGTCCGACAAAAAGGAGCCTCTTAGTCATGTTGGCCTCCCTGGGCCGAAACAAAGTCGAGGTAGTCCACCGCGCTCTGCAGGGCGTACAACCCCTGCCAGTAGGCCGCCTCGCCTTGCATCTCCTGCGCCCGCGCCGCAAGGTAGTCCTCCATCTTGCCCGTCCCCTGCTCGATCTTGAGGTGCTCCACCCGGGCCACCTCGCTCCCCAGCGAACGCTGGGCGCGGCCAGCCTCCAGCTGGGCGCGCGCCGCCTCCACCCGTCCCAGGGCATCCTCGACCTGCGCCAGCACCTCCAGCTCCTTGGCTTGCTGCTGGTGCTGGGCCGCCTGGAGCTCGAAATTGGCCGCGTGCAGCGCGTGGAGCCGCTGCAGGCCCATGAACAGGGGCAGCTTCAAGTAGAGGCCGAACTCGTGGGTGCTGATGGGGTCCTCCACCCCCGGTGCCCTGTTGGCCAGGTAGTTCCCCCCCAGCATGAGCTGGGGCCCGAACGCCTCCTTCGCCAGCATCCTCTTGCGCTCGGCAATGAGCACCGCGGTCCTCACCGCGGCGAGGTCGCGCCGGCCTGCCAGGGCGGCGCTGCGCTGCTCCGTTCCGCTTGCGGTGGGAAGTGGGGGCACGTCGGGAATGTCGGCCAGCTCGTACCCGGCCTCCGGCGGTTCCTCCCCCATGAGCGCTGCGAGCACAGCGAAAAGCCCGTCGCGCTGCGCTCTTGCAGCCTCGCGCTGCGCCCGAGCGCTGGCGAGCGCAAACTGCACCTTGGCCGCGTCCACCGCTGGCCACGCCCCCACCTGGACTTTGAGCTCGGCGTCAGCGGCGTCCTTCTCCAGAGCTTTTTCGTAGGCCGTGAGTGCGGCCAGTAGATGAGTGGCAGCGAGGGCGTTGCGGTAGGTGGCGCGGACGTTGTACCGCACCTCATCGCGAGAGAAGAGCGCCATGTCCTCGCTGGCACGCTGGGCGAGCTGGGCAATCAGCCGGCCCTCATGGAGCACGCCGCCGGCGAGTAGTGGGATCTGGTAGGTGACACCGTAGTGCACCTGGTTGCGGTCCCACGGCAGTTGGTAGAACCCCAGGCTCGGAACCTTGAAAAGATCAATGGAGATTGGCACCAGCGCGCGGTTGGCGTCGAAGTTGTTGTACGAACCCACGAGGTCCACCTCGCCGTACCGGCGCCCACTCACCTCTTTCGCCCGCTCCTCTGCAGCGAGCGCCGACAGCTTGGCGGCCTGCAGCCTCGGGTTGGCGGCCAGCGCCCGGGAGGTGGCCTCTTCGATGGTGAGCGCGGCGGCGCCCGCCGGGGCCAGCACTCCAGCAATGAGAATTGCCAATAGCCACTTCATGTGCGCCTCCTCATGTGCGCCTCCTCGCCGGCCCACACCGGCAACGTTGGCAGGCTAGCGGGGGGAAGTTCCTGCCGTCATTGACGATCGTCACGCAGCGACAGGTCTCCGTAAGCCAACGCGCGCACCCGCGCTGCGTCGAGCACGGTCAACCGCCGCCGTGACGATCGCCGGATCAGACCGTCGCGAACCAGACGGCTCATGGCGCGGGAAAGGTTTTCCGGGGCGACACCGATGGTGCGGGCCAGCTCGACCTGGTTCATGGGCACTTCCACGTCCACGGTCCCCCGCTCACCTTCGGGCAGCAGCGAGGCGAGCACGGCGGCCAGGCGGGGAAGCGCCCCCGGCCGGCCGAGGGTGCCCAGCTGGTCGAGGCAGGTGCGGAAGCGCTCCGCGAGATGGGCCAGGAGATAGATGCAGAGCTCGGTGTGCTTCTCGAGGTGGGCGCGGAAATCGTCGCGGAGGAGCATGAAGACGCGGCTGGGCTCGACGCTCGCCACCGAGACCGGAAACGGGCCGCCGTCCAGAAGCGGCAGAAACCCGAACCAGTCGCCGGGCCGGAGCCAGAAGACGGTCAGCTCCTGCCCGCCGGCAAGCTGCCTGAACGCGCGCAGGCGCCCCGCGGCAACGATGGCAAAAGCGCCACCCCTCTCGCCCTCGAGAAACAGCAGGGTGTCGGGCGGCATCTCCCGCTGTGTGAAGAGCGGCGCCACCGCCCGCGAGGCCGCATCGCCGGCAAACGGGGTGCCGGCGAGCAGTCGATCCAGTTCCGCCGCGTTCCTGGTCATGGTCTCAGTATGACCGACGTGCCGGCGGGTGGTGCCGGCAGGTAGAAACCGTCACGGGCAGTTTCCGCCCGACGGCTGGAAGCACGGGCAGGTGGAACCGTGCACCGTGCCGGCCTCGGGGCAGCAGCTGCACGCAACAGCTCCCGTGCGGGTTCCCACCTACCGGGGTACGGAGTCGGGCTGCCCATGGTTCGTGCCACGTTGGGCCAGCAGCCACTCCATTGCCGCCTGGGCGGTATCGTTGACGGTCGCGGCCTTCATCAGGCGCGCAACAACGATGGCTTCCACGATCTCCGCCTCGGACAGGCCGGCCGCGAGCGCTTGCTTTGTCCACATCAGGGTGCACTCCGAGGACTGTAGCGCCGACGCCACTGCGATGCCGATCAACAGCTTGGTCGTGCGCGGGAGTGCCGCCAGCTCGGGGTTGGCCATGATGGCGTCGCGGTGCGCCAGGTACGTCGCCGCCGCAACCGGCGACACGTCACGCATTGAGTCCATCGGTGTTCTGCCATGCTCACTCATCGCTTGCTCCTCACCGCTGTTGTCTCCACCTTGTCCAGTCACCTCAAAACCGCCACGTTGCTTGCACATAGCCCCATGTCGCGGGCGGGGATTGCCCGGTCCGGGCGACGAACGATCCCGGCTCGAACCAGCCACCGCCGGCTGCCAGTTCCCATGACGCTCGTAGCAACCAGGTGGCGCGGGCGTCCAGCTCCCAGCCGAGGTCCCCGCCTGCCGCACCACTGGGGTCCCGCCGCACGGCCTTCAATCCCGTCGAGTACCAGGCGTCGCGAGCCTGGGCCAAGCGGAAGCGGTGGCCTTCGATGCGCACCGCCAGATTCCTGGCCGGCTTGAGCTCCATGCGCGCCTCGTGATCCCAAATGTTGGCCCAGAAGACGAGGTTGAGGTAGCCGTAGAAGCGGATGTCGGCGCCACCGAAGACCCCGTCGAAGGTGCCGTGGACCCCGTCGTGGGGATCCCCGTCGCCGGAGCCGTACGTCGAGGCGAGTGTCGCCACCGCCTTCCACGCGCCGTCGAGCCGGACGGAAACCCAGCCGGAGGCCCCAAAGGCGTCGATGGAGTCACCCGCGGTCTGACCTGTTTCGAAAACGCCGGTCACCCCCCAGCGCCACGGCCCGGCGAGGACGGTGTCGGTCTGGAGCCCGACAAAACGGCAGTGGAGTGAGCCAGTTCCCCGCTCGCCGCGCCGCACCGTGTCGTCGCGCTTCTCCCCGGCGAAGAGATCCAGCCGATCCTCGCCGTGACGGATGCCGCCGTACAGCACGGCGGCGCGCACGCCGTCCACCGAGCTGTTCGGCCAACGGTTCGGGCGGTTGACGACGGCGCGACCTACCCAGGCATCGGCCCAGAGTGCTCCATGCTCCACATGGCCTCGCGCGGCGTCCCACGTCCAGCGTCCCGTGTTGCCCCACTCGCCGGGCCCGAACACGCGCTCGTCGCCGTACGCGATACGTTGCCGGCCGATCGTGAACCCAAGCGGCGAGCCGCCGATACGACGCCACTCGACGAAGGCTTCGCGCACGTCGAGGGGGTCATGAATGGGGTTGCTCGCCTTGAAGTTGCCATCGCCGAGTTCGGAGCCGAAGGCGCGCGCATCGCGAAGGTCCAGGTGGAAGCGTGGCCGGCCTTTTGCACGCACATCCATCTCCAAGCTCAGGCGCGAGAGCGCAA
Source organism: Thermoanaerobaculaceae bacterium (assembly GCA_013388425.1). Lineage (GTDB taxonomy): Bacteria > Acidobacteriota > Thermoanaerobaculia > Thermoanaerobaculales > Thermoanaerobaculaceae > JACADV01. The sequence goes on along the minus strand of JACADV010000076.1, from coordinate 15,669 downwards.
AGGCGTCGGTGAAGTCGGGGCGATATTCGCGCAGATCCAGGTTGTCGTGCGACTCCACGCGCACCCGCAACTGGCCGGAAAAATCGAGCCTGTAGGTGCCCGCAGAGGGTTCGCCGGCGCCTGCGGTGGCCGCAAGCGCCGCGCTGGCAACACTACACAGCACTCGCGCCGGCAGGGAACAGGGCATGGACGTCACCCCGGGCGGGGCCTTTCACGCTGCAGCCATGACGCTCCCCGCGCCCCCTGCGTCACCGCCACTCACCGCCCATCAGGTAGATGTAGGTCACCGCCCAGTTGGCGAGCAGGGTTGCGACGCCGAAGAGGAACATCCCCACGCTCATCAAGGCCCAGCCGGAGAGGATGTTGCCCACCACGCAGCCGGTGGCAAAGGCAGCCCCGATGCCGACCAGGATGCCGCCGAAGAACGCGGTGACGGTTTGCTCCGGCGGCTTGGGCAAGAGCTTCGCCTGGCCCGAGAGCCGCGCGGCGACCCAGGCGCCGGGGACCATGGCCACCACCACGAGGATCAACCAACCGCTGACTTTCTTTTTTGCTGGCGCTGGGATCGCCAGGGTAGCGGTGGACTGCTGGGCAGCTGGCCCCGCCGCCGCGGCCGCCGGCAGAGCGGGCCGACCGGTCTCTACCACCACGGCATCGGTGAGCAACTCGTAGGCGTCCAGCACCCCGTGGGTGACACCCAGGGGGTAGCTGCGGCCGCTCGCCACGGCCGACAGGAAGGCCGGCACAGCCAGGACACCGATGGCAATGCCAGCCTTCCACGGCTGCCACGGCCGCTGCCACAAGTCGCGCACCAACAGCGACCCAGGCGCGTGCGGCTCTCGGCGCCGCAGCCACAGCGCCACCCCCGCCGTGGCGGCGGCAAAGAGGAGGGCGAGCAACCAGTACGGCAGGCCGGTGAGCGAGGAGAGCGTCACCGGGCCACCGTCGGCAGCCTTCACCGCGTACCTCTTGAGCCAGAGGTGGACGCCGTTGAGGGGACCGTGCTCCACCATGGCGATACCCAGTGGCATGCCGGCGACCGCTGCCATGGAGTTGAGGTTGCCACCGCCAGCCTTGTACAGACAGCCGGAGATGCAGCCGCCAGCCAGCACCGTGCCGGCGCCGAAGATGGCCCCGCCCACGATCCAGCTCGCCCACAGCAGCGGTTTGGGCTTGAGCGTCACCCACCCGAGCCGCTCGATGACGGCAAAGCCGACCATGGAGACGACGATGGCAATCCACAGGCCTAAAAGCTTGCGGGCATCCTTGAAGAGCAGCACCTCGCTCATCGCCGAGGAGCCGCACAGGTCCCCTTTTTGCAACAGGAAGCCAAACAGGAACCCCACCGGGATGGCGGTCAGGAACCACGAACCGCTCCACCACGCAGCAAGAACTGGCAACACAACCATGGCAAGAGTCGCGGGGGTGAGCCAGCCCCCACCCCGCTGCCTGTTGCTGGACATTGCTCCCTCCTCTCAGCTCGCCAGAGCGCCAAAGAGCAAACCGGTCACGGTGGCCATAACCACCACCAGGGCGCAGTAGGCGAAGGTCTTCTTTGGCCCCAGGTATGAGTTGATCACCAGCATGTTAGGCAGCGACAGCGCCGGCCCGGCGAGCAGGAGCGCCAAGGCTGGCCCCTTCCCCATCCCGGCGCCGATGAGCGTCTGGAGGATCGGCACCTCGGTGAGGGTGGCAAAGTACATGAACGCGCCCACGAGAGCCGAACCGAAATTGGCCAGAAGCGAGTTGCCGCCGACCGTCGAGGCAACCCAGGAGGAGGGGATCAGCCCCGCGTCGAGGCCGGGCCGCCCCATCAGCCAGCCGGAGACCAGGATGCCCCCCAGGAGCAGGGGTGTGATCTGCTTGGCAAAGGCCCAGGTGGCCTGGACCCAACCGGCGAGTTCCTGGCGCTCGAACCAGCCCCAGATCATCCACGCCAGGACCAGGAGGAGCAGCACCGTGAGGTGCCAGTGCACCCGGTAGACGGCGGCAAAGAGTCCCACCGACTGGTTGGGAGCACCCCAGTTGGCGAGGACCAGGATGGCGACCATGGTGGCCAGGAAGGTGGCGTCCTGCCAGCCGGCGCGGCGCGGCACCTCGCCTTGGGCCGCGAGCGCAAAGGGATCCGGCCCGTTGGCCAGGCGCGCCTCGTCTTCCCGCCGGAAGAGCGTCGCCATGACGAGTCCGATGACGACCGCAAACGCCACCGCCCCCACCGCCCGGGCCACGCCCAGCTCAAGACCCAGCACCCGGGCCGTGAGGATCACGGCCAGCACGTTGATCGCCGGCCCGGAGTAGAGGAAGGCGATGGCCGGTCCCAGCCCCGCGCCACGCCTGTAGATGCCTGCGAACAGCGGCAGCACGGTGCAGGAGCACACCGCCAGGATCGCCCCCGAAACCGACGAGACGCCGTAGGCCACCGGCCGTGGCGCCGACGCCCCCAGGTAGCGCATGACCGCACCCTGGCGGACAAAGTGACTGATGGCGCCGGCGATGAAGAACGCGGGCACGAGGCAGAGCAGCACGTGCTGGCGGGCGTAGTCCTTGAGCAGGTACAGCCCTTCCAGGAACGCCCCCTGCACGCGCGCGTGCTCGATGGGCAAGAAGTAGGCAGCGACGAACGTGCCTACGAGGAGCAAAAGCTTGGAGCGTTCGGACATTCGTACTCCTGCTGGGTGCCCAGCCGACGCAGCGTCGGCTGCCACTCCCTACGCCAGACCCAACGCCTTGCGGACCTCTTCGGGCCTGGGGATGCGCCCGGCCAGGACCACCTTGCCGTCAAACGCCACGCCGGGGGTAGCCATCAGCCCCAGTTCCACCATGCGGTCGATGGACTCGTTCTTCACCACCTGGCAGGAAAGTCCGGCGCTCTGCACCACCTCCTGCACGATCCGGAACGTTTCCTTGCAGCGCGGGCACCCGGGCCCCAAGATCTCGATCGTCTTTGGAATGTCGCTCATCGTTGCCCTCTCCTCTTTAACAACCCTTGTTCTACAGGGTGGCAGACCGCAGCAGCGAAACCACCACGGCTGCTCCCACACCCAGCAACACGATGCCAAACACCTGGTGAAGCCGCCTGGCCCACACCGCCGCGCGGCTGCCGAGGTACGCAGCAGCAAATCCCGAAGCAGCGCCAGCGGCGAACAGCAGCACCACGTGGCCCAGCGAATAGGCCGCCAGGAGCGTGGTCCCCCACAGGACCCTGCGCTCGAAGGCGACCAGCGAGAGCACGACCACCAGAATCGGCGTGGCACACGGCGACGACAACGTGCCGGTGAGCGCTCCCAGGCCAAACGCTCCCGCAAGCCCAGCACCGCGGAACCGCCGGCCATCGAGTCGCGGCAGCGGCAGCGTGACGAGCCCCGAGAGGTGCAACCCCATGGCGATGAGGACAGCCGCCAGGACCGCCTTCCACACCCACCCCACGTCGCCAATCAATGTGCCAGTCAGCGCCGCGACGGTGCCGAGGGCGGTGAAGCACAGGGCGAGGCCAGCAACGAAGGCACCCGAAAGCGCCACCACCCGGCCGCGGGAAGTGGTGGTCCCCCCCACGGTTGCAACGACCAGCGGGACGGCCGCCAGCACGCAGGGACTTGCCGACGACACCACGCCGCCCAGGAAAACCAGCAGCAGCATCACCAGGGGTGGAGCTGCCGCCGCACTCGCCGCGAGGCGAGTCAGCACCTCCTCCACTAGGTGAGTCCCTTCTCGGCCAGCGCGGCGCGGAACTCTTCCAGCGAATACGTGCCAATGTGGCGCAGCACCTCCGCGCCCTTCGGGTCGAACACCACCTGGGTGGGCATCACCATGATCCTGTGCGCCCGCGCCACGTCCGGGTGCTCCTGGATCCAGAAGTTGCGCACCACCACCTTGTCGCCGAACGTGTCGCGCAAGGTCTCGAGGATCGGTTGCATGGCCCGGCAGGGGATGCAGTGCTCGCCGCCGAATTCCACGATCACCCACTTGCCTGTGCCAATCAGGGAGGACAGTTCTGCGGGCGTTGCTGCCGGCACGGGAACACGCTGCGGCACCTCTTTGCTGGCGAGCGTCACCCCCCCGAGCGCCACCGCCGCCAAGGTCATTCCCACCACAGTTGCCGTCCGTATCGCTGTCATCTCCGGCCTCCTCGCCGCCAGGGGCACCGGCCCCATGATTTCGTCATCTTGCGAAATGTAGTGCGCGTTGCACCCCGTGTCAAGCACCGGCCCCAGGCGGCTTGCGGGCCGACACCTTCAGGCTCACGACGGCTTCGGCGGCCGCCCGGAACTCCTCGGGCGACAGGTGCGAAGCCTCCAGCAGTGCCAGCTCGCTGGCGTCGGGGGTGCTGGCGCCAAGGCGGTACGGCGTTTCGGCCAGCACCCGCACCTCCTCGAACCCGGCCGCCGCAATTGCGGCCAGGTAGTCGTCCCGGAGCCATGCTCCTGCGATGCACCCCACGTAGGCAGCCACCGAGGCCCGCACTGCGTCCGGCAAGGGGCGGCGCAGCACCAGGTCGGAGATCATCAGGCGCCCACCCGGCTTGAGCACCCGCAGCGCCTCGGCGAAGACCCGCGGCTTGTCGGGGGAAAGGTTGATGACGCAGTTGGAGATCACCATGTCGGCGACACCATCTGCGAGCGGTAACGCCTCGATCTCCCCCAGTCGGAACTCCACATTGGCGATGCCGTCGCGGCTCGCGAGGGAGCGAGCACGCTCGATCATCTCGGGCGTCATGTCCACGCCAATCACTTTGCCCTGCGGCCCCACGCGCCGGGCGGCCAGGAAACAGTCGAAGCCGGCACCCGAGCCCAGATCCACCACCACGTCGCCCGGCTTCAGCTCGGCAAAGGCCAGGGGGTTCCCGCACCCCAGGCCGAGGTTGGCTCCCTGGGGGACCGAGTGCAATTCGGTAGGGAGGTAGCCCACCGTCTGGGCGATCTCCACCGGGGCTGACGGCCCGCAGCACCCCGACGACACCGGCCCACAGCAACTCGACCCAGTCCGCACCACCGCCGCGTAGTGCCGCCGGACTGCGCTCTTGATGTCGTTCCTGTCAGGCATTCTCCCGTCCTTTCATGAGCGAGGCTCCGGGGGCACGGGATCCGTCCCGGGCACGAGCTTGCTTACCGCCTCCTGGCCGCCAGCAACGACGACACCCGTCACGAGCACCAAGACCAGCCAGGGTGACGGCAGGCCGAAACTCCACGGGTTCACTCCTTGCCAGCCTGGAGGCTGCGGGTGACGAACACGGGGCAGATGTCGGCCAGAACCTCGGCGCCTCCCGCGCGAGCCAGCTCCGCCGCGCGTTCGGTGGCGCATCCTGGCGGCAGCCAGATCACCGCCCCGCGGTCGAGGCACGTCGCGACCACCGTCTCGCTCACGGTGGGCGCCAAGGCCAGCACGATCACGTCGGGCGACTCGGGGAGCTCGTCAAGCGAATGGTAGCAGCGCTGCCCGTCGATCTCGTCCATCCTGGGGTTGATCGGGAAGACCCGATGGTGCTCGCGCAGGACCTCGAAGACTTCCCGGCCGTACTTGTGCGGGTCACTCGAGACGCCAAGCACGGCGATCGTTCGCGGCTGCCCGAGCAGCTCCCTCGCGCGCGCCGCAGTTGCACCGATGCTTCGTGACTCATCCATCGTGGCCTCCAAGCTTCGCGCGCACCAGCGGTCCGAGCTCGTCAAGTACCGGCGGCCCCATCGAGACGATCTCGCTGCCCACAGTGATCACCGGGTAGACCGCCAGGCCCAGCATGTTCACCATGCGGAGCACCGCCCCGTCGCGGTGGAGACTCAACTTGCGGGAGGCGTCGATCACCTCGACGTCGGTGCCGGGCACCGCCTCGGCCACCGCCGCTCCAAGCGCCTCCGCCTCCTCGACGCTCATCCCCATTGGGCCACAGCAGGTCGCGCCTTCCCCGCAGGGGTTCGTGGGTGGGAGGTAGTACACCCGAACGGTCAGCCTTGCGATTCGAGCCGACTCGCTCACGACAGGTTCCCCCACAGCTCGTTCGCGGCATCACGCAGCGCGGGGATGCCGACGAGTTCGTCGTCGCGCAGCGTCAGGTCGAAGCGCGGCACCCCGAAGTCGCGCCGCATGGCGTACAGATAGTGCTGCTGCGCCTCGCGCCGCAGCGCCAGGCGCGGTGTGGTGCAGGCGCGATCGGGCAACACCATGTTGGCCACGACCGCCGCCGTCGGAATACCAGCGGCCCGGAGGTCGTCGCGCGCGCGCAGGGCCTCCAAGAGCGGCGTCTTCTCCGGGAGCACCACGAACACCAAGCGAGTCATGGCGGGATCCTGCAACATCGCCACCGCGTCCTTGTAGCGCTCGCGGGTGCGTTCGTACGACTGCGTGCCGGGGCGCATCGCCACCATCATCTCCACCTGCTTCTCCCACGAGAACGGCAGCGACAACAGGCGCAGCGTGTGGCCGGTGGGGGCGGTGTCGAAGACGACGACCGGAAAGCGATCGTCGGTCAGGTAGGCGAGGAACCGCTCGAACGCCGCCATCTCCTCGGTGCAGGGGGAGTTGAGCTCCTCCTCCATCGCCGCGAGCGTGGCCTCGTCGAAGCGACCCCGCGATTCGTCCAAGATGCGCTGGCGGTACTCCTGCACTGCTGTCTCCTGATCCACCCGCGCCACGAACAGGTTGGGCTCGCCGGAAACTGGCGTGGGAGTATCGGTCGCCTCGCACCCCAGCACGCCGCCGGTGTGGGCCGCCGGATCGGTCGTGACGAGCAGCGTCCGCACCCCATGGCGCGCGAGGTGCAGCGCAGTGGCGGCGGATACGACCGTCTTGCCGACCCCGCCCTTACCCATGAAGAAGAGCCGCCGCCGGCCACCGTTGACCGGCAGCAGCAGGGCGGCGGGCGACACCGCGGTCTGCGGCAACCGCCCGTCCCGCCCCCCATCCAACAGGCGCGCGAACGCCGACAACGCCGGGGCGCCAATGATCTCGACAAACGTCTCCTCGACCTGGCTGATGGCGACGCCGGGGAACGCCGCGGCCGCCTCGTCGATGTACCGCTCCTGCATCGCCCGCCGCCGGGCAAAAAAGCCGTTCTCGCCCTCGGCCACCGGCAGCACGTGGCTGATGATCAGCCGCTGGACCTTGATTCCCAGAGCCGACAGCTCTGCGGCCGAACGCCTGGCCTCGTCGAGCGAGGTCTTCTCCGGGATGGTGACGAACACGAACGAGGTGATGCTCCTGTCGCGCAGCGCCGCGATCGCCCGGTCGTACTTCTCCTTGCCCGCCTGGATCGAGGCCACCGGCCCGAGGCAGGTCTGCCCGCCGGTCTTGGCGGACTCCTCGATGTGTTTGCTCCAGTCCATCGGCAGCTCGAGCAGCCGCAGGGTATGCCCGGTGGGCGCCGTGTCGAAGACCACCAGGTCGTAGCTCGGGTCCACCAGGAAGTCCGTGAAGCGGTCGAAGGCGGCGATCTCGGTGGTGCACGGCGAGCGGAACTGCTCTTCGATCACCGCGACGATCTCGTCGGGCAAGATGCCGCGCATCGGCGCGAGGACGCGTTCCCGGTACGCCTCGGTCGCGCCATCCGGGTCAATCTCGACCGCAAACAGGTTCGGCACGCCGCGGATGGCGGTCGCCTGCGAGCCGATCGGCTGCTGGAAGACGTCGCCCACGTTGCTGGCGGGATCGGTGGAGACGATCAGCGTCTTGAGGCCCCGCTCCGCGGCGGCGACGGCCGTGGCGCAGGCGCACGTGGTCTTGCCCACGCCGCCCTTGCCGGAGAAGAACACGAATCTGTTGGATGTCATTGTCCGTTCCTTCCTTGTGTTGCTGCGACGTGATGCGCGAGTTGCCTCGCCGCTTGCGCCGCCGACGTCAGCACCGGGCACCACACCGGCGGGATCTCGGGGTCCGCCTCGCCGCAAGCTAGCCGCTCGAAGCCCGGGTGCAGCTTGCGCAGGTTGATCAGCGACGAGACGAACATGATCGCCATCCCGCCCATCACCGCGACGAGCGCCGTAACGAAGAAGCCCATGAACGAGGGGCGCCCCGCGATCGCCGTGCTGGCGATCCCAGCGACCACCGCCGACACCGTGACCCAGGCAGCCAGCACCGCGATGTAGGCGTGCAGGTTGGCGGCGCAGAACGGTCGCAACCGCTCGCCAGACACGCAGTCCGGGCGCCTACTGTCCATCGGCGGCCCCTCCGTTGTTGCTCCATGCCACGATCTGCTCGAACGTGGGGTAAGCGCCCTCCAGCACCACGCTCCCGTTCACCACAACCACGGGCAGCGCGCTCACCCCCTTGCGCTGGATGATGGCGAACACGGGCGGCACCTGGGTGAAACGCATCGGCTGCTGGTTCAGCAGCGTGCGGGTGAGCACGGCACGGCCGGCCAGCTCGGTCTCGGTGCGCCGCACCGTCTCGCCGAACCGAACCAGAACATCGTCCGGCTCCGGGCCGCAAACCCCGGTGGCGCAACACAGCGCCGGCTCGAAGATCTCGATGTGCGTCATGTCCTCACCTCCGCCGTCACGTGCGGCCACCTGCGTATGGAGACCCGAGTCGGGACGCGGCGGTTCACTGGTTCGTTCATCTCGTCCCTCCAAGCGCGGGCGGAACCATCTCGTCGGCCATCCCCCGCGCCACATGCTCGTCCATGTGCCGGTCGCCCGCCGCGCGGACGGCGCGCGCCAGCGCCACCGCGGCGCGGATCTCATCCAGCGTCGCGCCGGCCTCAATGGCCTTCCGGTAGTGGTGGTCGAAGCACGGCTGGCAGTGCCCCGCGACGGCCGCCGCCACGCCCACCAGCTCGGTCGTGCGTGCATCGAGGGCGCTAGACATGGTGGGCCTCTTTGCCGCTCGTGCGTCCCATCATGCGGCGCATCATCCCTTCCACGCCGCCCTCCGGCATGGCGCTCATGCACTCGCGCATCATCCGGTCCATCTCCCACAGCTGGCCCATGGCCGCACAGCACACGCGCGGCCCGAGCGTCTCGACCAGGCGTATTCTGTCCTCGGCGGAGAGCTTCTCCGCCTCGGCGAGGATCTCGTCGACCGTCATGGCGCGCCTCCCTGAGCGGCTGCGGCGAGCGTGGCCTCGCGAAGCTCGCGCAGCAGCCGCTGCAGGAGCTTCTTGGTCTCCTCCTTCTCGGGGAAAGAGATCGCCTCGGTTGCGCACAGCGGCCCGCACTTGTCGCACAGCACTATGCAGTTGTCGGGTGTCGCCACTTTCATCTTCCCCTCGTCTTCATCGAGGACGAAGACGTTGTTGGGGCACATCTCCAGACAGTCGCCGCAACCGATGCAGGCATCCGGATCGATGGTCGGCGCCCAAGGGATCCGCTCGCGCGGGATGCCGAGATAGGTACGCCCGGCCATGGCTCACTCCTTCCCGCGCCCGTCCCCCAGGGCCGCCTTGATCCTCTCGAGCACCTGCTCGGTGTCCTGCTGCGCCATCGAGACCGGAATCCAGTGCTCGGCGTCCATCGGCACCCCGGCCTTGGCGAAGCCGTCGCGGAGCAGCTTCTCCTGCCGCTTCTCGGCGCACGCGGGGGTGATGAACTTCAGCGTGGGAGCGAGGATGCGCGCCATGAGCCGCTCGCCGTCCTCCTCGCACAGGCGGGGGTGGAGAGCCATGAACTCCACCTGGTCCCCCAACTCGAGGCGAACACGCTCGGCGAGCGTCCAGAAGTTGATCTTTTCCATGCTCGGGCATGCCCCCGAACAGGTGCAGAAGAGCAACGCCTTGCGTTCTGAATTCACATCAGTTGAAGACATCGTTCTCTCCTTTCCTTATCTAGCCGCAGCAGCTGCTTTGCCTTGGAGCGGCGTTAGCTGCGAAATCCACGCCCAGGGTGTCGGAGAGCAGACGGTTGGTGTCCTGAAGGAACTGGATGAGCGCCGCTGCGGCTTCGTCCCGCGCCCGCGCCAGAGGCGAGGCTTGCACCTCACTCTGCAGGCGGTTCAGTTCGGCGAGGTCGGGACCGCACAGCCCCCTCCCCTGCGCCCGAGCGCTCTGAAACTTGCGCGACAGCTCGGCCAGCCTCTGCTGCATTTGGCGCAACTGCGGGTCGGCATCGAAGCGCTCGCGGGCGTCGCTCCACCGCCGCCACTCGGCTGAGTCGTGAATCGCGCGGGCAAGAACCTCGGCCGCCTCGGCCACCGTCAACGCTGTCTGGGGAACCGTCGTTGCCATCGAACCCTCCCTATCCACCGCAGCACCCCGGGCCGGCGTTGGGCCCGCATCCGGCGCCGCCGCTCCGTGGTCCCGATCCGGTTGCCAGGCCGATCACCGAGAACGTCCGGATCAACCGCAGCGAGCCGCAGTGTGGGCACGCCGGCCGTACGCCCTTGGAGTACTCCTCGACGCTTGCCCGCAGCTCGCTGGGCTTGCGGCAGTCCTGGCACACATACTCGTAAACAGGCATGGGTGTTCACGCCTCCCTGGGCGGCACAACGAGCACCGGCGCCGGGCTCTCGCGCGCCACGTCGTGCGAGGTGGAGCCGATCAGCCGGCGTGCGCCCGCACCACGGCCGTGGCGGCCGACCACCACCAGGCGCGGCTGCCACTCACGAATGGCGGCAAGCAGACCCTTCACTGGATGATCAGTACGCACCTCCTGCGAGACCTCGCGGGCGCCCAGGCGGCGCAGCTCCCCGGCCAGTTCCTCCAGTCGCCGCGCATCCTCGCGGTTGAACTCGTCGAGTCGGCTCGCCAAGTGGGGGAAGATACGTGAGTGCTCCTGCACGTGCACCAGTCGCACCTCAGCACCCTGCCGGGCAAGCTTGCGCACGGAGTCTACCGCGCCGGCGGTCGCCGGAGAAAAGTCGGTGGCCAGGAGAACCTTGCCGAAGAGCGAGCCACAAAAATCGGCGCACCGCTCGCGGGGGATTTCGAGCAGACGATTGACCTTGATGACCAGCACGGGGAGGGTCAGGTGGCGGAGGATCGCGTCGGCAATGGAGCCCAGCCACACCTCTTTGATCCAGGAGCCGCCGTGGGAGCCCAGCACCACGACCTCGGCGCCCTCCTCGCGGGCGACGCGCTCCAGCTCCAAGTACGGGACGCCGAACTCCAACCGCCAGGAGGCATGCACACCGGCATCGCGCACGCGCTGCGCCTGCCGCTCGAGCTTGGGCGCGTGGTCGGCCCGCAACTTCTCCTCCAGCCCGGCGGCTCCCGCGACGTAGCCGATACTGTGCACGTGCGCCACGGCGACGTTGGCAAGCCCGAGGCCCTGCCATCCAGCCACGCAGTCGAGGGCAAGATCCGCGGCCGCCGACAGGTCGGTGGCAAACAACACACGCCTAAACATGGGCGACTCCCTTCTGCGCCAGAGGCGCGTGATCGAACCAGTGCTTGGTGGCGATGCACACCCTGCACACCGAAAGCATCACCGGTACCTCCACGAGCACGCCCACCACTGTGGCCAGCGCCGCCCCGGAGCCGGCACCGTAGAGGGCAATCGCCGTGGCTACCGCCAGCTCGAAAAAGTTGGAAGCACCGATGAGCGCCCCCGGCGCTGCCACCGCGTACTCCACCTTGAAGAGCTTCATCAGCGCGTAGGTCAGCGACGAGTTGAAGTACACCTGGATGAGGATCGGCACCGCGATGAGGAGGACGTGGAACCACCGGGTGGTGATGTTTTCCGCCTGGAACGCAAAGATGAACACGAGGGTTGCAAGCAGGGCGAGCACGGTCACCGGGTGGAAGAACGCCACGAACCGCTCGGTGAACCACTCCACCCCGCGCCTGGCGATCAGCCACGACCGGGATACGCTCCCGGCGGCCAGGGGGATCACCACGAAGATCAGCACCGAGTAGAGCAGCACCCGAAACGGCACCTCGAGGCCAGAGGCGCCCGAGACCAGGAACTTCACGATGGGGGCGAACGCCACGAGCATGACGAGATCGTTGACCGAGACCTGCACCAACGTGTAGGCAGGATCGCCGTCGGCCAGGTACGACCAGACGAACACCATGGCGGTGCACGGGGCGGCGGCGAGGATGATCACGCCAGCGATGTACTGGCTCGCCATCTCCGGCCCGATCAGCGGCAAGAACAGGTGCTTGAAAAACAGCCAGCCGAAGAACGCCATCGAGAACGGCTTCACAAGCCAGTTGACGAAGAGCGTGATGAACAACCCCTTGGGCTTCTTGCCGACACGGGCGATGGACGCGAAGTCGATCTTGAGCATCATCGGGTAGATCATTAGCCAGATAAGCACCGCGATGGGGATGTTGATCTGGCTTCCCGAGCCGAACTCCAGGCCGCGCAGTGCCGCAACGAGTCCGGGGAAGGCCTTGCCCAGCACCACTCCCGTCACCATGCACAGTGCCACCCACAGCGTCAGGTAGCGCTCGAAGACGTTCATCCGCTTGCTCTGCTCCGTCATTCGATCTCCTCCGGCACCGGCGCGGCGTTGTGCGCCACGGGTGCGAAATCGTCCAGACACGGCCCGGCCGGGACCCCGCACCCCGAGCCGCGCCGCGCCGCCCGCAGGCGTTGCATGCGCCGCCGGTCGCGCGCCAATGTCGGGTCGGCGGCGAGCTGCCGCCAGATGCACTCCAGGATGCCCCGCATCGCCGGCTCGACGGTGAGCTGACACCACACCCAGCGGCCTTCCTTGCTCTGCTCGACCAACCCCGCGTGCTCCAGCTCCGCGACGTGCCGCGAGACCGTGGAGAACGCGAGGCCCGACATCTCCTGAAGTTCCCCGACGCACAACCGCCCATCGCGCAGGGCAGCAAGGATACGCAGCCGCACTGGATGAGCCAGTGCCTGATAGCAATGGACAGCCGAGGCGAGGGTGAGGCGCATCATTTCGTCACAACGCGAAATATAAATCCATGCGCTGGGCTTGTCAAGTCCTCGTTGCGCCGCGACCACTGGGGGTCCGACCTACGCTAAACGCCAACGAGATCAGGCGGTTCAACGTCGTGACCAGGGGAATGGGGCGGCCGGGGAAGGCTGCGGCCACTTGAACCTTTATCGCGCTCGGGTCGCGCTCCGCCCGATTCCAAGCTTGCGCAGGTCGAGATCGACGCGGCAGAGCTTCTCCGGGCCGACGGCGCGCAGCTGCTCGATGAGGGCGGTATCCCGAGCCAGCTGACCATCCGCCGCCAATTCCGCCAGGACCGGCACCAGCAGCTGCTCGCCCTCCCGCGTCAGGACGTAGAACACCCAGCGCCCCTCCTTGCGCTCGCGCACGCAGCCGCCGCGCCGCAGCTCGGCTAGATGCGCCGACACCGTGGAAGGCGCAAGAGCCAGCACGGCCGTCATCTGGCACACGCACAGCTCGCCGGAGCGCAGCATGGCAGCGATGCGCAGGCGCGCCGGGTGGGCCAGCGCCTTGTACCGTTCCACGATCGCTGTCAGGGGTGAGTGTGCCATTTCGCCTACCTACGAAATGCTTTATACTCCTCCTGCGTTGGCTGCACAAGAGAGGTGGCGATGAAGGAACGCAAGCGCGTCTTGATCCTGTGTACCGGCAACTCGTGCCGCTCGCAAATGGCGGAAGCCTGGGTCAACCATCTGCTCGGCGACCGCTGGGAGGCCCACTCGGCGGGGACATCGCCGGCCGCCGCCGTCCACCCCTTGGCCGTACAGGCCATGGCCGAGGTGGGGCTCGACATCTCCCGGGCCCGCCCCAAGTCCGTGGAAACCCTCCTCGAACACCCCTGGGACCTGGTCGTGACGGTGTGCGACTCGGCACGGGAAACGTGTCCCCTCTTTCCCCGCCCCGTGGAGCAGCTCCACATTTCCTTCCCCGACCCCGCCCTGGCCCAAGGAACACCCGAGGAACGCCTGGCCGTCTTCCGGGCGGTGCGCGACGACATCCGCGCCCGCCTCCTCGCCGCCCTCGCCTGAGGCGGTTACAGCCCACGCCGCCACGCCGGCCCGTAGTTGAAGAGTCTCGGCAATGCTGGCACGGCTGCGGCACGAGGCCGGCGCTCCAGGGATGACGGGATCCTTCGGCCGCTGCGCGGCCTCAGGATGACTGCAAGGGTAGGCGCGGCCTCAGGATGACTGCCCTTATCCCCCGTCACCCGCACCGGCCGCCGGGCTCCGCGCTCGCGTAGAATGAGGCCATGGCAACGACCGTCGAGCAACTCGGCACCGCCCTCGCAAGCGCCTACCCCCTCATTGCCGTTGTGTCGCCGGAGGAGGAGCGCATCGAGCGCCTGCTCCAGCGCTTTGCCGCTGGCGCCAAGCCCCAGCCGCTGCCGGTCACCGTCTGGAATTGCCGCGACGGCTTCGTCGGCACCGGCAACCACAAGGATCCCCACAGCGCCCTGAACTGGCTCGCCAGCGAAGCCCCGCCCGGCTTCTACCTGCTCAAGGACCTCCACGCCATGTTGGCCAGCGACCGCCGGGTGCTCAGGGGACTTCGCGACACGGCCGCCGCCGTGCGCAACCGCGGTCGCTTCCTGTTCCTCGTGGGACCGGACCTGAGCTTGCCCGAGGAGCTGCGGCCGCTCTCCTACATCGTCAACGCGCTCTTCCCCGACGAGGCGGAGATCACCGCCACGGTGAACGCGGTGCTGCAGCAGGCCAAGCGCAGCGTGGAACCTGCCACCGTCCAGCACCTGGTGGGCCTGCTGCGGGGTATGAGCCTTCTGGAAGTGGAGCACATGCTCCGCCGGTTGCTCACCCGCTACACCATCCTGGACGCCTCCTTCATGAACGAGGTGCTCGCCGAGAAGGAACAGGTGATGCGCAAGGAAGGGATCCTGGAGTTCGTCCCCCCCGAGCGCGGCCTGGGCGATCTGGGCGGCCTCGATCAGCTCAAGACCTGGCTGCGACAGCGGGCGCAGCTGTTCACCCCCGAGGCGCGTGAGAAGAACCTGCCAAAGCCGCGCGGTATCCTGCTCATGGGCATGTCAGGGTGCGGCAAGTCTCTGGCCATCAAGGTGATCGCCAACGAGTGGAAGCTGCCACTCTTCCGCCTCGACATGGGCGTGGTGTTCTCCGGCGCCATGGGCTCGCCGGAGCTGGTGTTCCACCGCGCGCTGGAGGCGGTGGAGGCCGTGGCGCCGGCAGTGCTGTGGATCGACGAGGTGGAGATGGGGGTGGCTGGCTACCACGAGGGGGAAACCGGCTCCCTCACCCGTATCTTTGCCAGCTTCCTCACCTGGATGCAGGAGCACCGCGAGGACGTGTTCGTCGCAGCCACCGCCAACCGCATCCACCTGCTGCCCGCCGAGGTGATCCGCAAGGGCCGCTTCGACCAAGTGTTCTTCGTGGAGCTGCCCAACGAGGAGGAGCGCAAGGAGATCCTCTCCATCCACATGCGCCGCCAGGGCCTGGACGTGAGCAAGTACGACCTGGTCCTGCTCGCCTCCGCCACCCGCGGCTGGAACGGGGCGGAGATCGAACAGGCGGTCATTTCCGCCCGCATCTCCTGCTTCGCCGCCGGCAAGCCCGTGGAGGAGAAGGACCTGCTCTTCGCCATGGGGCAAATCGTGCCGCTCTCCACCACCATGGCCGAGCAGATCAAGGCCATCCGCTCCTGGGCTCGCACCCGGGCCCTGCCGGCCACCACGCCCGGTCGGCCGGACATGTAGCCCAACGGCGGCGCAGCTGCATCCAGCTGGGACCACGCGCGCTCCGGGCTTGGCGGGATCCTTCGGCCGCTGCGCGGCCTCAGGATGACGAAAGGGGGAAGCGCGGCCTCAGGATGACGAAAGGGGGAAGCGCGGCCTCAGGATGACTG
>JACADV010000001.1 GCA_013388425.1 Thermoanaerobaculaceae bacterium | reverse complement strand
GGCGGCCGCACCCCCCTGCCGCCGCCTCGCCTCGCCGCCCGCCAGGTTGAGCGCCCCTCCCGCCAGCGCCACGGCGGTGCCCAGCACCCCCACCAGGAGGCGGCGCCGGTCGGGCTCTCCCACCAGCAGCAGGGCGGTGGCGGGGGCGAGGAGCAGCAGTTCGGTCACGCGGCTTCGCCACCCCACCGCGGAGCCCAGCACGGCCACCGCAAGGGTGAGGGCAGCGACGGTGGTGGCGCGCACCGCCTCGGCGGCCTCCACGGCGCCACTGGCCGCCAGGACCGTGGCCAGAGCGGCAAAGGCCACGGCGGAGGCGAGCGCGGGAAACAGCCGGGCTACCACGCTGGGGAGTATACGGAGCGCCGGGGCGCTGCGCCTATTGCCGCTTCACCACGAGCCGGTCGAGAACCGCTGCACCCCCCCCAGGCGCCGCCAGCTTCAGGGTGAGCACTCCCCGCCCACGGGGCTGCTCCAGGGGCAGGACCACCGTCCCCCGCCCCTTCCCTGCCACGGCCACCGGCACCGGGGTGCCATCCCGCCAGCGAACCCACAGCGTGGCGCCTTGCTCTGCCGTGCCTTCCAGCCACCCTTCCACGCTCACCACGGCGCCGGCCGGCAGCCGCAGCGGCACCGCCACCGCTTCCTGGTCTCGAAGCCGCACGCCGTTGGCCACGAGGAAGCGGGAAAAGGAGCCAACTGGAGGTTCCAGCACGCCCCCCTCCCGCACCACCTGGGGATCCTCCAACTCTACGCAGCGGTCGGTCTTGAGGTGGAGGAAGAGGATGGCCAGGGTGGCCGCGGCCAGCCACAGGGCCACGGTTGCCCGCGCGGCGAGCCGCCCCAGGCGCGGCCTCCACCGGCAGGCCGCCACCGCCCCCAGCGCTCCAGCCAGGAGCAGACCGGGCACCCACCAGCGGGCGGGGGAAGGGCGCAGGAAGGAGGGGAAGAGGTCCAGGGCGTCCACCCCAAAGCGCCTTGCCAACCGGTCACCGAGCCAGAAACCTCCATCGCCCACGTTCACGAGCCAGTCGGGGTGCGTGACGCCCACCCACCACACCGCCAGGGTAGGCGGGATCAGGGTGGCAAGGAGACCCCGCCACGGTCGGGCCGCGGCCAGCAGCAGCGCGGCCGAGAGGGCCAGGGCTCCCCACAGCGGCACCAGGTAGCGCGCGGGCGGGGAATCGCCGCCGCGCCACTCCACCAGGGGGAGGATGGCGAGGAGGGTGCACCATCCCCCCACCAGCAGCGCCCGTTCACCCTTCCCGCCGCGGCGCCACAGGAGCGGCAACCCCACCCCGGCCACGAACAGCCACGGGGCCGAAAAGGCAAGTCCCCCCGCCGCGTCGAAGCCCAGGCCAAAAAACGCCAGCAGCGCGCCTTCCAGCGAAGCGGGCAGGAGATCGGCCAGTCGTCGCCGGCCCAGGGGATCGAGGGGGTGGCCCACGAGCTGGGCCGCCAGGAACCATCCCAGGCCGGCCGTGGCCAGCACCGCTGCGGCTCCGGCCAGCCACCGCTTGGGCTGCTGGCGCTCCCCCAGCCACGCCGCCACCGTGGGGGGGAAGGCCACGAGGGCGAGGCGGGTCTTGAGGAGGGTGGCGCTTACGGTGCAGCCTAGGGCAAGCCAGCGGTGGGCCGGAGGGGCGAGGAGGGGCACCGCCGCCGCCAGGGCCACCAGCGCCCCGGGCACCTCGGTCCACAGCTGCGAGGAGAACGTGGCCAGGGGGTAGGAGAAGAGCAACAACCCACCGGCCAGGGCGCGGCGAGAGGGAGCTACCCCCAGTTGTGCTGCTCGCCGCATGGCCAGGGCGAAGAGGGCAGCACCCAGGAGGGCAAGCTGTGCCGCTGCGCCCGAGCGTCCCGCCACCCAGTACCCCGGGGCCAGGAACACGGCAAGGACCGGTGAGTGGAGCAGGGTCCTGCCGAAGGGGGCGTAGATAGCTTCGTTGGGGTTGCGGCTGGTGTCGATGTTGTTGGTGACGTCGAGATCGCCGTCGCGAGTCAGCGATTCCAAGAGCAGGAAGTGGTACGTGTCGTCACCGAGGGGGCCGACGAGGTGGGGGGTGGCCACCGCCAGGGGGAGGAGGAGGGTGGCGGCGGCTAGGAAGGACCGCCCTCGGCCCAGCCAGCGCACCCCGTTGGGGAGCCACGCGGCCACGAGGGCGGCCAGGGCCAGCTCCGCTACCACCCCTTGCCAGAACCGCGCCACCCCTTCCACGGGCGTGGCCGCACCGAGCCAACCGCCGCCCAAGATCGCCCAGGGGAGCCAGGCGGCCGCCCCCCGGTAGCTTCGGCCCAGGAGCTGGAGGAGCCCCACCGCTGCCGCCGTGCCCACAAACCACACCAGGAGGGGGATGGCTGCCCGCCCCACCCGCGCCCCCGCGGGCGCCGCTTGGATCACCACCCCCGTCGCCGGGGGGAGCAGGGGCGACCGCTGCACGACGGGAGTCTCACCGGCCGGGACCTCCAGCACCACCTGCCCCGCCACCCCCCAGGCGCCACCCAGCCCTTCCTCGCCCGGTCGCCACAGGACCCGGCGGGGCAGGGAGTGCGCCACCGCCTGGCGCACGTCGGCGCGCTCGTGGGCCCACTCAGCCGCTTCGATCCCCGCCCGGAGCGGCACGCGCCGCGTCCCCACCGCCACCTCGGCCACCGGCGTGCCCTGGACGAGGGCAGCGGCGTGCACCAGGGCAACGGTGAGGGTGTAGCGGTCCCCGGTTCCGGGCGGGAGGGGGGCGGTGGGGAGGGTGGTGTCCAGGCGGAGCGAGGCGTTGCGCCACACCGGCGCTTGGGGGGGGAGGAAGAGCAGGGCGGCCACCACGCCGGCGCCCACCGCGCCCGGGGGGAGCCAGTGGGCAGCCACGAAGAGCACCAGCGCTGCCCCCGCCAGCAAGGGGGGGATGGCCAGGTGGGCAGCTCCGCCAGCGGCCCAGGGTGAGACCGTGGCGAGCAGCAACACCACGGGTACCCCCACGGCGTACCACCCCTCCGCGCCCACCGTGAGCGGGAGCGGGCGCAGCAGCCGCCACGCCACGAGCCCCATCCCCACCAGGAGCAGGAGGAGCGGTGCGTCGAGCCGGTGGAGGGGTAGCACCCCCAGGAGGGCTGCCGCAAGCAGGCCAGCAGGTGGCGGGAGGGTTCGGGCCAGGACGGCGGCAAGAAAACCGGTGGCCGCCAGGGCAAGGAGCAGGTGGGCAGGGGCCAGCCCCGCCAGCGCGGCGCCGGTGGCCGAGCGCACGGCGAGGGAGAAGGCAGCTCCCACCAGCACCAGAGCGCGGCCGGAAAGGCGCGGCCGAGCGGCCGCCACCGCTGCCAGGGCCACGAGAACGAGGAGAGCTGCCACCGCCGGGCGGCGAAGGGCCGCCTGGTCGGTGAGCACCAGTACCAGGGCGAGGGGGAGGAGCGTTGCCTCGGCGAGGCGACGCCGCCAGCCACCGGGGGCCACGAGGCCGGTGGGCCCGAAGGCCAGGGCCACGCACGCCATAGAGCAGAGGGCTTCATCCCCTGCCATGGTGCCGAGCCCGCAGAGGGTGGCAGCGAGCAGGAGGAAGGCTGCAGGGGCGAGAAGCGAGAGGGAGCGCGCCCCGGTCACGCTGGGAGTATACGGCCGGGCACGTCACGTTGACGCTTGCAGCGGAAACGCCAACAATGGCGCAACGGGAGGTGGGGATGCTGGCACGGGAGCTGTGGCGAGGGGATGCAGCGCGGGTGCGGCAGGCGCTGGCACGGCGGGCAAGCGATGCCCCGCTGGAGGAGCTGATCGAGACGGATACGCGCTGGCGCCGCGTGCAGGCGGAGCTCGAGGAGGCGAAGGCGGAGCGCAACCGCGGCTCCAAAGAGGTGGGCAAACTCCTGGGGGCGGGACGGCGCGAGGAGGGGGAGGCGCTGCGGGCGCAGATGGCGGCGCTGGGTGAGCGGATCAAGGGCTTGGAGGGGGAGGCAAGCGCGCTCTCCGCCCGGGTAGCGGAGCTGGAGCTCGCCATCCCCAACCTCCCCCACGAGAGCGTGCCCGATGGCGTGGACGAGCGCAGCAGCCGCCTGGAGCGCAGGTGGGGCGAGCCACCCACCTTCCCCTTCGAGGCCAGACCCCACTGGGACATAGGACCTGAGCTGGGGATCGTGGATTTCGAGCGGGCCTCAACCCTGGCGGGGGCCCGGTTCGCCGTGCTGTGGGGCAGCGGGGCTGCTCTGGAACGGGCCCTCGTCGCCTACATGCTGGACCTGCACCGCCGCGCCGGCTACCGGGAGGTGTACGTGCCGTTCCTGGTGAAGGGGGCGTGTCTGGTGGGCACCGGCCAACTCCCCAAGTTCGGCGAGGACCTCTTCAAGGTGGAGGGGACCGAGCTGTACCTGGTACCCACCGCCGAGGTGCCGGTGACCAACTTGCACCGCGGCGAGGTGCTGGAGGAGGCGACGCTGCCGCGGCGGTACTGCGCCTACACGCCGTGTTTCCGCGCCGAGGCCGGCTCCTACGGTCGGGACGTGCGCGGCCTCATCCGCCAGCACCAGTTCGACAAGGTGGAGCTCGTTCACCTGGCCACCCCGGAAACCAGTTACGCCGAGCTGGAGGTGCTCGTAGCCCAGGCCGAGTCGGTGCTCCAAGGGCTTTCCCTGCCGTACCGGGTGGTCACCCTCGCCGCCGGCGACATGGGGTTTGCCGCTGCCAAGACCTACGACGTGGAAGTGTGGTTGCCGGGGCAGGGTTGCTACCGGGAGATCTCCTCCTGCTCCAACTGCGAGGAGTTCCAGGCCCGGCGCGCCGACTTGCGCTACCGCCCGGCGGGGGGCGGCAAACCGCGCTACCTGCACACCTTGAACGGCTCGGGCCTGGCGGTGGGGCGCACCCTCGTGGCCATCCTGGAGAACTACCAGCGGGCGGACGGTTCGGTGGACGTGCCGGAGGCGTTGCGGCCCTACCTGGGCGGGCTGGAGCGGCTCCTCCCCGAGGGATAGGAGGGCGAGATGGTGTGGCTGGCGTTGTTCTTGAGTGGGGTGTTGCCGCTCGGCCTCTGGCCCGAGTCGTCTGGCGCGCCGGAGCAGGTGGTGGAGGGTGTGGAGGTCTACACCGTCGAGCCGGCGGAGGAGTACGGGATCGTGGCGGTGGCTCCCCTCTTACCGCCCCTCGAGCCGGACGATGCAAGGCGCCTGGCGCAGCTGGCAACGCTGGCGCAGCGGCTCGAGGCAGACGCGATCCTGCTCCTGGGCGAACTTGCGCCCGAAGGGATCCCCCAGGACCCCGAGGAGCCCCTCCCTGCCACGGATCGGTACGCGGCTGCAGCGTTCCTGGTCTTTGCTGCGGCGCCGGAGGAGCCCACCTCGCTGCTCGTGGAAGCGCGGCACCGCACCCGCGCAGCTCCTCGCTCGCACGCTGCGCGTCCCGTTCCGGCTCGCTCCCGCGCCGCGCTCCCGTCCCAGAGCAGGGCCAAAGCGAGGTTCACCGCCGGCTCGAACGGCTCACCAGCAACCCTCCGCCCCCCAGCAGGAGGAAGATGACCGCCTGCACCGCCGTGCGGTACTGGGGTGGGGAGGGGGCAAACGCCACGGCGAGGAACACCACCCCCAAAAGGAGGAGGAGGGCGTAAACGCCGCCCATGACCTGGCGCGCCCGGCGCCGGGTCACCTCGGTGTCGGTGCCGAAGGCGCGCGCAAACGCCAGCAGGCCCACCACCGCCACCACGTCCAGGACAGCGAACAACAGCCAGAACTGGGTCGTGCGCGCCGCAGCCTGGGGCGTTCCCACCACCGGCTTGAGCAGGCGCTCGTAGAGGAAGCCGCCCAGGTTAGAGCCCAGCAGCGAGCCGAACACGCCGTAGAGGAAGGCGTACCCCATGTACACCGCCTTGCGGTCGGGGGGGGCCACCAGTCCCACGAAGGAGTAGTACTTGGGGTGGGTGGTCATCTCGCCCACCGAAAAGACGGCAATGCCGGCCACGAACACCCAGGGGTCGAAGGACGACGCCAGGAGGAGGAACCCCAGGCAGCCGATGGACATCCCCGTCACCATCGTGGGCAGCGCCGGGCGGGTTGCAACGATCCGGCTCACCACCACCTGCAGGAGGATGATGGTCCCCGCGTTGATGACCGTCACGTGCTCGGCATCGAAGGTGAAGCTCCAGGGCAGTCCCACGGCCGCAAGGAGCGAGGTCACCGCCCGGCTCACCGGCTCCCGGTCCACGAAGTCCCGCAGGTACCACAGCACCGAGCCAAAGTTCTGGAAGTACAGGACCCAGAACCCCGAGTAGACCACCACCAGGAGCATGAAGCGGGCATCGCCCAGCACCTCTGCAGCCCCGGCCAGGACCTCCTTGAGGCTCTTGGCGCTTCCTGGGCGCTCCGGCTCGCGGTAGAGCCACACCGCGGGCACCAGCATGGCCGCACAGTAGGCGGCGGAGGCGGTGAACACGTACTGCCAGGAGAACCCCTTGAGCACGCTCACCAGGAGCGGGGCGAGGAACGCCCCCAGGTTGATCATCCAGTAGTAGATCCCAAACCCCAGCGAGGAGGTGCGTTCATCGGTGGTGCGGGCGATGGTGCCGGAGATGATGGGTTTGAACAGCCCCGAGCCGGTGGCCATGAGCAGTAGGGCCAAGAAGACGAGGGCATAGCTCGACATCTGCCCGGCGGCAAAGTAGCCAGCGGCAAGCAGGGAAAAGGCGAGGATCAGCATGCGCCGGTAGCCGTAGCGATCGGCGAGGGCACCGCCCAGGATGGGGAGAACGTAGGTGGCGGCGTAGACGATGCCCTGCAGGAACCCCACCGCCTGCTCCGAAGCCCCGAGCCCCCCCTCCGCCACGCTCACCGTGAGGTAGACGGCGAGCACCGAGTTCAAGCCGTAGTAGGCGGCCCGCTCGAACAGCTCCATGAGGTTGGCGACCCAGAAGGTCCGCGAGAAGTCGCGAAAGATGTGGATGCGTGCCACCGTCACACCCCCTCCCGAGGTGGCTGGTGAGCGGCCGCCTCGAGGTACCGGCGCAGGTTACCCACCCGTTCGGTGTCGGAAGCCACGGCTTCGGCCACTAGATCCGCCACCGTGCCCCGCCCCCCCCACCAGGTGGGGTGCAGGCGCGCCAGATCTGCCGCCGAGCACCCGGCCAGCAAGGCCAGGTTCTCCCGCCGGAGCTCGTGGAAGCTGGCCAGCAGCTGGGGCACCTCGGTGCCGCGGGAGGAGGGTGGCGGCGAAGCGTCCCTCGACCCCTCCCCGCCCCTGCCCAGGGCGGTGCGGAGCGCCTCGCCAAAGCGCTGTTCTGCTGCAAGCATCTCCCCCAGCACCGCAACCGGCGCGGCCTCGGGGTGGCCCTCTGGTGCCTGCTGCCACGAGGCGGGGGGATACGCGGCCACGAGTCGAGCGAGCCGCCGTGAGGTTTCCTCCAACGCCCGGATCTGGATGAGGCACTCCAGCAGGTCCGCCACCCTGTCCCCCCGGGCATTGTAGCTGTGGCCCGGCGATCGCCTCACGACCCTGGGTTAGCTGGCCGGTTCGATGCGGTTGCGACCGTTGGCCTTGGCGCGGAAGAGCTCCCGGTCGGCCTCGGCAATGAGCTCGGTGACGCTCACCGCCGCCTTGCGCTGCTCGGGCCGCAAGGTGGCGAGCCCGATGGAGACGGTCACCTGGATTACCCCGTTCTTGCCCACCGGGATGGAGATGCGCTCCACGGTGCTGCGCACCTTTTCCGCCACGGCCCGGGCCCCGGTCAGGTCAGTTTCGGGGAGGACCAGGAGGAACTCCTCGCCCCCGTACCGTCCCACCGCGTCGGTGGAGCGCAGACCGCTCTGCAGCGATTGGGCCACGCGGTTGAGGAGCGTGTCGCCCACCAGGTGGCCGAAGCGGTCGTTTACCTCCTTGAAGTAGTCCAGATCGGCCATGCCAATGGTGAGGGGGCGGTCGTAGCGGATCGCCCGCTGCAGCTCGCGCTCCAACAGGTCCAGGACCGCCTCGCGCCGGAGGAGACCCGTGAGGCTGTCGAAGGTGGCGGAGGCGAAGAGCCGCGCGTTCTCCAGGACGCTCGCCACGTGGTGGGCAAACAGGTTGAGGAGCTCCATCTCCTCGGCCGAGTAGCGGGCACCCGAGACCTTGGGGCCGAGCAGGAGCAGGCCAATGACGGTGCCGCGGCTGGTGACTGGCACCATCACCTCCACCTCGAACCCCGACAGCCGCTGCGCCAGCGACGCGCTCTGCTCGATGAGGGTCGCGGCGGCAATGGCCCGGTTGGTGCGCCGGAGCATCTGCACACCCGCGTCATCGGGGGAGAGCAGGAAGGAAAGGCCGAAGTTCTCGTCCAGGTCCGTCTTGGTGGTGGCCAGGGTGAGGAGGATGCCGCTCTTGGGGTCAGCCACTAGCAGGGTCACCGAGTCGAGCTGGAAGATCCCGCGCAGCTCGGCCACCAGGTGCTTGCCCATGAGGGACAGCTTGCCCAGGGAGGCCAGGTCGGCAGCCAGCGAGGTGAGCCGCTGCCGCATGGCGTGCCGTTCCGGGAAGAAGCGGCGGTCGACGATCCCCTGTACCCTCTGCCGCACCGGGGTGAAGAGCAGTCCGAGAATGAGGGTAGCGATGGCCACCACCCACAGGGAAGCGCCGCCCCCCACGAACTGCGAGAAGAGCACGCTGCCCACTCCGACAGCAGCGTAGAAGGCGAGGAGCAACGTGCCGGTCACCGTGGCGTAAATCAGGCTCTTGCGGACCACGAATTCGATATCGAACAGTTGGTACCGGAAGATGGCCAGGAAGACCGCAGTGGGGAAGGCCAGGAGGACGAACGGCTGCACCGCCTCCATCCAGGCGGGCCAGGGACGCTCCAGGAGGTTGAAGGCAGTGGTGGCGAAGATGAAGACTGCCCAGGGGGTGTTGCCCAAAAGAACGAGGCCAGCGCGGTGCCGGCCGGAGGGCTCGGGGTGGGTGAGGGCGGTGCGGGTGAGCACGGCAATCACCAGCACGGCCCACAGTGGCATCAGGGTGTTGAGGATCCCAGCGCGCAGGCGGCTCGTGTCGCCAGTGGCAAAGGGCCAACTGTGGAAGTCGCAGGTGTACAGGAGGGCGAGGATCACGGCCAGGGACAGGCCAACGGTGTACAGGGCGGGCACGAGGTAGCTGCGGCGCTGCAGCCACTCGGGTTGTTCTGGCAAGACGCTCACCAGGTGCAGCTCCAGGCTGAACTGCAGGGCCGAGAGCACGTAGAACGCCACGTTAGCAAAGGTGACGATCGCCTGCCGGCCCACCACCGGCATGGTGGGGAGGGCCAGCTCCAGGGCCACTGCCGCGGAGAAGGCGAAGAGCAGGCGGGTTCTCTGGTCCTGCCGTGGCTGGGCGAGGACCAGGAGGGCAAGGGCCAGGTAGGCGAGGGACGCCAGCACGTCCCCCACGAACGGCCATACCTCCAGGGGAACGCCGGGGACCACCGTGACCGGGAAGGTCTTCCCCCCCCGCTGCACCACGTACGAGATGGGTTGCCGGGGCTGGAAACGCTTCGCCACCCGGTCGTAGTCCTGGCTGCTGTGCACCGGCTCGCCGTTGACCGCGAGCACCACGTCCCCGGCCTGGAAGCCAGCCCGCCCGGCTGGTCCGCCGGGAACCACAAAGGTGATGGTCAGGCTACCTTCCAGTTCGTTGAGAACCACGCCAATGCGCAGGCCCGCGCTGCGCGAGCCTTCGGCGTAGCCGAGCAGCAGGAGCAGCACAACCGCTGCTGCAAGCGCTGCAGCCAAAAGCCACGAAGCGGTGCGCTGGCCCGTCATCCGCGCCCTCGACTGGAGCATACCACGCTTCCCTGACACGGCTGTGGCCGAGAGTTGTCCACACACCGCCACAATACCCCTTGCCACCGCAGCTCCTCCACGCGCTCCAGGTGCCTCGTGCCGCTGCGGGAGGGCGGGCGTACCATGGCTGGCGGCGGGTGGGAGCGCGGGCGAGGCTGGGTGGGCGAGAGGAGGGGGTGAGCGGATCGAAAGGGTGAGGCACCATGCGAGATTCCCCTCTGAACGAGAAGTTTGCTGCTTCGCTGTTCTTCCGGCGCTTTTCCTGTCGGCGGTTTGGCCACGAGCCGGTCAGCGACGAGGCCCTCGCCTACCTCCTGGAGGCGGCACGGTGGGCTCCCTCCGCGGGTAACCTCCAGCCGTGGCGGTTCGTGGTGGTTCGCGAAGCAGCGGTGCGGGCGGCGCTGGCCAGCGCTGCCGCCCGCCAGCGGTTCGTGGGCGAAGCGCCGGTGCTGGTGGTCGTCTGCGCGGTGCCTGCGGAGTCGGCGCGCGGGTACGGGGAGCGGGGGGCTTCGCTGTACTGCCTGCAGGATACGGCGGCAGCGGTGGAGAACCTGCTCCTGGCCGCCACCGAGCTGGGGCTGGGGAGCTGCTGGGTGGGGGCCTTTGACGAGCGCCGGGTGGCCTCGGTGCTGGGGCTGGAGGAGGGGGTACGGCCCGTGGCCCTGGTACCTATCGGCACCCCGGCCGAAGAGGCACCCCCGAGGAGTCGCCGCCCTTGGCGCGAGACGGTGCGGTTCGTGTGATAGCCGGCGGGAGCAAAACCTCTGGCCGCGCGGTGCGTAGTGGGAAGGAGGGAGGAGGTATGTCCAGCTTGCGACGAACCCTGATGCACGCGATCGGCGCGATGGCCGTGGCTGCCGTGGCTGCCCAGGCATCGGCCCAAACGAAACTGCTGCGCTTCCCCGATGTTCACGGGGATACCGTGGTGTTCTGCTACGGGGGCGACATCTGGAAGGCTCCCACGAGCGGGGGGGTGGCGGTACGCTTGACCGCCCACCCAGGGATCGAGGTCTTCCCCAAGTTTTCCCCCGACGGCTCCTGGATCGCCTTCACCGGTCAGTACGACGGCGACGAGCAGGTGTACATCATGCCTGCCAGCGGCGGCGTGCCCACCCAGCTCACCTTCTACCCGGCGCGGGGACCGCTGGCGCCGCGCTGGGGGTGGGACAACCAGGTGTACGAGTGGACACCCGACGGGTCGAGGGTGCTGTTCCGCTCGCTGCGTGACGCGGGCGGGGGGAGCGAAGGGGCCCTGTACACCGTCAAGGCCACCGGTGGGTTGCCGGTGCAACTGCCCATGCCCACGGCTGGGGCTGGCGATTTCTCGCCGGATGGCAAGCTCCTGGTGTACTCGCCCCTGTTCCGGGACTTTCGCACCTGGAAGCGGTACGAAGGGGGGTGGGCGCAGGACCTCTTCCTCTTCGACCTGGCCACCAACCAGACGCGGGTTATCGCCCCGTCGAAGCGGACGGAGCGCGACCCCATGTGGATCGGCGACGCCATCTACTTTGCTTCCGACCGCGACGGGACGCTCAACCTCTACCGCTTCGATATTCGCACCCAGCAGCTGGCGCAGGTGACCCACTCCACCCAGTGGGATGTGCGCTGGGCCTCCTCGGACAGCCGGTCGCAGATCGTCTACGAGTTGGGCGGGGAGCTGTGGCTGCACGAGTTGGGCACGGAGAGTGACCGGAAGATCCCCATCACCGTGCCCGACGACGGCCTCAACACGCGGCCTTCCCGCTACTCGGCGGCCAAGAACATTGAAGACTTCGGTCTCTCGCCCAAGGGCGAACGGGTCGTGTTCGTGGCACGGGGCGATATCTTCACGGTTCCCGTGGAGCACGGCCCCACCCGCAACCTCACCGACACCTCCGGCGCCCACGACAAGTGGGCCAGCTGGTCCCCCGACGGCACGCGCATTGCCTTCATCTCCGACGCCAGCGGCGAGGACCAGGTGTACGTGGTGGCCCAGGACGGCAGCTCCAAGCCCGAGCAGCTCACCACGCGGTTTGCCGCCATGCTCTACGCCCCCGAGTGGTCGCCCGACGGCCGTCGCCTGGCCTTTTCGGACAAGGACGGCAAGCTCTACGTGCTCTCCCTTGCCGACAAGAAGGTGGTGGAAGTGGCGGACGACGAGTACGGGGGCATCGGCGACTACGCCTGGTCCCCCGACGGCATGTGGCTGGCCTTCTCCATGGCCGACGCCAACCGCTTTCGCTCCCTCTACATTTGGAGCGCGGCGGAGGGTGTCACCCGCCGCATCACCGGCGAGATGTTCAACGAGCACACCCCGAGCTGGGATCCGGCGGGCGAGCTCCTCTACTACCTCTCGGACCGCGAGTTCGCGCCGCAGATCTCCTCGGTGGAGTGGAACTTTGCCGGCAACCGCAGCACCGGCATCTTTGCCCTGGCGCTGCACCGGGACGTGAAGGATCCCTTTGGACCGCGCAGCGACGAGGTAGAGGTGGAGAGCGACAAGACGCCGGCGGCGAGCGCTGACGGGAAGGAGGCCAAGGGGAAGGGCAAGTCGGCCGCCAAGCAGGAGGAGGGCAAAGGCGAGGAGAAGCACCCGGTCCGCATCGACTTCGAGGGCCTCGAGCGCCGCGTCAGCCGGGTCCCCATCGAGGCGGACAACATCCAGGAGCTGGCCGCCGTCAAGGGGTACCTCCTCTACACGGTCTCTGGCGCCCCCTTCTACGGCCGCGACTCCTACGCC
Organism: Thermoanaerobaculaceae bacterium; assembly: GCA_013388425.1. Classification (GTDB taxonomy): domain Bacteria; phylum Acidobacteriota; class Thermoanaerobaculia; order Thermoanaerobaculales; family Thermoanaerobaculaceae; genus JACADV01. The sequence continues at coordinate 2,577 of JACADV010000001.1, read as the reverse complement.
CCCACCAGTCTGAAGATCTTCGACGTTTCCAAGCGGGAAGCCTCGACCCTTGCCGACGAGGTGGAGGGGTTTGCCGTCTCCCACGATGGGCTGAAGGTGCTGGTGCAGCAGGGGAAGAGCTACAACCTGTACGACGTCAAGCCCAAGGGCGCAGAAAAGAAGGGCATCTCGACCGCGGGTCTCTACGTCAACCGGGTGCCTGCCGAAGAGTGGCGCGAGATCTTCGACGAAGTGTGGCGGCGCTACCGCGATTTCTTCTACGTGAAGAACATGCACGGCTACGACTGGAAGGCGCTGGGGGAGCAGTACCGGCCGCTGGTCAGCTACGTGGCGCACCGTTCCGACCTCAATTACGTGCTGGGCGAGATGGTGGCCGAGCTCAACGTGGGTCACGCCTACATCGAAGGTGGCGACTTCGAGTTGCCGCCGCGCCCCAAGGTGGGGTTGCCGGGGGCACGCTTCGAGCTGGACGAGAAGGCCGGCCGCTATAGGATTGCCAAGATCTTCCCCGGCGACAACGAGGAGGAGCGGTACCGCTCCCCCCTCACCCAGATTGGTGTCGACGCGCGGGTGGGGGACTACGTCCTCGCCATCGACGGCGTGGAGCTGCGCGGCGACGACAACCCCTACCGCCTCCTGCGCCACAAGACCGACCCCGTGACCCTCACCCTCAACACCGTTCCCTCCTTCGAGAAGGCGCGCCAGGTCACCTACACCCCCATCGACTCGGAGGAGAACCTCATCTACAAGGAGTGGGTGGACGGCAACCGGGCCAAGGTGGCGGCCATGACGGGCGGGCGAGTTGGTTACCTCCACATCCCGGACATGGGGGCGCAGGGTATCTACGAGTTCATCAAGTACTTCTACCCGCAGATCCGCAAGGAGGGGATGATCATCGACGTGCGCTCGAACGGGGGCGGGAACGTCTCGCAGTGTATCCTGGAACGCCTCGACACCCGCCTCTTGGGCACCCGCTTCGGCTCGAGCTCTGACTTCCCCGGCACCTATCCGGCCACCGTGCTCCACGCCCACAAGGTGGCGCTCATCAACGAGACCTCGGCCTCCGACGGCGACATCTTCCCCTACTACTTCCGCAAGGCAGGGCTGGGTCCGCTCATCGGCAAGCGCACCTGGGGTGGCGTGGTGGGCATTTCCGGGCGCGGCCCGCTCATCGACGGCGGGCGGGTGTTCGTGCCCCTCAACGCCACCAACGACGAGAACGGCCAGTACATCATCGAAGGGGTTGGCGTCGAGCCGGACATCCAGGTGGAAAACGACCCGGCCTCGGTGATCGCTGGTCGGGACCCGCAACTGGAACGGGGTGTGGAGGAGGTGCTCAAGGCCATGGCGGCGAACCCCCTGACGCTCCCCAAGCGTCCGCCGGATCCCGTCAAGACCAAGTGAGATGCTGCGGCTCGCTGCAACGGAGGGCACCCCAGCGGGTGCCCTCTACTTTTTTTGCTGCTCGCCGGGCGCGCGCTGCCACGCCGCGTTGGCCGCGGGGTGCGCCTGCCGGGTGCTAGCATGTCCCAGCAGGCCTGGGGCTTCGACGTGGGTTCCTCCCACCCGAGGCAGGCCGGGGGGCGGTACGAGCCAGGTAGGCACGGTGACAGGTGGGGCAGGCCAGGCGGAGGGCCGCACCGAGGCGAGCGCTTCCCCCCCGCCCCAGGGGCACCCTAGTGCGGAGGCGGGAGGAGCTTGGCAGCTTGCTCGTCCCACTCCCGGCTGGGTGCGCCCGCTGCGGGTCGTGCTGCTGGCACTCGTGGATCTCCTGGCCCTGTCGCTGGCCTGGGGCGTGGCGTACGCGCTGTGGGGGTGGGGGAAACTGCACCAGGATCCCCGCCTCTACCTGGAGGCGGCGCCGCTGCTGCTCCTGTTCCTGCTCGCCTACGCCCAGGCGGGTCTTTACCCCGGTTTCGGCGTTGGCGCGGTGGAGCTGCTGCGGCGGGTGACGCTGCGAACCTCCCTGGTGTTCCTGGTGGTGAGCGGTGTCACCTACTGGGCCAAGTTGCCCCACCAGTGCTCCCGGGTGACCGTGGTGCTGGCCTGGCTGGGTTCCCTCGCGACGGTGCCGCTGGCCCGATTCCTCTTCGTCCACCTCGTGGGACGCACCCGCTGGTGGAGGGAGCCGGCGGTGTTGGTGGGCACGGTGCCGGCGGTGCAGGGGCTTTGGCAGCGGCTGCGGGAGGCCGTCTCGCTGGGGTACCAGCCGGTGGCCGTGCTCCTCACCGAGCGAGCCTCACCATCTAGTGCGGCGCTGGAGGGCTGCCCGCTGGGGAGCCTTGAGGAGGCCCCGGAACTGGCGCGCCGGGGCGTGCGGGTGGCGTTGCTGCGTTTGCATGGGAGCCCGAGTGGAGGCAGTACCCTCGACTTCTTGCGCCGGCACTTCCGCTCCGTGATCTTCTTCCCCGGCGCCGACGAGGCTCCGGTGGACGGGGCCGAGGTGCGGGATCTGGGAGGGATCCTCGGCATCGAGTTCTCGAGCCAGCTCCTCAAGCGCCGCAACCGCTTCGTCAAACGGAGCGTGGACGTGGTGCTGGGCGGGCTGGGTTGCCTCCTGGCGGCGCCGGTGGTGGC
>JACADV010000061.1 GCA_013388425.1 Thermoanaerobaculaceae bacterium | reverse complement strand
GGGGTCCGGCGATCCCCCACCCAGCCTCCATCGCCTCGACCCACCGCGCCCCCACGCGAGCCGGACGAAACGTCCGTCTCGCTTATGTCGCCTCCTCTCCCCCAGCCACCGCCCCAGCAGCCCCCGAGGGGTCCGGCGATCCCCCGCCCGCACCGCCATCGCCTCGACCCCCCGCGCCCCCACGCGAGCCGGACGAAACGTCCGTCTCGGGCATCTATTTCGGGGGGTCCGGCGATCCCCCGCCCGCACCGCCATCGCCTCAACCCCCCGCGCCCCCACGGGAGCTGCGGCGCTGGGCGGTGGTATGCTGATTTGGTACGACTGTGGCGCGATCCACCTCCCCGCTACCGGACCCCATCAGAGAACGGGCCGAAGCCCTCCTCACCGAGCTCTGCACCATCTCCTCGGCCACCGGCGAGAACGAGGGCGTGCGCCGGGTGGCCGCCCGCCTGGCGCGGGAGTTTTCCCGCCACGGGTTGCGCTGCGAGATCCGCGAGGTTCCCGATAACGGCTCCACAAGTCCCGTGCTGGTGGCGAGCGGCCCGCGGGCGGGACGGCACCCGCTTCTGCTGCTGGGTCACCTGGACACCGTCCTGCCGGCCTGCCCGCCCTCCCGCACCGGCGAGCGGCTGGTGGGGACCGGGGCGCTCGACATGAAGGCTGGCTTCGTCATGCTGGTGGCTGCCTTGGACCTGCTCGCCCAGCGCGGGGAGCGCCCGCCACTGGACCTGTTGGTGGTGGCAGTGCCCGACGAGGAGGCGGAGGGGCGAGTCTCGGAGATGGCGGCCCGGCACTTCAGCAGCGGCGCGCGGGCGGTGCTGGTGCTGGAGCCGGGGGAACGGCGGGGGAGTCGGGAGACCCTGGTGGTGGGCCGGCGCGGCCTCACCGAGTGGCGCCTCGAGCTCACCGGCCGCGCCGCCCACTCCGGCCTGGCGTTCTGGGAGGGGCGCTCGGCGCTCCTCGCCGCTGCCGAGTGGTGCGGCCAGGCCCACCGCCTGTCGCGGCCCGGCCGCGGCGCCACCGTCAACATGGCTCGCCTGCTGGCTGGCACGCACGATTTCGTGGATGCCCTCCCGGCTGGGGCCCGACTCCTGGGCACTTCCAGCCAGCGCAACGTCGTACCCGATCGGGCCATCGTCGAGGGGGAGACCCGCTTCCTCTCCTTGGCCCAGGGGAGCCGCATCGTGGCGCGCCTGGCGCAACTCGCGGATCGCCTGAGCCAACGGCGTGGCGTCACGGCCACCTTGAACATTGGCACGACGATTCAGCCCGTGGACCCGTGTGGCGCGGGCGCCGAGCTCGTGCAGCGCACCGTCGAGCTGGCCGCCGCCAGGGGGTTCGAGCTCGAGATCGAGGACGACCGCGGTGGAGTCTCCTTCCCCAACTTCCTGGCCGAGCCCAGCCGCATCCCGGTGGTGGACGGCCTGGGGCCAGTGGGGGGCGGCATGCACACGCGGGAGGAGTTCGTGGACCTTGCCTCCCTGGCGCGCCGCAGCCTGCTCCTGGCCGACCTCCTCTCCTTCCTCTGCGACCACCTGGTCCCCACGAAGAAAGGCCCCCACCGCGCTCGTCCCCGCCCCGGTGGACGGGGCAAGGGCGGGTGACGGCACGGTTCGGGGCGAGAGGCGGCACGGGGGTCGTGGGGACAGCCGAAAAGGAGTCGTGCATGGTGCCAGCGAGCGAGTGGACCGCACCAGAGGGCAAGCTCGATGCAGAAGTGGTGGGAGGGGTTGAGCGCATTGAAGAGATCGTCGTGTCGTTGCCCTTCGTCACCCCCTTTGCCACCAGCGCCGCCACCTGGACGTGCAAGGAGGCGCTGCTCCTCAAGGTGGAGGCCGAGGGGGTGGTGGCGTGGGGGGAGTGCGTTGCCGATCCGGACCCCTACTACGCCCCGGAAACGGTGACCACTGTCCACCACATGTTGCGCGACTTCCTCCTGCCCCTCCTAAAGCCCCAAGTGACCCTTGGCGAACTTGCCCGCCGCTTCGCGCGCGTGCGCGGCCACCGCATGGCGAAGGCGGTGGTGGAGAACGCCCTGTTGGATCTCATGGCCAAGCGGCGAGGGGTGCCGTTGCACGAGCTGTTGGGCTTCCCGCGCAAACGCATCCCGTCGGGGATCAGCCTGGGCCTTATGGACTCCCCGGAAGCCCTGGTGGCGGCCGTGGCGCAGGCCGTGGCTCGGGGGTACCACCGGGTGAAGATGAAGATCTCCCCGGGCAAGGACCTGGCCTACGTGCGGGCGGTGCGGGAGGCGTTCCCCAATCTCCGCCTCATGGTGGACGCCAACGGCGCCTATCGCCTGGAAGATGCACCGCTGCTGGCCGAGCTGGATGCCTTCGACCTCATGATGATCGAGCAGCCGCTGTCCTATAGCGACATCTACCAGCACTCGCTGCTGCAGCGCCGCCTGGCAACCCCCCTCTGCCTAGACGAATCCATCCTCAGCCTGGAGGACGCCCAGGCTGCCGTTGCCCTGGGCGCCTGCCGCGTGCTCAACATCAAACAGGGGCGGGTGGGAGGGCTCCAGGAAGCCGTGCGCATCGCCCGCTTTGCCGCCCAGCAAGGGGTGCCCGCCTGGTCGGGAGGGATGGACGAGACGGGGATCGGTCGCGCGGTCAACATCCACCTGCAAACGGCCGAGGGGTTCACGGTGCCGGGCGATACCTCCGAGACCAGCCGGTACTTCCACGAGGACATTGTGGAACCGCCAGTGGTGCTGGCGGCAGATGGCTTCATCGAGGTTCCAGAAGGCCCTGGCATTGGTGTCACGGTGTTGGCCGACCGGCTCGCCGCTGCAACCATCCACCGGGAGCGGCTGGCGTGAGGGCGCTCGCCTCGCCTGTCAGGTCTCGGGCCGGCGCGGGCCTGCTCTGCCTCCTCCTGGCCCTGGTGGCGGGGGATGGGCTGGCGCCTGCCGCTTGGCCTCCGCCGCCCGGCGTGCCGGAGTTCCTCGAGGCTGCCCCTGGCCAACCCCTCCCCCCTCCCCTTGCCCGCGCCCTCGGCCGGCTCGAGGCAGCAGCACTCGAGGCGCACATCCGCTTCCTGGCCTCCCCGCCCCTCGCCGGGCGCGGGCTGGCGAGCGAGGGCCTGGAAGCCGCGCTGGAGTATGTGGCTGCCGTGCTGGCCCGAGCCGGGGTTGCGCCCCTGCCTCCCCCCGCCCCGCCCCACGAGGCCCCACCGTCCTTCTTCCAACCGGTGCCCCTGCGCGCCGTGCATCACCCCTCGGGCTGCCTCGAGCTGCGCCAGCTGGCCGGTGCCTCCCTGCGCCAGCAGCTCTTTGCACCGGGTGTGGAGGTCCTCCTGCCGGAGGTGGCAGCATTGGACCTGGAAGTGCCGGTGGTCTTTGCTGGCCACGGCATCCGCGAGCCGGTGCTTGCCCACGACGATTACGCCGCGCTCCCGGTGCGGGGGTGCGTGGTGGTGGTGCTGGACGGGACGCCCGAGGGTCCAGCCTGGGCAGCCCCGGCCGTGCGCCGCCGTTGGGTCGGGGACAGCGCGGAGGAGCGCTGGGACGCCAAGCTCGAGGTTGCCGAGGAGCTGGGCGCCGCGGCACTGGTGGGGATCGAGCTGGAGCAGGCGTGGGAGGAGGAAACCCCGCCCAGCCACTTCTTCCTGCCCGCTGACGAGCTCCCGGCTGGGCGGCCCATACCGCTCGTCACGGCATCGCCCGCAGTGGCTGCTTTCCTCGCCGCTGCCGAACCCCCCGTGCCCTCGCTTGCCGACCGAGCGCCAGGGCCCCTTCCAGGCATGACGGCGCGCCTGGTTGCCGTGGGAGTGGAGGAGCGGGTGACGAGCCGCAACGTGCTCGCCGTGATCCCGGGGAGCAGCGAGGCGCTGCGGGGCGAAGCGGTGATGATTGGGGCCCACGTTGACCACCTGGGACGCGTGGGAGGGAGCGTCTACCCGGGCGCCGACGACAACGCCTCCGGCGTGGCAGCCCTCCTGGAAATCGCCCGGCTGCTCGCCGAATCGCCGGTCAAGCCCAGGCGCTCCATCCTCCTTGCCGCCTGGACGGGGGAGGAGGAGGGGAAGCTGGGATCGGATTTCTACCTGCGCCACCCCCGCTGGCCCGTGGAAAAAACCGTGGCGTACCTCAACCTGGACATGATCGGCCATCGCTTCTCGCCCGAGGAGATCCGCGCGCTGGTAACGGCTTCCACCTGCCAGTGCGCCGATCGTTTCCTCTCCCACCTGGACGCCGCACGCTTCCTGGAAACGGGGGTGGCGCGCTGGGCCCCCCACCTGGACGCGGTGCTGCAGCGCGCCGCCCGCGGGCTTGGCCTCGCCCTCCACCTGGACCGCGTGGATGGGCGCCACGGGGGGAGCGACTACCGGGGGTTTGCCCGGGCCAGGGTGCCGTTCCTCCGCTTCTTCGGCAACTTCTTCCCCGGCTACCACGAGCCCACCGACACCCCCCAAGGCGTGGATCTGGAAGCCGTCCGGCAGCAGGCGCAGCTCTGTCTGGCCAGCGCCTGGCTGCTGGCCGATGAGTGACCGGCAGGCCGCGGGCGCCCCGGGGCGAGGTGCCTGCTACTGGACCGGTTCGCCCCCCGGTCGCACGGGGGGGAGATGTGGCTGGACCACCCGGTGCACCAGATCGAACTCCTCGCCGGGGAGGAGCACGTGAAGACGTAGGTTGTGCACGCCCAGGGCGTCCTTACCGCCGGCGTCGGGGAGGCGGGAGACGGCTGCCCCTCGAGCATCCAGGACCACCACCGAGCGCTTGCCCATCACGCGGAAGGTGCCGTTGGGACGCACCCAGATGGCGGTGTCTTCGTCCACCCCCACGCCCAAGAGCTCCGGGTGTTCGAGGATCACCGAGAGGAGCCGGTTGGCGCGCTGGCGCGCGACGAAGTGCTGGTCCACGATGACGCCGCGGAAGAACCCCAACCCCTGAACCAGCTCCACGGCGTTGGCCCGGATCACGGTGAAGTCCCCCTCGCCGGTGATCATGAGGGCGCTCTGGCAGGCGGTCCCAGCTGAAGTCCCACCCACCACGGCCCCGCCCTCGAAGGCGGCTGCAATGGCCGCCCCCACGGGGGTGTCGAGGAGGGCGCTGGTGATGCGCACCTGGTCCCCCCCCGCAAAGAAGATGCCCGTCGCCGCCCGCGCCAGGGCAGCTAGATCGCTGCGCGATGCGTCCTCGCGGGTGGCAATGGGGAGGACCGTGACCTTGGTGCAGGCGTACTCTTCGCCAAAGAGCTTGAGGTAGTACTCGGCCGTGTCCGGCTCCTGGGAGGCGGTGGGCACCACCACGATGGGGGCGTCGGGACCACCCGCCAGTTGCACGAACTTCTCCATGGCATCGCGGGGCTTCTCACCGCCCCCCACCAACACTAGGTGGCCGTGCGCCTCGGCCTGGAGGCCAGACGCCAAACCGACGAGGATGAGCAGGGTCCGCTGCAACCAGTGGTTTCTTGGCATCGTCCGCTCCCATTCCGCAGCCTGCAGGAAACGACGCCCCGCCGGGGCAGCCCCAGGGCCACCCCGGCGGGCACGTACCAAGGGTCTTCAGAACTCCAGGCGAATTCCTGCCCGGAGCTGGCGCGGGGTTTCGATCTGCGTCGGCGTCCCGTAGGAACTGGAGGGGCTCCAGCGCTGGCTCGAAATCCGGTAATCGCCCCAGCGGCCCGAAACGCGCAGGACCGTGTCCGAGTTGGTCACGTTGAAGCACTCCAAGGACGCGGTGAGGCGGTACGAACCGCCCAGGGTCGTGCTCCAGCCCAAGCGCAGGTCCAGGAGACTGCGGTCGGGGAGTTGCTCCGAGCCCCGCGACGTGAGCCAGATGTAGTTGCCCGTGGAGGCGTTGTAGTCCAGGCCGCGCACGCGCACGTAGGGGGTCCAGTACCAGCCCGAGAGGAACGTGTACTGCCCCGAGAGCTCGAAGTTGAACGGCAGGTCCACCGAACCGGAGAGCTTGTACTCCCACTTGCTGTAGCGCTCCATGCGGCCCGAGGCGTTGGTAAAGCCGTTGCGGTCCAGGTACTCGTCCTCGTAGCCGCTGTTGGACAGGATGTTGCCCTCAAGGTCAGTCCACACCAAGGAGGTGCGCAACTGCCAGCCGTGGGAGTACCGCTTCTCGAAGCGGAGGATGGCCGCCTGGTAGTCGCGGTAGGCGCCGTTGTCGGTGGTGAGGACGAACTGCGGATCGGACAGCAAGTTCCAAATGGGCAGCGAACCGCCGGTGAGGGGGTTGCCGGTGGCGGTGAGCAGCTCGTAGTCCTGGTTGACGTTGATCATGGCCATGAGGTCGCGGAAGCGCCGGTCGATCAGGTCCACGCCCACCATCATGTCCTTGCCCAGCTGCTGCTCGAGGCTCAAGAGCGACTCGTCGGCGTAGGGGTGGTCCACCGTCCCCATGGTGGCAAGCTGCACGACCGGCTCGTCACAGTCGGTGTAGTCGCCGGTCTCCTCGTTCCAGTAGCAGTCCTGGTCGGGGATCACACCCTGCCCAGAGGCCTCGCGGTCGAACAGGTAGTTGAACATCTTCTCGTGGTAGCGGCCCCAGTGCGCCTTGAGCGCCGTGCGGGCGTTGCCGAAGACGTCCCAAACGAAACCAATGCGGGGATCCACGAAGTTCACGTCGTACACCGTGGAGTCGCCGTGCCCCTCTTGCCACCCCCCCTTGTAGCTGCCGTAGCGCAGGCCAGCGTTGATCGTCCAGCGGCGCAGCCGCATGGAGTCCTGGGCGTAGAGGGCGAGGCCGGAATACTTGGGGTGCTGGTCGTACTCGCCGTACCCCCGCTCGATGAAGGCATCGGGACTCACGGCACAGGAGGGATTGGCAAAGTAGGCCTCGGGCGAGGCGCAGGCGGTGGAGTCGTCGTAGTAGGTGAAGCCGCCGTTGCGCCGCCACACGTCGGAGGAGCGGCCCTGCTCCAGGAGGGTGCCGAACTTGAAGGAGTGGCTGTCGTTCTCGCTCAGGAGCGAGTCGGCGAACAGGCTCCAGGACCCGTCGAGGGTGAGGACGCGGCGATAGTTCTTGTCGGTGAAGGCAGCGTTGTACCACTCCACCTCGCTGCCCCAGTAGTCAATGTGGCCGGGCGTGTCGGTCCCGTTGTAGGGGAGGTAGTCGTCACGACCGTCGTAGCCAGTGAACTTGACCGCGTAGAAGTTGTTGGCGTTGACCAGCGATTCCCAGTGGAGGGCAAAGCTGACGCCCGGGGCGTCCTGCTTGCGGCTCGCCTCCGGCAGGGTGTAGGCGCCGATCCCGCGCCGCTCGTTGACGAGCCCCTCGTACTCGGCCATGAACATGAGACGGCTCATGGCACTGGCCTGGAGGGTGAGCTTGCCCAGGAAGCGGGGGATCTTGCGGTCGGAGGTGTCGGTGGCCCCGTACGGGGTGGTCACCTGGTTCCAGTACTCGCCTGAGACGAAGTACCACAGCTTGTCCTTGCTCACCGGCCCACCCAAGCTCACGGCGGCGTCGTAGAACTTGAAGGTCTCGTCCTCGGTGGTGGGGTCGTTGTCGCTGGTCCACCCCTCGGGCTGGAAGTAGTATTCGGCCTCGCCGCGGAATTGGTTGCCTCCGGACTTGGTGATGCCGTTGATGATGCCGCCGGTGTAGCCACCGTACTCCGCCGGCGCTCCCAGGCCACCCACCTGGATCTCCTGCATCCACTGGATGGCCGGGAGGATCCAGTGCTGGCCTGCGCCGGCATCGGCCACATTGACGCCGTCCAGGGTAAAGGCGTTCTGGCGCTCCTGGGTGCCGCCGTAGGCGAGCATGGCGCTCCCCGAGGACTGCCGGTAGTCGATGTTGACGCCCGGCGCCGAGCGGATGATGTTGTAGTAGTTACGGGGCAGCGGCTGTTTGCTCAGGAAGTCCGTGTCGAAGCTGGTGGCGACCGTGTTGGAGACGACGCTCACCAGGGGCGCCTCAGCCGTGACGGTGATGGCCTCGGCCACCTTGGCCACCAGCAGCACGATGTCCACGCCCAGCGCCTGCCCCATGCGCACGCGCACGCCGTCCTGCCGCACCGTCTGGAAACCGGCCAGGCTCGCCTCCACCGCGTAGAGGCCGGGGGGAAGCGACGGGAACCGGTAGCTCCCCCGCTCGTCAGTGACGGCGGTCATGCTGCCGGCCACCAGCGCGTCGGAACTCACCGTCACCGTCACGCCCGGCAACACACCACCGTCGGGGTCCTTGACTGTGCCCTGAATGCTGCCCGTGATGGAACCCTGGGCCAACAGCGCCGTCGGGCCGAGCAGCAGCAGGGCCAATGCCGTTGCGAACACGATCCCTCTTCGCATACCTCCTCCGTGCTGCACCGCTGGCTTCCTGGGATGCCGCGATGCTGTGGTCTCGTCGGGTCGCTTCATGAGCTTACCTCATGGCCAGCAGGAGGGCGGCGGCCGCCGATTCGATGTGCGAGCGCACCGCCTCCTCCGCCCGCTCCCCATCGTGGGCAGCCAGGGCGGCAATGATGGCCGCATGTTCGGCCGCATCGGGCACGTCACGCCCCGGCACCGAGGTCACGGCCACCTCGGGGATGTTGCTCCAGCCCATGGTGGGAAAGCTCAGCCACAGTTGCCGCAGGCTCCGCATCAGGTAGGGACGACCGGAGGCGGCAATCACCTTGAGGTGAAAGGCGCGGTTCAGCTCCCGGTACTCCCGCAGGTCCTGCGGCGTGACGCAGCGCAGCATCTGCTCGTGGAGCCGCTCCAGCGCCTTGATCTCGCCGGCGGTGATGCGCGCCGCAGCAAAGCGAGCGGCTCGCCCTTCGCTCACCGCCCGCGTCGCGTACAGATCCTCGATGTCCTCGACGCTGAACTGGATGACGCGCACCCCCCGGAACGGCACGTGCTCCACCAGCCCCTCGGCCACCAGCTGCTTGAGCGCCTCGCGGACGGGGATCTGGCTCACCCCGAAGAGCTGGGCGATGCGCTCCTGGCGGACCCACTCGCCGGCTCGCAGCTGTCCCTCCTGGATGTCCTGGCGCAGGCGCTCGGCAATCCATTCCGCGCGCTGTTTGGGGGCTGGTGCTGGGTCCACGGAGCGCCTCGCAAAATATAATATACAGCTACTCCAAACATAACGCCCCACGGCCGCGCCGTCAAGCCCTCTCCAGCGGGCCGGAGTACCCCGCAGCTAGCGTGGGGCAGGACCGGTGCCGGCGGGGAAGTGCTCCACCTTGACGTCCAGGTGGCCGGCGATCTGGTTCGCCTCGCGCGTCAGGGCGCGGCCAATGACCACCCGCTGGATCTGGTTGGTGCCCTCGTAGATCTGGGTGATCTTGGCGTCGCGCAGGTACTTTTCGATGGGGTAGTCCTTGCAGTAGCCGTACCCCCCGAACAGCTGTACGGCATCGGTGGCGACGCGCATGGCCGTGTCGGTGGCCATCACCTTGCACATGGCGGCCAGCTTGGAGGGGTTGGGCAACCCCGCGTCGATGGCGCGGGCGGCGGTGTAAACCAGCTGGCGCGCCGCCTCGATCTGGATCGCCATGTCGGCCAGCATGAACTGAATCGCCTGGAACGACATGACCGACTGCCCGAACTGCTGCCGCTCGGAGGTGAAGCGCACCGCCCACTCGAAAGCCCCCTGCGCCAGACCCACCGCCTGGGCCGCCACGCCGGGGCGGGCGCGGTCCAGGGTCATCATGGCGTTGGCAAAACCTGTCCCCTCCTTGCCGCCCAAGAGATTTCTGGCAGGCACACGACAGTTGCGGAAGTGCAACTCGTGCACCGGCACGCAGCGGATCCCCAGGGTGTCCTCGCGCTTGCCAACCTCGAAGCCCGCCGTGCCCTTCTCGACGAGGAAGGCGGACACACCCCGCGTGCCCCGCTCAGGGTTGGTGGAGGCGTACACGGTGTAGACCGACGCCACGCCGCCGTTGGTGTTCCACTTCTTTTCCCCGTGGATCACGTACTCGTCGCCGTCGCGCGTGGCTCGGGCAATGAGCGAACCCGCATCGGAACCCGACCACTTTTCGGAAAGCCCAAAGGCAATGAGCTGCTCGCCGCGGGCAATGGGGGGCAGGAAGCGTTGCTTCTGCTCCTCCGTGCCGCCCAGAATGATGGGAAAGCTCCCCAGCCCGTTCACGGCGTACGCCACGCCAACGCCGCCGCAGGCCCGCGACAGCTCCTCCACCACCACGCACATGTCCAGCACCCCGGCCCCCTGCCCCCCGTACTCGGGCGGGATCCAGATCCCCATCAACCCGTACTCCCTGAGCGCCTGGATGACGCTCCAGGGGTACTCGCCGGTGCGGTCCAGCTCGGCCGCCACGGGACGCACGAACTTTTCGGCGACTTCTCGGGCCCGGGCCTGGTACTCCTGGGTGCGGGCCGGCAAGAGTTCTCGCATGGTTTCCTCCCCCGGCAATGCTAGCAAACGGCGCGCGCGGGCCCACTATCCGTGGCACAATCCGGCGTGCACTTCTCGCGCCGCACCCCCAGCGACCTGCGCGTGAACCGAATTGCCGCGGTCCGCCACCACCTGCCACCCCCGCTGGACCTCACCGTGTCCAACCCCACCCGGGTGGACATCCCGTACCCTCGGGACCTGCTCGCGGCCCTCGCCGACCCCGAGGGGCTCGTGTACCGACCCCACCCCCGGGGGCTTGCAGCGGCGCGGCGCGCCGTGGCCCAGGATCTGGGCCGGTGGGGGGGCGCCGTGGACCCCGAACGCATCCTCCTCACCGCTTCCACCAGCGAGGCGTACAGCTTCCTCTTCAAGCTGCTGTGCGAGGCTGGCGACACGGTGCTGGTCCCTGCCCCCTCCTACCCCCTCTTCGAGCACCTGGCGCGTCTCGAAGGGATCACGGCGCACCCCTACCGGCTCGACCCCGAGAGCGGGTGGCGCGTGGATCTCTCCTCCCTCGAGGCACTCCCCAGGGCGCGGGCGGTGGTGGTGGTCCACCCCAACAACCCCACGGGCTCCTTGGTCTGCGCCGAGGACCGGGAGGCCCTCGTCTCCCGCTGTGCCGAGCGCGGCTGGGCGTTGATCGCCGACGAGGTGTTCCTCCCCTACCCGCTGGGTGAGGAGTTACTGCTTGAGAGCTTCGTCACCGAATCGCGGGTCCTCACCTTCACCCTGGGCGGGCTTTCCAAGCGGCTGGGCCTGCCGCAGTTGAAGCTGGCGTGGATCGTCACCAGCGGCCCCGCACCCCTGGTGGGGGAGGCGCTGGAACGCCTGGAGCTGATTGCCGACTCGTTCCTCTCCGTCGCCACGCCGGTGCAGCTGGCGCTCCCGAGCCTGCTGGCCGGGGGCCGTCCCGTGGCGGCCGCCATCCGCGCCCGGTGCCAGCACAACCTCTCCTGCCTGGGCGAGATCCTGGCCCACCACCCCACCCTCTCCCTCCACCCACCTGCGGGCGGGTGGAGTGCCGTGCTGCGGATCCCCAGCGTCATTGCCGAGGAGGAGCTGGTGGTGGAACTCCTGCGTCGGGACGGGGTGGGGGTGCACCCTGGGTACTTCTACGACTTCCCCAGCGAAGGCTACCTGGTGGTGAGCCTCCTCCCCCGACCCGACCTCTTTGCCGAAGGCGTGCGGCGGCTGGCCCAGCGCCTCGAAGCCCTGCTCTAGCCCAAGCCTTGCGCCACGTACCGCACGGCCAGGGCCGTCACGAGCACCCCGAGCACGAGACGGATCCACCGCTCCGGGAGGTAGCGCTGCAACCGTGCACCGCAGTACGTCCCAGCCAGCCCCCCCACCCCGAACAGCAGGCCCAGGCCCCAGTCCGGCTGCACGGGAACGGCGACGGTGCCGCTGGCGCCGAGACCCAGGTAGAAGAGCACCCCGGCAACGGAGGTCACGAACGTCCCGGCCAGGGCCGCCCCGGCCACGGTGTAGATGGGGAGCGAGAAGAACGAGACGATGAACGGTGCCATGATCGCCCCACCCCCAATCCCGTAGATCCCCCCGATGACACCCACCACCAGGGCGAGGGCGAACACCACCAGTGGCGAGAAGGCAAAGCGCTCCCCCCAAAAAAGGATCTCCACCCGGCGCAGCGACCAGCTGCCGGTGGCCACCACCGCGTCGGCGGGAAGGCCGGCGAGGAAGGGCTTCCCCTCCTGCCTTTCCGCCGCCCGCTGCGGTTGGAACTTCCCCTCCACCACCCCCAGTTCGCCCCGAGGCTTGCGCACAGCCCCAAGCGTCTCCACGAGCAGCCGGCCACCCAGGTAGAGGAGCACGCAGCCAACGAAGAGCTTGAACAGGCGCGGATCGAGGAACACGTGCACGCGGAGGAACCCCCCGACCACCACGCCGGGCAGCGTGCCGGCCACCACCACCCACACCAGCGGCCAGGCCATGCGCCCCTCGCGGATGTACCGGAACAGTCCGCCGGGAATGGCCACCACGTTGTAGAGCAGGTTGGTGGGGCTCACCGCTGGCGTTGAGAAGCCCAGAACCGATACCTGGAAGGGCAACAGCAGGAAGGCGCCCGAGACGCCCGCGGGCGCGGTCAGGAGCGCTACGAAAAACGATACCAGGGGAGGAACGAGCGGGTTGACCTCGATGCCGGCCACCGGAAAGTTCATGGGCGCCCTCCGCCGATGCCCCAGCGCGAGCCGGCTCACTCTAGCCAGCCCGCGCCGCCGCTGCAACTTCCCGGCACCTGGGGTGCACAGCCTTGCGCTGCGCTGCAAGCTGCCCGGCCTCGCCATCCTCGCCCCCGCCCCGCTCTGCTACCATCCGCCGGTCACTGCTGCCGCGGCTAGGGGAGAGTGAGGAGCGCGGCAGTGTGGAGGCTCGCCCGTGAGCAACGCAGCCTGTTCCGAAACCCGTCCCGCCCCGCCCAGGGCGTACCGCTGGGCAGTCCTCGTCATCATCAGCCTGGCAATGTTTGGCAACTACTACGTCTACGACTCGATCTCGCCCCTCGCCGACGTCCTCAAGGCGCAACTCGGTTTTTCCGACGCCAACATCGGTCTTTTGAACGCCATCTACTCCATCCCCAACGTCTTCATGGTGCTGGTGGGTGGCTTCATCATCGACCGCATTGGCACACGGCGGGCCACGTTGCTCTTTGGCGTGCTGTGTTTCGTGGGCGCTGGCCTCACCGTGGTCTCGCCCACCCTTGCCGTGATGGCCACTGGCCGGCTGATCTTCGGGCTTGGCGCCGAGTCGCTCATCGTCGCGGTCACCACGGCAATTGCCAAGTGGTTCAAGGGCAAGGAGCTGTCCTTCGCCTTTGGGGTGAACCTGACGATTGCCCGCCTGGGTTCCTTTGCGGCGCTCAACGCCCCCACCTGGGCCTCGGCCGCCTACCAGAAGTGGCAGTGGCCGCTCCTCATTGCCGTGGGCATGGCCACCTTCTGCATCGTTGGAGCGCTGCTCTACTGGGTGCTGGAGGTCCGCGCCGAACGCCGCTTTGCCCTGGGCGAGGAAAGCACCGAAAAGGTGGTGTGGAGCGATCTCTTCCGCTTCGGCACCTCCTACTGGTACGTGGTGGCCCTGTGCATCACCTTCTACTCGGCCATCTTCCCCTTCCAAACCTTTGCCGTGAAGTTATTCATGGAGGCCCACGGGACCTCGCGGGAGTACGGCGGCTTCCTGTCGAGCCTGCTCACCCTCTTTGCCATGGTGTGCACGCCGCTCTTTGGCCTGCTCGTGGACCGGGTGGGGAAGCGCTCGCTGTTCATGATGCTGGGATCGCTGCTCCTCGTCCCCGTCTACCTGGTCATGGCGTACACGCGCCTCCCCCTGCTGGTGCCGATGGCGGCAATGGGCGTTGCCTTTTCCCTCATCCCGGCGGTGATGTGGCCTTCGGTGGCCTACATCGTGGAGCAGAACAAGCTCGGCACCGCCTACGGGCTCATGACCATGATCCAGAACATCGGTCTGGCCGGGTTCAACCTCCTCATCGGCTGGGCCAACGACCACTGGTCAGCTTCCGCCGCCAACCCGGCGGGGTACCGCCCGGGGATGTGGATGTTCTCCCTGCTCGGGTTTTTCGGTCTGCTGTTCGCCTTCCTCCTGCGGCGCAGCGAATCGGGGCCCCACGCCCACGGCCTGGAGACCATCACCGTCACGTCGCGCTGACGAACCCCGAGGTGCGACGTTCCTGCCCGCCCCGGCATCTAGGAGGGTGATGACGGAAGCGGGCGCAGCCTTGTGGGGGTGGACGATCC
>JACADV010000046.1 GCA_013388425.1 Thermoanaerobaculaceae bacterium | reverse complement strand
CTGCCTTCCGCTTCCGCGCCACCCGCTTCCGCCCCGAGTTTGGCAAGCACGCTGGCCAGGTGTGCCAGGGCGTGGAGTGGCACGTGCTGGATCGTCGAGCCGCAGGCGCACTTGCGGTGGGGCTCGAGCTGCTGCAGTACGCGCGGGCCCTCCATCCCCACGATTTTGCCTGGCGGGAAGCACCCTACGAGTTCGTGCGCGACGTGCCTGCCATCGACCTGTTGACCGGCTCAGCAACGGCGCGGCAGGCGGTGTTGGGGGAGGTGTCGCTGGCCGAGGTGCAGCAGCGCTGGGAGCAGTACTGCCAGGAGTTCGCGCAGGAGCGGCGACCCTTCTTGCTCTACCCGGAGGCTTCATGAAGGGGGGGAGTGGCGCCGAAGCAACGAGCGGCGAGCTGTGGCCGCGGGGTGTGCTGTTCGATCTGGACGGGACACTCGCGGATTCCTTCCCCACCATCCACCGGGCCCTGGCGGCGGTGCTCGCCCAAGAGGGGTTGCCCGAGCGCAGCTTCGAGTGGGTGGTGGCGCACGTGGGCCGCGGGGCCACTGCCCTGGTGCGCGATGCCGTGGCGCCGTGTACCGACGAAGCCCTTGTCCAGCGCCTGGTGCACCGCTACGCCCAGGCCTACGGGGCCATCCCCTTGAGCGAGACGCTGCCGCGGGAGGGGGCGCGCGGGGCGGTAGCGTTCGCGGCTGCCGGCACGGGAGGGCGGGTGGCGGTGGTGTCCAACAGGACCACGGCCCAGGCGATGGATTGGCTGGAATACTGGGGGTTTGCCGAGGTGCTGGCGGTGGTGAGCGGCCCTGACCGGTCGGGCGCCACCAAACCGGCGGCGGCCGCCGTGCAGCCGGTGCTCGAGGCGTTGGGGGTGACGGCGGCCGAGGCGCTCCTGGTGGGCGATTCGGCCATCGACGCGCACACCGCTGCCGGGGTGGGCATGGCGGCTCTCCTGGTGGGAGTGCGGGAGCTTGAGGACGTGCCGGGGTGCCGAGTGGAGCTCATCAAGAGCCTGCGTGAATTCCCAGCGTGGCTCGTTCACAACGGCAAGGGGTGGCGGTATGATTGACCGCCGAGGAGGGGAGAGCGTGTACAACCCGAGCGAGAAGGAAGAGGAGTACTTTCTTCGCCAGGAGATGGAGCGCCTGAAGGCCCTGCGCGAGGAGCACGCCCGACGCATGGCGGAGGAGGAGCGGCGCCGTCTCAAGGAAACCCACTACCTGCACTGTGCCAAGTGCGGTCAGCACATGGAGACGACCACCGTGGCAGGGGTGGAGATCGAGGTCTGCCCCGATTGCGGTGGGGTGTTCCTGGATGCCGGCGAGCTGGAGAAACTCACCGAGGCGCAGCGGGAGGGGGCCTTCGCCAAGGCGCTGGGGGCGGTGCGGCGCATCTGGGACGAAGTGACCCGGTGACCAGCAGGATCCGCGTCGGACTGATCTTTGGCGGCCGGTCGGGGGAGCACGAGGTGTCGGTGATCTCCGCCCGCTCGGTGGCGAGGGAGATGGACTGCGAACGCTTCGAGGTGATCCCTCTGGCCGTGGACCGGGGGGGTCGCTGGGCGGACGCTTCGACCTCGGCGGCGGTGCTGGCTGCGGGCGGCACCACCCCGGACACGGTGGGTGAGTTCGTGGGGCAGCAGTGCATCGACCCGCGGCTGTGGAACGGGGAGGTGGAGGTGGTGTTCCCCGTGCTGCACGGGCCGTACGGGGAGGACGGTACGGTGCAGGGGCTGTGCGAGATGCTGGACCTGCCCTACGTGGGGTGCGGGGTGGCGGCAGCGGCGGTGACCATGGACAAGGTGCTCACGAAGCGGATCCTGCAGGCCTGCGGCGTGCCGACGCCGCGCTTCGTGACGGTTGCCGAGGAGGAGTGGCACAACGACCCCGAAGCGTGCCGCAGGCGGTGTCAGACGCTGCCCTTGCCGCTCTTTGTCAAGCCGGCCCGGTTAGGTTCCTCCGTGGGCATTACCAAGGTGAAGGAGTGGGGTGTGCTGGGCGAAGCAGTGGAGCGGGCACTCGTGTTCGACCACCTGCTGATCGTGGAGGAGGGGATCGACGCCCGGGAGATCGAAGTGGCAGTGCTGGGCGAGGCGCCGCCGGTGGCCAGCGTCCCCGGGGAGGTGGTGCCGGGGCACGAGTTCTACGACTACGCCGACAAGTACCTGGACGATGCGTGCCAGCTCCTGGCACCCGCGCCGCTTGCGGAGGAGGTGGTAGCCGCCGCCCGCTTACTGGCGGTGCAGGCGTTCCAGTTGCTGGGCTGCGAGGGGATGGCACGGGTGGATTTCCTGCTCCGCCGCAGCGACGGCACGCTGTTCGTCAACGAGCTCAACTCGATTCCTGGTTTCACCCCCATCTCCATGTACCCGCGCCTGATGGGTCTATCCGGATTCCCGTACCGTAGGCTCCTGTCCCGCCTCGTCGAGCTGGCCTTCGAACGGCACGCGCGCCGGCAGCGCCACGCGGCGGCGGCAAGGCTGCCGCTGGCCGCACGCACATCCGCCTCCAGCACCGAGGCCGACTCGGCAAAGCCCCAGCGCCCTTGACGGTGCGCGGGCTCGCGCTATAATTCCTTGTGCTTGTTTTCATTTAGCTTCTGCTCGAACGACCTGGAGGAACCATGAGTACGACCAAAATCACCCGCGAGGAAGCCCTCGCCTACCACACTGGGAAGCGCCACGGCAAGATCTCCGTGGTACCCACCAAGCCGTGTTTGACCCAGCGCG
>JACADV010000060.1 GCA_013388425.1 Thermoanaerobaculaceae bacterium | reverse complement strand
TTACTTCAGCGGCAACGTCCAGGTCACCGGCACGTTGTCCAAAGGTGGCGGCTCCTTCAAGATTGACCACCCGCTGGACCCCGAGCACAAGTACCTCTACCACTCGTTCGTGGAATCGCCGGACATGAAGAACGTCTACGACGGAGTGGTCACCACCGACGAAAACGGCTTCGCGGAAATCATCTTGCCCGAGTGGTTCGAAGCGCTCAACAAGGACTTCCGCTACCAGCTCACGGTGATTGGCCGCTTTGCCCAAGCCATTGTCGAGGAGGAAATCCACGACAACCACTTCACGATCCGCACCAACTTCGGCCACGTAAAGGTCTCCTGGCAGGTCACCGGCATCCGCAAGGACCCCTGGGCGGAAGCGCACCGCATCCCGGTGGAAGAGGTCAAGCCCCCCGAGGAGCAAGGCACCTACCTCCACCCCAAGGAGTGGGGCCAGCCCGAGGAAAAAGGCAAGGACTACCCCGAGCTGCAGCGCATGCGGCAGGAGCTTGCCAGCCATGCGCCAGCCCCTGGACTCGAGCCGTGACCAGTTGCAGGGCGCAGAGGGTGGGGCGGGGTTTCCCGCCCCATCCTTGGCCCACCCCCGCCCCCTGCCAGCGTCACCCAGGAGGCGTTGCACCGTATTGCTGTGGGCTGGATCTCAGCGCTGGCAGCGGGGGCAAAAGTAGGCCGAACGCCCCCCCAGGGCGAGGCGGCGCACGCTGCTGCCGCAGCGCCGACAGGGGAGGCCCTCCCGACCGTACACGCAAAGCTCCACGGCAAAGAAGCCGGCCCGCCCCTCGGCGTCCTGGAACCCCCCGTCCTGGAGGGTAGTGCCGCCGGCAGCAATAGCCTCCTCCAGCACAGAGCGGATGGCTAAAGCTAGTCTCCGCAGGCGCCTGGCGGCCAGGCCACCGGCCGGGCGGGTGGGGCGGATACCGGCCCTGGCCAGCGCCTCGGTGGCGTAGATGTTGCCGAGCCCCGCCACCACCCGCTGATCCAGGAGCACGCTACGGATCGGCGCCCGCGTGCGGGCGGCAGCAGCGAGGAGGACTTCCTCCACCCCCTCGGCAAGGGCGTCCGGCCCTAACCCGGCCAGTGCCGGCACCTCCGCAAGGCGCGCCGTCGGCCACACCTCTGCGCGGCCAAAACGCCGCGGGTCCTGAAAGTGCAGTTCGGCCCCTTCAAAGTGGAGGGTGAGGTGGGTGTGGGGTTGGAGGGGTGCCCCCGGCGCCACCACCAGGAGCCGGCCCGACATGCCCAGGTGGAGCACTGCCGAAAGCTCTCCAAAGACGAGGAGCAGGAACTTCCCCCGCCGCTCGACCCGCACCAGAGTGGTGCCAAGGAGGGGCTGCCAGGAGGCAGGGTCCACGCAGCTGCGCAGGCGCACTGCCCGCGCGCGACACCCCACCACCCGACGCCCCACAAGCCGCGCCGAAAGCGACCGGCGCACCGTTTCCACCTCGGGGAGCTCCGGCACGGCGAGACGATAGCAGAGCTGCGGGCGGGAGCCCTCAACACCTGGCACGCCTCAACCGTATGAAGAGGTTGAAGGCCTCCTCCTTTCCTCCTCCGTTGGCGCCCCGGGCAACCGGGGCGCCGTACCCTTTGCGCCCAGGTGCCTCCGGCAGCACCGCCAGCAGGCATCGGTCAGGAGGAGAGCATGCCTCCCCTCGCCCGTTTTCCCCGCGGCAGCCCGACTCGTGGCGGCTGGACGGGGCGCCTTGGTAGGGCTGCGCGCCGCGTTACATGTAGAGCCCGCCGGAGACGTTGAGGACCTCGCCGGAAATGTAGGCGCCGGCAGGCCCCACCAGGAACACCACCGCCTCGGCAATGTCCTCCGGGGTCCCCAGGCGGGGAATGGCCAGGTTGGCCAGGAGCGCCTGGCGCTGCTCCTCGGTGAGCTTGGCAGTCATGGGCGTCTGGATGTAGCCGGGGGCGATGGCGTTCACCGTGATGTTGCGGCTGCCCAGCTCCCGGGCCAACGACTTGGTGAAGCCGATGATGGCGGCCTTGGACGCCGCGTAGTTGGCCTGGCCGGCGTTGCCCATGAGGCCCACCACCGAGGAGATGGAAACGATACGCCCCTCGCGCTGGCGCACCATGTGCCGCACCACCGGCTGCGTGACGTTGAACACGCCGTCCAGGTTCACGGCCAGCACTCGCCGCCACGACTCCGGCTTCATCCGGATGAAGAGCTGGTCGTCGGTAATGCCGGCGTTGTTGAGGAGGATGTGGACCCCCCCCAGCTCGGCCACCACCCGATCCACCACCTGTACCGCCTCCTCGCCGTTGGTGACATTGAGGGGGATGCCCACGGCCCGGTTGCCCGCTGCCAGGATGGAGTCCACCACCTCCTGGATCGGGTCGGTGGGCAGCGACGTGCACACCACCGTTGCTCCTTCCCGGGCCAGCGCCCGGGCGCACGCAGCACCAATACCCGTCGCCGCCCCAGTGACCAGCGCCACCTTCCCCTCGAGCTGTCCTGCCATCCTCACCTCCCCATACCTCGTGCTGTGGACCGCAAGCGTATCACGCCTCGCTCCCAGTCAAGAACGCCTCCACCTGGGCCGCGGTGCCCACCTGCAGGGTCGTCACGCCCCGGGCGATGCGCTTGACGAGCCCCGACAGCACGCTGCCCGGCCCCACCTCCACGAAGGTATCGAAGCCGTCGGCCACCATGCGCTGGATGCTCTCCACCCACCGCACCGGCGCATCCACTTGCCGCACCAAGCTCTCGCGTACCGCCTCCGGCTCCAGGACAGGAATCGCGTCCACGTTGGTGTAGAGCGGCACCGAAAGGGTCGCAAAGGGGAGGGCCGCCAGGGCCGGGGCTAGGCGTTCGCGGGCTGGGCGCATGAGCGGGGAGTGGAACGGCGCCGACACCGGCAGGGGGACTACCCGCTTGGCCCCCCGCTGGGAGAGCAGCGCCCCAGCGCGGGCCACCGCTGCAGCGTGCCCGGCAATGACCGTCTGCTCCGGGGCGTTGAAGTTGACGGCTACCACCACGCTTTCGGCCTGGCTGGCCTCGCGGCAGGCCGCCTCCACCTCGCTGCGGGGCGGTCCCAGCACTGCTACCATGGCTCCCACCCCCACCGGCACCGCCTCCTGCATGAGCTGGCCGCGCAACCGCACGATCCGCACCAGATCCTCGAGCACCAGGCCGCCGGCAGCCCCAATGGCGCTGTACTCCCCCAGGGAGTGCCCCGCCACCGCCGCCGGTGTGCGCCCGTGGGCGGCGAGCACGGCAAAGGCCGCCAGTGACACGGTGAGGATCGCCGGCTGGGTGTTGGCGGTGAGGCGGAGGTGCTCCTCGGGACCAGCAAAACACAGACCGGACAGCTCCTCGCCCAGAGCCGCGTCGGCACGGCGGAACACCTCCCGCGCCTCGGGGAAAGCCGCCTCCAGGTCGGCCCCCATCCCCACGAACTGGCTGCCCTGCCCCGGAAACAGGTACGCCACCTTGCCCATGGCCACTAGCCTTTCCGCATGGCTGCCTGCTTGATGAGGCAGGAGGCGATCTCGTTGCGCTGGATCTGGTTGGTGCCCTCGTAGATCTGCAGGATCTTGGCGTCCCGCAGCATCTTCTCCACCGGGTAGTCGCGCATGTAGCCGTACCCGCCGAAGACCTGCACGGCATCGATGGTGACGGACATGGCCACGTCCGAGCCGATCACCTTCACCATGGACGACTCCATGGCAAAGTCGGTGTTGCCCGCATCGATGGTACGGGCCGTGGCGTAGAGCAGGGCGCGGGCGCTCTCCACCTTCATCGCCATGTCCGCCAGCATGTGACCCACCGCCTGGAAGGCGGCAATGGGCTTGCCAAACTGCTTGCGCTCGGCAGCATAGGCGAGGGCCGCCTCCAGCGCCGCGCTGGCCAGCCCCACCCCCTGCGCGCCCACGGCCACGCGGGCGCGTTCCAGGGTGCGCACGGTGACGAGGAAACCGGTGCCCTCCCGCCCGATGCGGTTGGCCTCCGGCACCCGCACGCCGTCGAAGATCACCTCCCGGGTGGCGGAGGCGCGAATGCCCAGTTTGTCCTCCCGCTTGCCGAACGACAGCCCCGGCCGGTCTGCCTCCACCAGAAACGCGGTGGCGCCACGGCCACCCCGCGACGGGTCGGTCATGGCAATCACCGTGTAGAAGTCCGCCTCGCCGCCGTTGGTGATCCACTGCTTGGTGCCGGTGAGCACGTAGTCGCAGCCATCGCGGACCGCCCGGGTGCGCATGGCAAAGGCGTCGGAGCCCGCCTCGGCCTCGGTGAGGCAGAAGGCAGCCAACCACTCGCCCGTGGCCACCTTGGGGAGCACCCGAGCCTTCATCTCCTCGCTGCCCCCAAGGAGCACCGGCAGGGTGCCGAGGGCAATGGCACCGTAGGAAGTGGAAACACCGAGGCAGGCGCGCGACAACTCTTCCGTGACGAGGCACAGCTCCATCATCCCGAGCCCCAGGCCGCCGTAGGCCTCGGGCACGAACACGGCCATCAGGCCGGCGTCGCCGAGCGTCTTGAGAATCTGCCGGGGAAACACCTCGTCGCGATCGAGGCGACTGCGGACGGGGAGGATCTCCTTGGTGGCAATCTCCCGGGTGAGGTTGACGATCTCCTGCTGCTGCTCGGTGAGAAAGTAGTTCATCTTGTCTCCCCGCCCCGGCTGGAGTGGGCCACTGGCGCCTTGGCGCCGGAGCCGGAGCTTCACGTCGAATCGAACCGCACCGATCCCATCACCACCGGATCAGCATTGCCGCCCAGGTGAGCCCTCCGCCAAAGGCCGCCGCCAGCACCAGATCGCCGCGCCGCAGGAGGCCGGCGTTGCGGGCATCGGCAAGGGCAAGCGGAATCGAGGCCGCCGAGGTATTGCCGACCCGTTCCAGATTCACGAACACTTTCTCCGGCGGCAGACCGATCCGTTCGGCCACCGCGTCGATGATCCGCTTGTTGGCCTGGTGGGGGACAAACAGATCCACCGCTTCCACACCCATGCCGGCCTTCTCCAGGACCTCTTGCGACACGTCGGTGAGGGCCCGCACCGCCACCTTGAAGGTCTCGTTCCCCCGCATCTTGATGAACGGCAACCGCTCGTCGATGTGGCGCTTGACGTTGGGGGGATACTTGGAGCCCCCGCCCGGCATGGAGATGAAGTCCGAGTAGGAGCCGTCGGTGTGCCAGGCTGTCTCGAGGATCCCCTCGCCCGCCGGTGCGCGCTGCAGCACCACCGCCACCGCCCCGTCGCCAAACAGGATGCAGGTGGCTCGGTCGGTGTAGTCGGTGTAGCGGGACAGGGTCTCGGCCCCGATCACCATGGCGGTGGCCGCCTCGCCGGCGGCGATGAACTGGCGAGCCACGTTCAGCGCGTACAGGAAGCCGGAGCATGCGGCGGAGAGATCGAAGCACACCGCGTTCCGCACCCCCAGTTGTGGCTGGATGATGGCTGCCGTGGCGGGGATTGGCTGCTCCGGGGTAGCGGTGGCCAGGATCAGGAGATCCACCGCCTCCGGCTCCACGCCAGCGTCCGCGAGCGCCCGCCCTCCAGCGGTCACCGCCAGGGTCGCGAGGCTCTCCTCGGTCCCCACCACGTGCCGCTCGCGGATGCCGGTGCGCGCCACGATCCATGCGTCCGAGGTGTCCACCATCCGCTCGAAGTCGGCGTTGGTCAGCACCCGCTCGGGCAGGACCACGCCCAGCCCCGCCACACGGGCCGTCACCTGGCGCCCCTCAGGCACGGGACGGGCCCTCCGAGTTGCGCGCCACGAGGGCCGCAACGCGCCGCTGGATGTTCTCGATCACCCCGCGCGTGGCGTAGGAGTGGGCCAGCCGCAGAGCGTTGCGGATGGCCTTGGCGTTGGATCGGCCATGGCCGATGAGGCAGGCACCGCGCACACCCAGGAGCGGGGCCCCGCCGTACTCGGCGTAATCCACCTGGCGACGGAAACCCGTGAAGGCGCTCTTGGCCAGGAGGAACCCGGCCGCCGACAGGGGGGAGCGCTTGGCCTCGCGCTTCAACAGCTTGAAGACCATCTCGCCCAGCCCCTCAGAAACCTTGAGGACCACGTTGCCCACGAACCCGTCGCACACCACCACGTCCACCGCACCGGAGTACACGTCGCGCCCCTCCACGTTGCCCACGAAGTTGAGCCCGGCCTCCGCCAGGAGCCGGTAGGCCTCCTGGGTGAGGCGGTCGCCCTTCCCCTCCTCCTCCCCCACCGACAGCAGCCCCACGCGGGGGTTGGCCACCCCCATCACGGCGTTGCAGTAGAAGTGGCCCATCACCCCGAACTGCACCAGGTGCGACGGCTTGCAGTCCACGTTGGCGCCCACGTCCACGATCAGCGTGGAGCGATCGATGCCAGGGGCGGTGGCGGCCAGCGCCGGCCGCTCCACCCCCTCCACCATGCCCAAGATCATGCGCGCGGCCACCATGGCTGCGCCCGTGTTGCCCGCCGTCACGAAGGCACTGGCAATGCCATCGCGCACCAGGCGGAGCCCCACCGCCATGGACGAGTCCCGCTTGGAGCGCAACAGGGCGGTGGGCGCCTCGTCCATGGCCACCACCTCGGGGGCATCCACGATCTCGATGCCGTCGGCGCTGCGGCGGTGGCGGGCCAACTCGCGCCGGAGCACCGCCTCCCGACCCACCAGCAGCACCTTGAGGCCGTACCGCTCGACGGCCTCCAGCGCCCCCTGCACCGTGGTGGCCGGGGCGTGGTCTCCCCCCATCGCATCCAGCGCGACGGCGAGCGGTCCACTCCCTCTCATCGCCGGCTGGGCGCTACTTGATCTCTTCCACGTTCAGGACCTGGCGCCGCTCGTACATGCCGCAGTGGGGGCAGACGCGGTGCGGCAGTTTGGGCTGGTAGCAGCTCGGGCAGATGGACATGGCCGGCTGATCCAGGTGGTCGTGCGCCCGCCGCCTGTCGCGGCGCGCCTTCGAGTGGCGGTGTTTGGGGTTTGGCATGACCTTTCTCCTTCAGTTTCTAACGACGAGGCCGAAAGCCCAGGAGTGCGTTCCAGCGGCCGTCGCGGTTCGGCGGGCAAGCACACCGCCCGCGGTTGAGGTCCGCTCCGCAGGAGGGGCACAACCCCTGGCAGTCCTCGTGGCACAGCGGTTTCATGGGAACGGCAAGTTGCAGTTGTTCCGCGGCGAGCTCCACGAGATCCAGCCACGGTTCCGCGTAGAACCGCACGTCCAGATCGGAGCTGGAGAGCCGGGTCTCCTCCTCCTGCGGCGCCACCGCCACCGGCAGCAGCCGGAGCTCGAACCGCTCGGCAAAGGAAAAGGGGAACTCGCCCAGGCAGCGCACGCAGCGCAGTACTGCCTGTCCCCTCGCCTCCCCCGAAAAGAGGTAGCCGCGCTCCAGGTGCTCCACCTCGCCCACCAGTCGCACCTCGCCGGGGGACACCACGTCCTCCCCGCAGCAATCGGCGGACAGCTGGAGCCGCTCGTCGATGCAAATTGCCTCGACGTCGGCGCGGGTCAGATCGATGCGCAGCACCCACCCCCCTTCCGAGGGCCATGTAGGATAGCAACTTGCGGGCCTACCGTCAACGCGGGAGAATGCGCAGCTTTGCCCACAGCGGCAGCCAGTGCGGCCAGCGCAGGCGCTCGAACAGCACCACCGTCACGCCCCCGATCCCCACGAGGTTGGTAGCGAGCCACAGCAGCGACCCCACCACCGGCAGCAGGGAGCCCGCCACCAAGAGGGCAAGCAGGAGGTTCGTGCGCGCCATCTCGCCGCGCCAGCGCAGCGGCAACGCCGGAGCGGCCACGCGAGCCAGGACCCAGGCCACAGCCATCACCCCCACTCCCTTGGCGGCGAGCAGCAGCGCCAGGCCGCCCAGGAGCACCACGGTGCCGCCGCGGGCCGCTGCCGCCACGGCAAGGATCACCACCGCCAGCCACAGCACGAGCATGGCCACCCCTGCCCCCGTGGTGCGCAGCGGCTGCCGCTGCACCGGCTCGCCCGCCCTGCGCACCAGGCGGGGGGCCGCAAGGAGGAGCAGGGAGGCCGCAACCAGCAACACTCCCAGCCGCAGCAGAGCCACCCCCACCCAGAGCCGCCGCCCTTCGGGCGCTGCGAGCTGCGACACAGGCTCGCTGGAGAGGGCAAGCCCCACGATGCGCCCGCCCACCTGTCCCTCCCCCTGCACCCGCCCACCCACCACCACCACGTCGCCGTGCACGTGCGCCCCCGCCTCGAGGACCACGTTCCCCGCCACGGCCACCACATCCCCCACCACCTCCGCCCGCACCACCACGTCCCCGGCCAGGCCCACCACCGGGCCAGCGGTGGGGGAGTCCACCGTCACCGCCACGCCCAGGCGCGGGGTCGGTGGGGGCTGGAGCGGCTGCGCCAGGACCGCGAGGAGGAGAAGCGGCATCATGGCCGGTCCACCCCTTCCCGCCGGCGCGCCAAGCGCCACGCCGCCACGGTGGAGCCGGCCGCGGCCAGCACCAGCCAGATCACCAGCCACACCCCCCCGCCTGCCACCAGGGCGCGCAGCGCCACGGAGGAACTGCGCACTGCCAAGAGCGCGTCCCAGGCCCTGGTCATGTCCGAGGCCGCCACGTCCCCCACCCCCGCCAGCAGCGCGGCCAAGGTGGAGGCGGCAGGGACCCCGCCCAGGAGGGCGACACCGGCCCCCGTCAGTGCCACTCCAGCGAGCAACGGCAACCAGGTGGCGAGGCGCCGGCGTTGCCACGGGGCCACCGGCAGGACCGTGAGGATTCTCTCCACGGCCTCCCGGTCCGCAGGCAGCGGCTCGCAGGAAGCCAGCACTCGGAGCAGCCCCGCGTGCAGCCGGCAGGCGGGGCACACCGCCAGGTGTGCCGCCACTTCGCCGGTTACCTCGCCCGCCATCCCCTCCAGCAGGTGGCGGACCTCTGGGCACGCAAGGCTCACTCCAGACCTCCCACCTGGCCCAGGTAGCTGCGCAGGGCCTCTCGTAGTACGGAGTGGGCGCGAAAAAGTTTGTTCTTCACCGTTCCCAGCGGCAACCCTTTGAGCTCGGCAATGTCGGTGTACGCCAACCCCACGAAGTGGCGCAGGATGACCAGCTCCCGGTACCCTGGCGCCAGACGGCGAATCTCGCGCGCCAGCGCTTCGGCAAGCTCCCGGTTCGCAAGGTGCGCGAGCGGTCCCCGCGCCCCGTCGGGGACCTCCAGCGTCACCTCCTGCCCCTCCTCGTCCTCCCCCTGGCTCAGCGACACCACCGTGGGCCGGCGCCGGCGCAGGGTGTCCACCGCCAAGTTGTGGGCAATGCGAAACAGCCAGGTGGAAAAGCGAAAGGTGGGATCGTACTGGGACAGGTTGGACCAGGCGCGGATGAAGGTTTCCTGCACCACGTCCCGCGCCTCTTCCTCCACCCCCAGGATACGGGCCACGTAGGCCCGGAGCTTCCCCTCGTAGCGGGCGACCAGCACGGCAAAGGCAGTCTCGTCCCCGGCCAGGAGCCGCGCTACGACAACCGCATCGTCCTCCGCTCCGGCAGGCACCGCAAGAGTGTAGCGCAGCAGCTTGTGAAAAAGTGTTGCAAACTCTCGAAACGGGTGTAGAATCGGCCCACCGGGGGGAAACCGGCAGCCCCACGCGGTGCCCCTCGCACACCCCAAATCGGGGTTCTAGGGAGGCATCACCATGGCAGACATCAATCCATTCGAGATGGCGCAACGTCAGTTCGACGAGGTGGCCGACCAGCTCGACCTCGATGCCGGCGTCCGCGCCATGCTCCGCTGGCCCATGCGGGAGTTCTACTTCCGCATCCCCGTGCGGATGGACGACGGAACCATCAAGGTCTTCCAGGGGTTCCGCGTGCAGCACAACGACGCGCGTGGCCCCGCCAAGGGCGGCATCCGCTGGGCGGCCAACGAGACCATCGACACGGTGCGCGCCCTGGCCACGTGGATGACCTGGAAGTGCGCCGTGGCCGACATTCCGCTCGGCGGCGGCAAGGGCGGTGTGGTGGTGGACCCGGCCACCCTGTCGGTGGGCGAAAAGGAGCGGATCTGTCGCGGCTGGGTGGACCAAATGTGGAAGAACATCGGCCCCCGCAACGACGTACCCGCCCCCGATGTGGGCACCACCCCGCAGATGATGGGCTGGATGATGGACGAGTACTCGAAGCTCACGGGCGCGTTTACCCCGGGCGTCATCACCGGTAAGCCCCTGGGCGGCGGTGGCTCCCTGGGCCGCACCGAGGCCACGGGTTTTGGCGTTATCTACACCGTCCGCGAGGCCATGAAGCACCTGAAGATCAAGCCCAAGGGAACGCGGGCGGCCATCCACGGCTTTGGCAACGTGGCGCAGTACGCCGCCATCGGCTTCATCGAGCAGCTGGGGGGCACCGTGGTGTGCGTGGGCTGCTGGGACCGCCACGACAAGAAGGCGTACACCTACACCAAGGAAACCGGCATCGACCCCCACTTCCTGCTCTCCATCACCGACCAGTACGGCACCATCGACAAGGCCAAGGCCAAGAAGGCGGGCTACCTGGTGGAGGACGCCAACGCCTGGCTCTCCAAGGACGTGGACGTGCTCATCCCCGCCGCCATCGAGGGCGTGATCACCGCGGAAACGGTCACGAAGATCCACAAGAACGTCAAGATCATTGCCGAGGGTGCCAACGGCCCCACCACCCCCGACGCGGACGCCGTGCTGAAGAAGCGGGGCATCTTCGTGATCCCCGACTTCTTGGCCAACGCCGGCGGCGTCACCTGCTCGTACTTCGAAGGGGTGCAGAACGACATGAACTTCTACTGGTCCAAGGAAGAGGTGCTGGCCAAGCTCGACCAGAAGATGACCAGCGCCTTCCACGCCGTGCTGGACATGTCCCGCTCGCGCAAGGTGTACATGCGCAACGCCGCCTACATGGTGGCCATCGACCGGGTCGTGCAGGCGATGCGGCTGCGGGGGTGGGTCTAGCACCAGACAAGACCCGAGGGAGCGTCCGCTGCTGCGCGGGCGCGAAATCGATCACGGGCGGGAAAACCTCCCGCCCGTGCTGTTTTCGAGCCGCGTCTTGAGGCTTCACCCTGCCCGGGCTGGCCAGGCGCGCCTGGGGGCCCTCAGTGGGTGGTGGGATTGGCGCTCGGCACCTGCCACCCTTCCAGGGGCGCCAGGATGGTGGCCAGGTCCTCCTCGAGGCTCCCCGAAGCGGGGGTCTCCACGATCCGCCCCACCTCGGCACCCTCCAGGGTCACCACGATGGTGGGCACCCGCTCCACTGGACCAAAGGGGAAGAGTGCGGCCGGGTAGCTCTTGGTGCGGTCGGCACCCACCAGGAGCGGCGCTGCAAAGGGCGATGCCTCCCCCAGCTCGGCAAGCAGGTGCAGCAGGCGAGGGATCTGCTCCCGGGAGTCTCCGCACCAGGTGCCCATGGCCACGACGAGCCCGTAGCGCAAATGCGCCTGCTGCAACAGCGCCAGGATGTCCGCGCGCGGGGTGTAGCGCCGTTCCTCCTCGGCCCAGCCGGGGATCTCCGCCTCCAGCCGCTCGGGCTTGAGCACCCCGTACCACACCGGGAAGACGGTGGGAGCCACCTCGCTCACCCGCACCCGCAGGATGCGGTCGCCCCGGCGCAGTCGCTGCGCCACCTCGAAGCCTGCCACCACCCGCCCCACGACGGGGTAGCGGCCGGTGAGGTGGGGCTGTGGCGTGAGGGTGACGAAGAACTGCGAGCCGGCGGTATCGGGGCCGGCGTGGGCCAGCCCTACCACCCCCGCCTCGAAGGGGGCCAGGCCCAGCTCGTGGCGGAGGGTGAAGGGGGGTCCTCCCCACCCGTCCCCGCGCGGATCGCCCCCCTGCACCACGAAGTTGGGCACCACGCGGTGCAGGGTGAGCCCGTCGAAGAACCCTTGCCCCGCCAGCTCCGCCAGGCGGTAGGCGGCAAGGGGAGCGCACGCCCCCTCCAGGGCCACCGCCATCGTCCCCCGCACCGTCACCACCTCCAGGTAGTGCGGTGTGGCGGCCCACTGGAGCACCTCGCGGTAGCGCCCCACCTCCCAGCCGGTGGCCACGGGCGGGAGCGGGCGCAGGTAACCGTGGCGAAGGAGGGCCGCCCACGCGGCCCGGGCCACCACCGGTTCCTCCCCGCCCAGCAGCCGCAGCAGGAGCGAGCGCTCCTGGTCCCGCAGCGTTCCCGCTGCCAGCGCCTCGAGGATGGCGACGCGCGGCTCCACGCCGCGTTCCCGCTCCAGGAGGGCGAACAGCTCCCCCCGCTGGGGCAGCGCCCGCCGCTGGGCCAGGGCCGAGAGGGCTGCTGCCCGCACCATCTCGTCGCTGTCCCCAAGCCGCGCCCGCAGCAGCGCCGTGGCCCGCTGGCCCGGGCGAGCCGCCAGGGCATCCACCACCGCCAGGCGTACCGCCGGAGCGGAATCGGCGACGGCGCCCAGCGCCTCCTCTCCCCCCGGCAGCAGCGCCAGGGCCCGCACTGCGGCGGTCCGGCGCGCCACCTCCTGGGCGGCAAGCCATTCCTCCACCACCCCGCCCAGCTCGGTCGCCCCTTGCCGCGCCAGCGCCACCAGCGCCTCCTCCCCCGCCCATGCCTCTCCCGACTCCAGGCAGCTCCAAAGTTCCGCCGTGGCGAGCCGCGCGTAGCCGGCCAGGGTGATGGCCGCCACCCGCTCGTGCACTCGCTGGGGGTCGGTCATGGCCACGAGCTGCGTCACCGTGGCCGCCGCCCCTTCCGGGAGCACGGCATCCGGGTGCTGCTCCAGGATTGCAGCCAGCGCCCCCAGCGCCGCCACGCGCACCGTGGCGGAAGGATCCGCGAGGGCTGCTGCGCCAACGCCGAGCAGCGCGGGCGACGCCAGGCGGCGGCAGCCCTCCAGCGCCAGGGTCCGCACCGCCGCATCGTCACTGGCGGCAGCCCGGCGGAGGGCTGCTTCCCTCCCCGCCACCTGGGCCCGGGCAAGCGACCACGCCGCACTGCGGCGCACCTCTGCCCGCCGGTCGGCAAGCGCCGCCGCAGCCACCGCCACCCACCCCGCCTCTCGCCCTCGCCACAGCTCGGCGAGAGCCGCTGCCCGCACTGCCGGGTCGCGCTCAGCTGCCAGCAGGCCCACAAGCCAGCGCTGCCCCTTCTCGAACCCGCCCGCGCCAATTCCCCAGGCGGCCGCGCAGCGCACAGCCGGGACCGGGTCGCGCAGCAACCGGCGCAGCAGCCTGGCCGCCTTGCCACCGGTTTTCGAAGCACCCCCCAGCTCTGCCGCCAGCCGCCCAGCCCCCTCCGCCACCGCCACCCGCACCGGCGGCAGCGGATCCCTTGCCAGTTCTTCCAGGATCCCCACGGCAGCTGGGGCAGCCAGCCCCCCCACCACCCGCGCCACCTGCTCCCGCACCCGAGCGTCCCCATGCCCGGCGAGGGTGCGCAGCGCCGTCTCGTCGAACCACCGCTGGTCCGCCATGGCGAGCAGCTGCGCCCGCGCCTCCTCGGCCGGCGGTAGCGCTGCCGTTGCCGCCGGTCCGCCCATGAGAAGCAACAGCAAGGCAAGGTGCAGCATGTGCCCCTCTCTTCCCCAGCGATCACGCGCCGTGCAGCAGCCGGTCCCCCAGCACCGCCGGCAGGCCGGCGGCGAGGATCCGCCTCCGGGCCCCCTCCACGTCGTAGGGAACGCGGTAGAGGGTGAGCCGACCGCTCTCGGTGTCGTAGAGGGCGTAGGCAGCGCGGGGATCGCGGTCGCGCGGCTGGCCCACCGAGCCCGGGTTGATGAGATAGGTGCGGGCCGGGTCCAGGTCCATCACGAGGCGACTGCCCCGCAGCAGCACGCCCACCACCCCACCCCGGTTCGGGCTCATCTCGAACAGGCACGGCACGTGCGAGTGCCCAAAGAACGTGACGCGGGCCGGTGCCCTCTCCATGGCCGCCGCTGCCTCCGCCTCGGTGAACAGGTACTCGTCCTCGTCAGCCGGCGAACCGTGGCAGATGGCCACCTGATCCGCCACCACCCGAGGCCCCGGCTCCAACCGTTCCAGGTAGCGGCGGTTCGGGGCGGTGAGCACCTCCGACGACCAGGCTGCGGCCCGCCGCGCGTTGGTGTTGAAGAAAAACGCCCCCTGGCTGGGATCCAGCGTCACGCGGTCGTGGTTGCCGCGGACTGCAAACACCGGGGTGCGAAACGAGCGCAAGCGCTCAATCACCTGGTTGGGGGAAGCTCCGTACCCCACCGCGTCGCCCAGGAAGAGCACGGCGTCGCGCCGCTTGCGCGCAGCGTGCGCGAGCACGGCCCGCAGCGCCTCGAAATTGGCGTGGATATCGGAGATGACGAGGAACTTCACCGCATCGCCTCCAAGAGGAGAACGATCCGCCCCGACACCGCCTCCGCATCCTCCCTCGGGTCCACCTGCACGCGCATGTCGGCTAAACGATAGTGCGGCAGACGCTGTTGGTAAAGGGTGTGGGCTTGCTCCGGCACGGCAAAGAGCGGCCGCTCAGAGCGCTTGCCCGGTAGACGCCTGAGGATTTCCCCCCAGGGCACGTCCAAGAACACCGAGATCCCCAGCGAGGTGATGAGCTGCCGGTTCGCCTCCTGGGCAAAGGTCCCGCCGCCGGTGGCCACCACCACCGCCGGGTAGCGCCCGCACAGGGCAAGCTGCCGCCGCTCTTCGGCGCGAAACACCCCCTCCCCGCGCGTGGCAAAGATCTCCGCCACCGACGCTCCCAGCCGCTCCTCAATACACGCGTCCAGGTCCACGAAGGGGACCTCCAGGCGCCGCGCCAACGCCTGGCCGGTGCTGCTCTTCCCTGCCCCCATGAACCCCACGAGAAAGATGCGCATGAGCCTAGGAAGGCTTGAGGAACCTCTCCATGAACTGCGTTGACAGGCGGCCCGCCTGGAAATCGGGGTCGTCCACGATGCGCAAGTGCAGCGGGATCGAAGTCTTCACCCCTTCCACCAGGAACATGGAGAGGGCCCGCCGCCCGCGGGTGATGGCTTCGGCCCGGTCCCGCCCGTGCACGATGAGCTTGGCGAGGAGGGAGTCGTAGTAGGGCGGCACCCGGTAGCCGCGGTAAATGTGCGTGTCCACCCGCACCCCGGGCCCCCCCGGCAGCGCCAATTCGGTGATCTCCCCCGGCGACGGGGCAAAGCTCTCGGGATCCTCCGCATTGACGCGGAACTCGATGGCGTGGCCCTGGATCCGCGGTCGCCTTCGCAGCGAGAGCGGATTACCCGCCGCCACCCGTAACTGTTCCAGCACCAGGTCCACGCCGGTGACCGCTTCGGTCACCGGATGCTCCACCTGGATGCGGGTGTTCATCTCCATGAAGTAGAAGTGGCCGTCCTCGTACAGAAACTCCACGGTACCGGCACTTGCATACCCCACCGCGGCCGCGGCGGCGGTGGCTGCCTCGCACATGGCTGTGCGCAGCGTCTCGTCCACCACTGGCGAGGGCGCCTCCTCGATGAGCTTCTGGTGCCGCCGCTGGATGGAGCACTCCCGTTCCCCCAGGGCCACCACTTTGCCCCGGGTGTCAGCAATCACCTGCACCTCGATGTGCCGCGGGGCGGTCAGGTACTTTTCCAGGTACACGTCGGCCACACCGAAGGCGCGCTCCGCCTCGTGCCGGGCCGTGTCGAAGGCGTGCCGCAGCTCGCGCGCATCGCGGGCCACCCGCATCCCCTTGCCGCCACCCCCGGCGGAGGCCTTGAGGATAACGGGGAAGCCAATCTCGGTGGCCAGCTTTACCGCCTCCTCGCGGGAGGTGAGGGGCTCCTGGGAGCCGGGCAGCACCGGCACGCCGCGCGCCGCCACCGTGCGCCGGGCCGTGGCCTTGTCGCCCATCAGCCGGATCGCCTCGGGCGGCGGCCCGATCCAGGTCATGCCGCACTCGCCCACCACCTCGGCAAAGTGCGCGTTCTCGGCGAGGAAGCCGTAGCCGGGGTGAATGGCATCGGCACCGGTGATCTCGGCCGCGGAGATCACTGCCGTGATGTTCAGGTACGAGGCGTTGGCGTAGGGCGGTCCGATGCACACCGCCTCGTCCGCCAGCCGCACGTGTAGCGAGTTGCGGTCGGCCTCCGAGTGCACCGCCACCGTAGCGAGGCCCGCCTCGCGACAGGCTGCGATGATGCGGAGAGCAATCTCGCCCCGGTTGGCGATCAGGACCTTGGAGATCATCGCGGCCTAGGAGGGACGGATCGCGAACAGCCGCTCGCCAAACTCCACCGGCTGGGCGTTCTCGGGGTAGATCTTGACGATCACCCCCGCCGTGTCCGACTCGATCTCGTTCATGAGCTTCATGGCTTCCACGATGCACAGCACCTGGCCCTTGGACACCCGGTCGCCCACCTTCACGTACGGTTCCGCCTCCGGGTTGGGCGCCCGGTAGAAAGTGCCCACGATGGGCGAGGTCACGAACGCCAGCTCCTCTTCGGACTCCTCAGGTACCACGGCCGGGGCGGGAGCCGAGGCCGCTGGCAGGGGCGCCGTCTGCGCCGCCGCCACCGCCGCCTGGGGC
>JACADV010000026.1 GCA_013388425.1 Thermoanaerobaculaceae bacterium | reverse complement strand
CTGGCCCGCCAGCGTACCCGGCGACTCGTGCAGTTGCGGCAGCTCCTGGATCAGCCCCAGTACCTGGGGCAGATCACACTCCAGCGCACCCTCTTTGCGGATCACCCCTTCTCCCGCCCCGGTCTGGGCACGCCCGAGGGGATTGCCGCCATCACCCTGGAGGATGTGCAGACGTTCTGGAGGAGCCACTTCGTACCCGCCCGGGCCACGCTGGTGGTGGTGGGGGACGTGACGGCAGCAGAGTGCCAGCCGCTCTTGGAGCGAGCCCTGGGGAGCTGGCGGGGGGAAGAAGCGACCCTCCAACCCCTGCCGGCCCCGCGTCCCCTCGCCGGGAGGGCGATCACCATCGTCGACCGGCCCGGTGCCGCCCAGTCGTTCATCGCCGTGGGCCAGCTGGGGGTGCCCCGTACCACCCCTGCCTACGCCGCCCTGGAGGTGGCCAACGCGGCCTTCGGCGGGCAGTTCGTCTCGCGCCTCAACCTGAACCTGCGGGAGGACAAGGGCTACACCTACGGGATCCGCTCCCGCTTTGAGTACGCCACCGTGCCGGGGGCCTTCATCATCACCACCTCGGTCCAGACCGCCGTGACCGCCGATGCCCTCCACGAGATCCTCAAGGAGCTGGAGGATCTGGCGGGACGGCGACCACTGTCCGCGGCCGAGGTGGCCTACGCCCAGGGCTCCCTGGTCAACGGGTACGCCCGGCGCTTCGAAACCCCCGCCCAGCTGGCCGCCGAACTGGCGGAAATCGTGCTCTACGGCCTGCCGCCCAGCGCCCTGGAGTCGTTCCCCAAGGAGGTGACCGCCCTCTCGCCAGCCGAAGTAGCTGAGCGAGCTGCCGGCACCCTCACCCCGGACCGCCTCTCCATCGTGGTGGTGGGCGATGCCAAGGTGGTGCGCAAGGCGCTGGCAGCGCTGGCGATCGCCCCCGTCGTCGTGGTGGACCAGGAGGGCAAGCCACTGCCCGCAAGCTGAAGCGGTGCCCCGAGGGACGGGGAGTTCACGGAGCAGCCGTTGGCTGGGGCTGCGGGGCGGTGTCCCACTTGAGCTCGGAACCCCAGACGCTGTGGGGCACCGAGAAGACCACGAGCATCACCAGCGCCGCCACCCCGGGAGCCAGGCGGGCTGATGGGTTGCGGCGCAGCTGCCACACCGCCCACGCCCACACCAGGCCAGCGATCAAGGTCTTGTTGTCGGTGAGGTCCCAGCCAAAGGGAACCCCGGTCCACCAGGCGCCGAAGGCGTACTTCTGCACCGCGGGACCGAAGAGGAAACCGCCCACCACCGTGAGCCCCAGTGTGATCCAGGCGAGCTTGGCGACACTCCGCTCGCCGGCCAGGGCGGCCAGCCCCGCCCGCGCGGCAAAGGCCATGGCCAGGAACATGGCCAGGATGTGGGGGACGAGCACCCCCTCCGGGACGGCCCCCTTGAACCGGGCCACGGCTGGCTTGTGTGGAAACGCGCGGCCAGGCCCTGCCATCTCGCGCAGCCGCACCTGATACTCCACCTTGCCAGCGGGAGGCTGGGAGGGGAGCTCGGTGCGCAGGAGCTTGCCGTTGCTGCGCAGCCGTTCCACGTTCCAGGGATCGCTGCTGGGATACCGCCGCCACACCACATCCCCTTCGACCCCCGGCGGCACGTTCACCTCCACCGGCAGCGGTCGGCCCGTCTCCCCCGAACGGAGCAGCTCGAGGGAAATCGTCGCGCCGCCCACCGATACCGTGCCACGGACCGGATAGGTTGGCCCAGAAATCCGCTGCCAGGCAGCGAGACTTACCGTGATCAGCACGGCTACGACCCAGAGCGATACAGCCCGCATCACGCCTCCTCCCGCCTGTGGGGCGCGAACCCCTCGCCCAGAACCTCCTGGGCCGGGGTGATGGCAACGAAGGCCCGCGGGTCCACCTCGGCCACCAGGCGCTTCAGTCGCCCAAC
Source organism: Thermoanaerobaculaceae bacterium (assembly GCA_013388425.1). Lineage (GTDB taxonomy): Bacteria > Acidobacteriota > Thermoanaerobaculia > Thermoanaerobaculales > Thermoanaerobaculaceae > JACADV01. Next base: position 7,115 of record JACADV010000026.1, on the reverse strand, counting down.
CTCGTGAGCCGCCACCACCACGTAGAGCACCGGCCGATCCTCACCGGTATACCCGCCCTCGCCCCAGAGAACCGTCACACCCCGCCCCAGTCTTCCCAGCACCGCCTCGCGCACTGCTGCCTCCTTCTCACTGATGATGAAGGCAGCCCGAGCTGCCGAGAAACCAGCCTGCACCAAGTCCAGCACGCGCGCCGAGACAAAGGCGAGGGCCAGCGCCACCATCACCGGCTCGGCACCGAAGACGAACGCTGCGGCAGCGAAGATCCCCACGTTCATGGCGAGGAGGGCCTGGCCGATGCCCACGCCCAGGTAGCGATGGGCCAGACGGGCAATGACGTCGGTCCCGCCGGTGGTGCCGCGTCCGCGGAAGACCAAGCCCATGCCAAACCCGTCCAACAGCCCCCCGTAACAAATCACCAACAGCCGGTCGGTGGTGGGGGGCACAACCACAGCGGCAGTGGCGTCGATGGTCACGGCAATGGTCGCCACCGAAAGAGCGGTGCGCAGGAAGAAGCGCGTGCCGCCCCCGTACCGCCACCCCAGCCACAGGAGCGGGATGTTGAGGGCCAAGGTGACCAGCCCCACCGGCGTAGCCAGGGTGTGATGGGCGATGATGGCCACCCCCGTCACCCCGCCCGAGACCACCTTGTTGGGGACGAAGAAGAGGTTGGTACCCAGCCCGACCAGCACCGAGCCAAGGAGGATCTGGCCGTAATCGAAGGCAACGCCAAGTCGACCGCGGGGCGCGCGGAACCACGACACGCTGTCCATCCTGCCACCCTCGCCCCGTCTTGCCAACCCCCACGAGCAAAGCTAGATGGCCAGCATGAACGCCAGCGACCCCAGCGCGCGCTTTGCCCGCGTGCTGCGCGACGCCGCCGGCAACGCACCGGCCCCCCTTGGCGCGTCGTGGCCGAAGCGCAGGACACCCGCCTCGCCGCCGACGAGACACGCCGCTTCACCTACCCCATCCCTTCCGGTGCTGCGCGGGTGGAGGCCCGGCTCGTCTCTCGCCGCCTGCCGGCCGCCGTGGCAGCGCGGCTAGGCCTTGCTGACCACGAGGCAGCGCAGCCGGTGGTCATGACCGTGGTGGCCCGCAACCTCCCGGAAGCGAGCCCGGACACCCATCAGGTCACGGAGCCGAGCGGAAGCTGAAGGAAACCGGAGCGTCCAGCTTGTTTCCGCCCAGGTCCTCCACCGCGTCGGCGGCCAGGGTCACGTGGTAGGTATCGCCCGGCGCCAGATCTTCCCGCGGCTCGCACACCACCCACCACTGCTCCTCGTCGTAGCTCACCACGCCGGGCACGAGGCCGCTCTGCTCGCCCAGCACGGTGACACCCGCCGCTTCCAACTCCCCCGGCTGCAGTGGCTCGGAAAAGGCGAACACGACCCGCACCCGTCGCGCCGCCACCAGCGCCCCCTCGCCAGGGAAGTGGGAGGTGACGACGGGGCTTGCCCGATCCGCCACCCCCACCCACCCCACAGCCGGCCAGTCCAGGGAGAGGTAGAACACGGCCTCCACCACCTCCGGCGGCGGCAGCGGCGGCGCCGGCAGGTGGTGATCGTCCAGCCACTGGGCCAGCAGCACCGCTGCGACTACCACGGGGACGGCAGCAAGCGCCACCACCGCTGCCGGCACGTGCCGCAGCACGGCCTCCACCTGAGTCACCCGCCCCTCGCGCACCTCCACCTGCCGGGCGCTGCCCGAGAGGCGGATGACGTTCCCCCCCTCGTCCAGACGGGCGGGGAAACGGATCCGGTAGCTACCGGGGGGCAGCCCCGCCACCGCCCAGCTCGGGCTCAACGAGCGGAAGATTGGCCGCCACACCCCCCCCTGCCGGCGCTCCAGCTCGCCAACCACGGCGGGCGGTGACGGCTCGCCGGCGCGCCGGGCGGCGTCGTCGGCGAACACCCGCACTGCGATCCCCCCCGTGCCGGCTGGGGCCTCGCGGCTGCCCGTGGTGCGCACCGAGGTGCACGCCTGCCACATCATGGAGAGCTGCCCCACGAGGAGGAGACGGGCCACCACGTGCCGCACCATGGGGATAGTCTGCCACACCGTACCGACTACCCCACCGCCCGCCTGCCCTCTACCCCCACACCGTTTGACAGTGCGCTGGCCGCGCCGCTAGGATCGAAACGCAATGAAGAAGCAGATCGTGGGCATGGTGCTGGCGGGGGGCAGGGTGGACGAGCTGTCGGTGCTGACGGCCAAGCGGCCCAAGAGTGCCGTGCCCATCTGGGGGATGTACCGGTTCATCGACTTCGTCCTCTCCAACATGATGCACTCGGGGATCGACGTGGTGGGGGTGCTCTCCCAGTACCGCCCCTACTCCCTCAACACCCACCTGGCGGGGGGGGCACCCTGGGACTTTGTTGGGCGGACCCGGGAACTCAAGGTCCTCTCCCCGTTCCTGGGCTCCAAGGACACCGACTGGTACCGGGGAACTGCTGACGCCATCTACCAGAACCTCATCTTCATCGAGCACTACTCCCCCGAACTCGTGCTCATTGCTTCTGCCGATCACGTCTACTCCATGGACTACCGCCCCATGATCCGCCAGCACCTGGCCACCGGCGCCGAACTCACCCTGGCCCTCAAGGAGGTGCCGGCCCACCAGGCGCCCATGTTCGGCACCGCCGTGCTGGACGAGCGGCGACGCGTGGTCCTCTACGAGGAAAAGTCCGTCAAACCCAAGGGGAACCTGGCCTCCCTGACGATCTACGTCTTCAACACCGCGACGCTTGTCGAGCGGTTGCGGGAAAACGCAGCTACTGGCACCACTTTCCAGCTCTACTCGGAGATCATTCCGCGCATGGTGGCGGAGGGGGCACGCGTGTTTGGGTACCTCTTCGACGGGTACTGGCAGTACGCCCGCACCCTCGACGCCTACTACGCCGCCAACATGGACATCATCGGTCCCGACCCACCCGATCTGGAGGCGTGGCAGGTACGCACCAACCTCACCTCGGGCACCCTGGGCGACCCCACCCCTGCCCTCTTCCGCCCCACCGCCACGGTCCACTCCTCGCTGATCTGCCCCGGCGCCTGGGTGGAGGGAACGGTGGAGGCCAGTATCGTCTCCCCCAACGTGGTGATCGAGCGCGGCGCCGTGGTGCGCAACTCCATCCTCATGCACGGCTGCCACATTGCGGCGGGGGCGTTCCTCGATACGGTCATCCTCGACAAGTCCGTCACGGTGGGGTGCAACGCCCAGATTGGCGTGGGTCCCATGGTGGCCAACTCGGGGCGGGCCGATCTCCCCACCTCCGGGGTGACGGTGGTGGGGAAGGGCACCACCGTGCCCCCGCGCACCGTCATTGGCCGCAACTGCATCCTCTGGCCAGACATCGATGGGGCCGCTTTCCCCGCGCGCACCATCCCCTCCGCCACGGTGGTCCGGCCATGAGACCAGCGCGGGACACCCTCGTCATGCTCCTGGCCGGCGGCTCCGGATCGCGCCTCAACATCCTCTCCTCCCGGCGCGCCAAGCCCGCCGTTCCCTTTGGGGCCCACTATCGCATCATCGATTTCACACTCTCCAACGTGATGCACTCTGGGCTCTCCCGCGTCGGCCTCCTCACCCAGTACAAGCCGTTCTCGCTGATGGACCACGTGCGTGGCGGCGAACCCTGGGATCTCATTGGTCGCGAGCGCGGGATCAAGGTGCTCCCACCCTACACGGGCGAGAAGGAATCCGACTGGTACAAGGGGACCGCCGACGCCGTGTGGCAGAACCTCTGGTTCATGGAGGACTACCGACCCGAACGGGTGCTCATCCTCTCCGGCGATCACATCTACCGCATGGACTACGAGGCGCTCATTGCCGCCCACGAGGCGCGGGGCGCCGACGTCACCATTGCCGCCATGGAGGTGCCCTGGGAGGAGAGGGGCCGGTTCGGGGTGATGACCTCTGACGAGCATGGCTGGATCACTGCCTTCGTGGAAAAGCAGCCCGACGCCCCGTCTAACCTCGCCTCCATGGGGATCTACGTCTTCAACTACGCCACCCTCGTGGCCGAGCTGGAGGCTGTGGTGGGGGGCCGGGCGGGGTACGACTTTGGCCACGACGTGATCCCCCACATGCTGGGTCGCCGCAAGCTCCTGGCCTACCCGTTCTGCGGCTACTGGCGCGACGTGGGGACCATCTCCTCCTACGTCCAGGCCAACATGGACTGCCTCGACCCCAACTCGGGGCTCGATCTGCGCGCCTGGAACGTGTGTACCAACCCCGACCAGCGGGGACGGGGGGACCGGCCCCCCGTGCGCCTGGGAGCGCAGGGGAAGATCCACAACGCCCTCGTGGCGGCGGGGTGCGTCATCGAGGGCGAGGTGGAGGAGAGCGTGCTCTTCCCCGGCGTGCGCGTGGCGCGCGGCGCGCGGGTGGTGCGCAGCGTTGTGCTCCACGATTGCCGGATTGGCCCCTCCTGCCTGGTGACCAACACCGTGCTGGACAAGGAAGTGACGGTGGGTGGCGGGGCTCGCATCGGCACGGGGCGTGCCACAACGCCGAACCGGCGCTTCCCCACCCACCTGGATTCCGGCATCACCGTCATCGGCAAACAGGCCGTGATCCCGCAGGAGTGCCGCATCGGCACCAACTGCCTGGTCTTCCCCTCGGTGGATCTGGCGGCCCTGGGCATCTCCACGGTGGCGGACGGCGAGACGGTGGACCCCTCCGAGCCCCGCTAGAGGCACCGCAGGTCTGGCGTTGACAGCGCGAGCCACTGCGGTACCCTTGTCTTGGGATACAAAAGGGGGCAGAGATGAAGCGCATCCTTTTCCTTGCTGGCCTGCTCGTTGCACCGTTGGCCTTGGCCGCCACGGGCCCGGCCCAGTGGCTGTCGGGCCACCACGGTTTCCTCTCACACGACCGCTGGCTGCACCCTCTCCAGCGGCTGCACCGGGCCATGCCGTACGCCCCGGATGCCACGGCCCTCCACCGCGCCGCGGCGACCTTCGGCCGCGCCTACGGCGGGCCCGGCAAGGACTACGCCTACCTGGTGCGCCTCAACAGCGATGGCAGCTTCGTCATTGGCGGCGAAACCGACTCCTTCGGTGCCGGCGGGCACGACCTGTGGCTGGCTCGCCTCGACAGCTCCGGTACCATCACCTGGCAGAAGACCTACGGCACACCGGGGGAGGAAGCCGGCGACATTACTCCCACGCCCGACGGGGGCTACCTCCTGGCTGCGAGGGACTTCGATCACAACGCCGCGTGGCTCGCCAAGCTGGATGCCAACGGCACGATCCAGTGGCAAAAGCAGCTCAACCCCAACACCGCTGGTTACGCCGTGGCCCAGCTCCTTTCCGACGGTGGGTTCCTCCTCTCCGGCAACGCCATCAACATGAGCACGTTCAGCCTGACCTTCCGGCTCATGCGCCTCACCTCCTCGGGCTCCGTGGTGTGGCAGAAGGAGTACCCCAGCTCCCGTTCGTTGATCGGCGTGCCGCTCGAGCTTTCGGATGGCAGCTTCCTCGTGGCCGGCACCAGCGCGGACATGTCCACGAACAACACCGATGTCTGGCTCATGAAGCTGTCCAGCACCGGCCAGATCCAATGGCAGAAGACGTACGGAGGCAGCGGCAACGACTCTGGCGGCCTGGTAACGCCCATCTCCGGCGGCTACCTGCTCGCGGCGCAGACCAACTCCTTTGGGCCGGGAGCGGGAACGGATACGAGCAACATCTGGCTGTTGAAGCTGGACACCTCCGGGAACATTCTCTGGCAGAAAGTCCTGGGCGGCACCGATGACGAGTTCGCCTTCCCCACCGCGCAGCTGGCTGACGGGTGGATCCTGGGTGGGGTGACCGACTCCTTTGGCGCCGGCAACGACGACGCTTTCCTCGCCAAGCTGGACACCAACGGCAACGTGCAGTGGGCCAAGAGCTACGGCGGTGCCAACGACGACATGCTCGTGGCCTTTGCCGATTCGGCGGGCGGCTACCTGGCGGCCGGGATGACCCAGTCCTTTGGCGGCGGCGGGGAGGATGCCTGGGTGGTGAAGTTCGATTCCAACTTCAACATCGTCTGGCAGCGCGCCTACGGCGGCAGCGCCGACGACAGCGGCGCTCCGGAGCGGCGCACCGATGGCAGCATCCTGTTCTGCGGCGACACCAGCTCCTTTGGCAGCGGCGATGTGGACGCCTGGGTCCTGAGCCTGGACGCCAACGGCCAGATCCCTTCCGGCTGCCAGCCGATCCGCAACACCTCGGTGAGCGGCGTTGCCTTCTCCTTCACCACCGCCACCACCGCAGCCACCGTGGGCGATCCAGCCGCCACGGCTGCGGATACCACCTTCACCCTGACGGCTGGGGCCGTTTCCAGTAGCACTGCGGGAGCGGTGGCAAGCGACGTGTGCACGGCCTCGCAAACCCTGCGCGCCAGCGCCTCCGCCTCCCCCACCTCGGGAGCTGCCCCCCTCACCGTGATCTTCACCGGCTCCGCCAGTGGCGGCCAGCCACCCTACTCCTACGCCTGGAACTTTGGTGACGGCAGCGCCACCGATACCCGCCAGAACCCCACCCACACCTACACCAGCGCGGGCATTTACGCGGTGACCCTCACCGTCACCGATGCTGCCAGCGCCACCGCGCAGGACACCCACCTCACCATCACCGTGAGCTCCGGGGGCGGCTGCACCGTGACCTGCCAAGCTTCCGTCCCCACAACTGGTAGCGTCGGCACAGCCATCACCTTCACCGCCACTGCCACCACCTCTGGCTGCACCGTGAGCCCGGTGTACGTGTGGACCTTTGGCGATACCAGCGGCGCCACAGGCCAAACCGTCTCCCACACGTACTCAACTGCCGGCACCTACACCTGGAACCTCCTGGTGCAGGTGGGAACCGTCACCTGCACGAAGAGCGGCACCATCACCATTGGCAGTGGCACCGAAGGGGTGGTGAGCTTCGTGCCTTCCCTGGCCCACGCACCGGGGGCCAACAGCACCCAGTGGCGCACCGACGTGGCGGCCGTCAACCGTTCTGCCCTCCCCGCTGCCCTGACCCTGCTCTTCACCAGCTACGACGGCAGCCAGACTATCACCCGCAACGCCACCCTCCCCAGCGGTGCCACCGTGGAGTGGCGCGACATCCTCGTCTCCCTCTTCGG
>JACADV010000045.1 GCA_013388425.1 Thermoanaerobaculaceae bacterium | reverse complement strand
GGATAGGCTCAGGCTCAGGATGACTGCAGGGATAGGCGCGGCCTCAGGATGACGGCAGGGATAGGCGCAGGCTCAGGATGACGGCAGGGGTGACCCGGCCTCGCGTCGATGCAGCAGGGCGAGCCAGCGTTTGCCACGACGATGGCGGAGGGTGATGACGCGGCAGAGGTCTGCCGAGCGAAGCTCCGCACACTCGTGGACCCGATCCCCCCATGCTCGGCTCGCTATCGAGGGCCCCCGTGGGGGGTGGCTGCCAGGAGCTGCGGGGAGATCCACAGCGCCGGTGCAGCCACCGTCACGGGGCGGAAGCCGTTCGTCACGGCATAGCTCAACAAAGGCCGCTCGAGCTCCTGATCGATGCCAAGCAGCATTGCGTCGGGCCTCTTGACGGCAAGCAGGGACTCGATCTCGTCCGGCCCCACAACGGCAAGGCGCGCCCGCTCGTGGCGTGGTACGAACCTGGCGGTCCGCCAGATGAACGGACCGGTGGCAAACTCCGGGTAGATCCTCGCTCCCCATTCCAGGGCCACCACTGGGGCGAGGGTGAGGATGGTGCGATCCGCCACGTAGGCGCGAACCGACCGATCCAGCTCGTGGACCACGACAGCCGCCCAGGCGCGGGAGGCCAGCCGTGGCCGGTCTCGCGCCGGCGCCAGGAAGATGCCGACAAGGGCAACAGCGGGAATCACCGCCAGCAGCGCGCGGGCCGTTGGGACTCGTCCCAACCCCACGCCTTCGCCGAGCAGCAGCGTCGCGGCCACGACCGCCGCAGGCAGCACCGGGAGCGCGTACTGCGGCCACGACGGGCTGGGGACCGCGGCCGCCAGCAGCAGGGAAGCAGCCAACGCGAGCCAGAGCACACCGTCCGACGCCCTCCACTCACGACGGCACCGGGTGGCGGCCAGCGCCAGGGCGCCCAGGAGCGCGAGGCCCATCTGAGGGTTCTTGACGAACAGGAGTACGGCGAGAAACTGCACCTTGTCGGCGAGGTCTGAGGGAGCTACGACCCCCTGGGAGGCGTGCACCAGCGGTTGCAGGCGGTGATAGCCCACCACGTCAAAGAGGAACCGCGCCGGCGCCGCCGCAGCCAAAGGCACCACTGCCGCGAGGGCCAGGGACACCCCCATGGAGAGCCAAGCCAGGCCGCCAATGACCTCCCGTCGCGTCCGCCGCGCCACCACCCATCCAGCCATGAGGACCGGCACGACGAACACGTACGAGAGGCGGAAACCCACCGCGGCGCCGCCCAGGAGCCCCGCGAAAACCAAGCGCCAATTTGGGCGGGGCGCTCGGCGGGCCGCTGCAACCAGTGTCACGGCGCCGAGGGCAAGGAGGAGTGGCTGCGGGTAGTTCCACGCCTTCCCGGCCTGCGAGAGGTAGAGCGGGCTCGCGAACACTGAGAACGCTGCGCCGAGCGCCGCAACAGTCGCAAGCGCTCCACCGAACCGCACCAGGGAGCTGCGCACGATCCAGAACACGAGTCCCAGGAGCGCCCAGTCGCAGCACACGGCCAGCAGCCGACCGGCCAGCAGCAGGTGCTCGGTCAGCCACGCCAGCACCGCAAAGAGATACATCCCATAAGGCATGTGAAGACAGTGGAAGTCACGGTACGGCAGCAGTCCGTCGTGGATCAGCGAACCCGCCGCGAGGTACCAGTACTCGTCGTGATTGATGAGCCGCGGCATTGAGGTTGCAATCAGCGACCACAGCGTAGTCGCAAAGAACACCGCCGCCACAGCCACTGCCAGCAGGCTCGTTACCGGCGTGGGGCCCCGGCCCTCCCGTTCAGGCCAACCGCTCATCAGCTTTCTAGCCAACGTTCCGCTTCGCAATCAGGTCGGCCAGCAGCCCGAGCACCAGGAACTGCAGCGCCGTGAGGCTCGTGAGCACGGTCTTGTCGGTGAGGTTGTGCTCCACGAAGACGTCGTAGGCGGCAAGCCCAGCACCAACCACGCCGAGCACCAGAGCAAGGGGAAGGAACAGTCGCAACGGGTCGAAGTAGACCACCGCCCGGAGCAGCGACAGCACCAGACGACCGGTATCCCGTACCGGTCGGAACTTCGAGGTCCCCGTCCGGCGGTGGTAGTCGATGGGATGCCAGGTGACGTGCCAACCGGAGAGCAGCCCAGCCACGGTCAAGGTCGTAGTGCACGAGAAGCCGTCCGGAAGCAGCCGGACGACGCTCTCGAGCGTGCTGCGCCGCAGCGCGCGCAACCCTGAGTTGAGATCCGGGATGGGCTGACGGGTGAAGGCCGAGGCGAGCACTCGCACCAACCATTTCGCGGGTCGCCGCAGGAGCGGGACGTGGGCCTGGCCGGTGGTCCGCGAGCCGATCACCTGGTCCGCGCCGCGTACGAGGTCCTCGATCATTCCAGGAATCGCCTCGGGCGGGTAGGTTCCGTCGCCGTCGATGATTGCCACGAACGGATAGCGCGCGTGCCGGAAGCCACGCTTGAGCGCGGCGCCGTAGCCTTTCGACTCGGGGTTCTCCAAGACCTCGGCACCAGCGGCGCGGGCCGCCGTGGCCGTGTCATCGTGGGATCCGTCGGAGACCACGATCACTTCGAAGCTGCCGCCGGCCGCCGCTCCCGCAAGCGCCGCCCTCACACCGGCCACCACCGCCGCAATTGACTTGCCCTCGTTGCGCGCCGGGATCACCACCGAGACGCCGAGCTCCACCGTCACCTCCCGCTCGACGGATCCACCACCAGGCGTGCCACCTCCACCGGTCCATCCTGGAAGACCCTTTCGAGGTGTTCGCCGAGAAAGCGGTCGAGCCGCGCACGGCCGGCGTCGGAGAGAACGCCGAAGTAGTCAGCGCGCCGGTTCATGGCCGCGATGCGACGCGCCTCTTTCCAGTTCAGCAGCACGTGCGTCACGCCTTGACTGGCCAGGCGAGCGGCCATCGCTTGGGCACTGGCCTCCCGCTCCGCCAACTCGGCGAGCAGAGGCTTCCGCAGGGGATCTTCGAGGAGCACGTCCCGGTCGATGTAGAGGCTGCGGGATTCGGCGACGAGCAACACCGTTCCATCCTCTGGCACCTCCTCGCCGATGAACCGTGCCGCCGTCCAGTAGTCCACCGAAGATCTCATCCACTCTTCGAGATCGTACGCTCCGAGCGTACAGCCTATGCGGGCGAACCCCTGCACCGACGTGGCCGCGAACATGCTCCACGCCAGGGTGCCCGTCACCACCGTCACCAACGCGCCCCGTGCCACCCCGCGCCACTGGGCCAACAAGAGCGCCAGTGCGGCGCCACCAGCGGCCGCCAGCAGCACGAGCACCGGCAGCAAGTAGCGGCCCAGGTGGGGAAGCACACTCCAGGCCACGACACCCAGAGCTATCCCGGCGAGCAGCCGGCGCTCACGGGTTCCTCGACCCAGGAGGAGAAACCCGCTGAGGGGCACGAGCGCCAAGTAGAGGGGGCCAATGTCGCCGGCCTCTCCCCGCGGCGCAAACGTCCCAAGCGAGAGCCCGGAGAGCCGCCCGGCGAGCCATGAGGTGACGTTCTGCGCGGCAGCGATTCCGGTGACGGTGCCGACTCCGGCCACGCGGGACTCGCCAAGGAAGGGGTGCAGCGGGTTGCCCCAGGCAACCCAGGTCCGGACGAGCCAGGGCGCAAACGTTACCATTGCGCCAAGCGCAAACGCGGCGAGTCTGGCACTCCGCACCCGCCAACCCTCCCGGTTGCGAGCTACTCGCAGAACGAGCAGCAGCCCCAGCGGCGCAGCGACGGTTACCGCCGCCGTCGCCTTGCAGCCGACGGCAAGCCCGGAGAACGCCCCCACAAGCAACCACGTTCGCCACGGTTTCGTGGTGATCGCATGGCCCATCGCCCCAAGGGCCAGGAGCCACGCCACCGCCGTGAAGGCAGCGGCACCCAGGTCACTGGCTGCCAGGGCAGCCGTCATCATCACTGCCGGCGTCGCCGCGAAGATGGCTGCCGCCCAGCCGCTCCCTGTGCCGTCTGCCAGCAAGGCGCTGATCCGGGCGGCCCCCCCCACTGCCAGCAGCCCCATCCACCAGTGAAGCGCCTGCGCCGCCCACACCGGCAGAGCTGCCAGCGCGTACGAGTAGAGGAGACCCATGCTCGCGGGCAGAAAGGAGTAGTCGTGGCGCGGGAAAGTGACGAGAGCCGCCGAGCGCAGCCAGCGGTACGGCATGGCCAGGTGATAGTTGAGCTGGTCGTAGAAGGGCGCCGGGGTGACCACCGCGAGGGCGGGCAGCACCAGCGCGACCGTCATGGCAATCCGGGCCACGCCCGGGCTCGGCCACAGAGGCAACCATGGCGGCAGGTTGCGGGCAAGCCACACCGCTCCGGTTCCGGCACTGATGAGCACCACCGCCAGCAGCAGCGGGCGAAACAGCAGGCCCACCGCGCCCAGCGCGAAGGCTAGTGCGGCCAGAGTTCCCGCACCGGCCGCTGCCACAACCAGCGGCTCGCGGGGCGCCCTCGACTGCCATCCCAGCCAGCGGACGACCCATACGCCGGACCCCAGGCACGCCAGCGTGAAGATCGCGATCCAGGCGCAGCACGCCGCGAGGACTGCGAGGTTTTCGGGCGGGTGCAACCGCTGGTAGCGAAACAGTACCAGCCCGACGCTGACGATGAAGATCGCAGCTGCCAGCGAACGCCTGCGTCCATTGCCCTCACCCACGACTCGATAGTAGCGCAGGCACCCGGGCCTGGTCCCACTCACCGTCTGTGGTTACCGGCCGCACTCACGCTGCCTGCCCCCTGGCAGCAGACCCGCGTCGCCGGCCCGGCGAAGGAACTCGTCCACCGCCTGGAGGTCTTCCGCATCCAGGCGGAAGTGCAGGCGCTCCTGGAGGTAGGCGCGCACCCGATGCACCTCCTGGGCGTGCGCTGCCGCCCACGCCGGCAGGAGGCGCTCCCAGTTCGCCTCCGCGCACGCCAGCGAGGCGTGGAGGAGGGCGTCCACGGCCGGCGGCGCGTCGCGGCGCACCCCCCACACGGCAAAGACGAAGGGGAGCCCCGTCCACTCCTGCCACGCCAGACCCAGATCGATCTCCTCGCAACCGCTGTTGCCCACCGTGGACAGCGCCGGGTCGCCAATCAGCACCGCCGCGTCGGCCTGTGCGAGCATGCTCGCCAGGGGCGGGCGCGCGGACACGACGGTGGGCCAGGTGTGCCACCGCTCGGCGAGGAGTAGGCGCGCCAGCGCCACCGAGGTGATCGAGGCGGTGTGGGCCGCGAGCCGCCGGATCTTCCCGGGCGGCACCGTGGTCACCAGCAGCACGGAGGTGACCTGCCCCCGGCAGGCAACCCCCAGGCTCGTGACGACGCGGGCGCGAGCCAGGCGGGGCAGTGCCGCCACCGGCACCAGCGCCGCCGCAGCGCGACCGGTGGCTAGGGTCTCGGCACAGTCGGCCGGCTCGGCGGTGGCAAAGCGGTAGGGAAACGGTGCCTCGATGCCCTCCTCGAGCCCTGCCAGGAGCGGCCTGGCGTTGAGGTAGCGGATACCCAGGATGGAGAGCGGCTCGCCCAGGCGAGGCTCCCACACCTCCCCTTGGAGCGGGGGGGAGGCGGAGCGAACCGGGGGGGCGGTGGGAGCGGAGGTGTGTTGCGGCGATGCCTCCTCCCTCGCCCGCCCCAGCGCCGCCACGGCTCCGCCCCCCGGCGGCGGGAGGAACGGACAGCCCGGCACCTCCCGTGCGTTCCTGCCGGTCCTCATCCCTGGCTCATGGAATCGAGGAACTCCTTGTTGGTGCGCGTCTTTTCCAGACGGTCCAGGAGCAGTTCCATGGCCTCCACGGTGGAGAGGGGGTTCAACACCTTGCGCAGCACCCAAACCCGCTTGAGCTCCCAGGGTTCCAGGAGCAGCTCCTCCTTGCGGGTACCGGACTTGTTGATGTCGATGGAGGGGAAGACGCGCTTGTCGGTAAGCTTGCGGTCCAGGTGCACCTCCATGTTGCCGGTGCCCTTGAACTCTTCGAAGATCACGTCGTCCATGCGCGAACCGGTGTCGATCAGGGCCGTACCGATCACCGTCAAGGAGCCACCCTCCTCGATGTTGCGGGCGGCACCGAAGAAGCGCTTGGGCTTCTGCAGGGCGTTAGAGTCCACACCGCCCGAGAGCACCTTCCCCGAGGGCGGCACCACGGTGTTGTAAGCCCGGGCCAGGCGTGTGATGGAGTCCAGGAGGATCACCACATCCCGCCGGTGCTCCACCAGCCGCTTGGCCTTCTCCAGCACCATCTCGGCCACCTGCACGTGGCGGTAGGCCGGCTCGTCAAAGGTGGAGGAAATCACCTCGCCCTTCACCGAGCGCTGCATGTCGGTCACCTCTTCGGGGCGCTCGTCGATGAGCAGGACGATGAGGATCACCTCCGGGTGATTGGTGGTGATGGCGTTGGCCACCGCCTGGAGCATCATCGTCTTGCCGGTGCGCGGCGCGGCAACGATGAGCCCGCGCTGCCCCTTGCCGATGGGGGTGAGGAGGTTCATGACCCGACAGGTCATGTTCCCCTCCACCTCCAGGTTGAGGCGCTCCATGGGGTAGAGGGGGGTCAGGTTGTCGAAGAGGATCTTCTCCTGGGCCACGTCCGGTGGCTCGAAGTTGATCGCCTCCACCTTGATCAGGGCAAAGTAGCGCTCCCCCTCCCGGGGCGGGCGGATCTGGCCGGACACCGTGTCGCCGGTGCGCAGGTTGAAGCGGCGGATCTGCGAGGGGGACACGTAGATGTCGTCGGGTCCGGGCAGGTAGTTGTACTCCGGCGCCCGCAAAAACCCGTAGCCGTCCTGGAGAATCTCCAGCACCCCCTCGCCAAAGATCAGGCCCTCGCGCTCGGTCTGGGCCTGGAGGATCTTGAAGATCAGATCCTGCTTGCGCAGTCCGGCGGGGTTTTCCACCTCCAGCTCCTTGGCGACGTGGGTGAGCTCGGCGATGGACATATCCTTCAGGGTGCGGATGTCGAGTCGCTGCTTCCCCTCGGTGTTCTCGTTTTCCGCCGCCAGTGTCTCCTCGTCCAGCACCACTGGAATCCCTTCCGGGGTGGACTCGGCGGGGCGTCGCCGCCCCCGGCTGCGACCGCGTTGCGCTTTCTCGGACATGTGAACACTCCTTGGTTACGCCGCCACCATCCGGGCAATGGCAGCGAGAAGTTGTCGTCTCCCCTCGCCGGATCGGGCCGAAAAGATCAGGGGTGGCTCCGCAAGCCCCAGTTCCCTCTGGATCCGCTCCGCCGCCTGGGCGAGGGCCCCCCTTCCCAGCTTGTCCGCCTTGGTGAGCACCACGGTGAACGGTCTGCCGGCCGCCCGCACGAACGTGGCCAGCTCCACGTCCCGAGGCGAGGTGGGGATGCGCGGGTCCACCAGCCCTACCACTAGGCGCAGCCGCCCCTCCCCAGTGAGGTAGGCCGTGATGCGCTCTCCCCAGCTGGCCCGCTCGTCCCGACTCACCTTGGCGTAGCCGTAGCCGGGCAGGTCCACGAAGAACACCCGCCCGTTGACGAGGTAGTAGTTGATCGTACGGGTCTTCCCCGGCTCCTTCGACACCCCGGCCAGCCGCCGCCCGAACAGGCAGTTCAAGAGACTCGACTTGCCCACGTTGGAACGACCGGCAAAGGCCACCTGGGGGTGAGCCTCTCTGGGTCCTTGCCGGTGATCCGCCACCGTAGCGCGTAGTTCGACCGTTTCGATCTGCACCGTCCGTCAGTGGGCCACGCTCTTGGAAGTGACCGAGGGTTGTTCCGTGCCGCCCGAACTGGCCAGGTTCGGGAGCGGCCCCTCCAGGGCCAGAGCGATCACCTCGTCCATGTTGCTCACCAGGTGGAACTGCATGCGGCTGCGCACGTCCTCCGGGATCTCCTCGAGGTCTTTCTCGTTCTCGGCAGGGAGGATCACCTCGACGATACCGACGCGGAACGCCGCCAACACCTTGTCCTTGATGCCCCCCACGGGCAGCACTTTCCCGCGCAGGGTAATCTCCCCCGTCATGGCCACATCCTGTCGCACCGCTACCCCGGCCACGGCGGAGAGCAGCGCTGTGGCCATGGTGATACCCGCCGAGGGCCCGTCCTTGGGGATGGCCCCCTCCGGGACGTGCACGTGGAGATCGTGCTGCTCGAAGAACTCGGCCGACAACTGCAGCTGGGCCGCCCGCGCCCGCACGTAGGAGAGGGCCGCCCGCGCCGATTCCTGCATCACGTCGCCCAGTTGCCCGGTGAGGGTGAGGTTGCCCTTCCCCCGCACTAGGCTCACTTCCGTGGCGAGGATCTCGCCGCCCACCTGGGTCCACGCCAGCCCCGTGGCCACCCCCACCTCGGCGCGCTCGCCGGGCCGCGTTAGCCGGTAGCGGGGTTTGCCGAGCAACTCGCCGATGCGCGCCGCGTCCACCTCCAGCACCGTCCCGCGCGGCAGCTTCTTCTTCAGCACCTCGCGCGCGAGCTTGCGGCACACCGAGGCGATCTCCCGCTCCAGGTTGCGCACCCCCGCCTCGCGGGTGTAGCGCTCGATGAGCAGGTTTACCGCCTCTTCGCTGAAGGTGACCGTGTACCGCTTCAAACCCTGTTGCTCGATCTGTTTGGGGATCAGGAACTTCTGGGCAATCTGCTGCTTCTCGTACTGGGTGTAGCCGGAGAGCTGGATGGTCTCCATGCGATCCAGCAGGGCCGGCGGGATGGTGTGGGTCACGTTGGCCGTGCAGATGAAGAACACCTTGGAGAGGTCGTACTCCACGTCCAGGTAGTGGTCGATGAAGCTGTGATTCTGCTCCGGGTCCAGCACCTCCAGGAGCGCCGAAGCGGGGTCGCCCCGGAAGTCCACGCCCAGCTTGTCCACCTCGTCCAGCAGGAACACCGGGTTGACGGTCCCCGCCTTCTTCATCATCTGGATGATCTGGCCAGGGAACGCCCCAATGTAGGTGCGGCGGTGGCCGCGCATCTCGGCCTCGTCCCGCACACCGCCCAGCGACAGGCGCACGAACTTGCGGCCAGTGGCGCGGGCGATGGACTTGGCCAGGGAGGTCTTGCCCACACCGGGGGGACCGACGAAGCACAGGATGGTCCCCTTGGGTTTGGCCACGAGCTGGCGCACGGCCAGGAACTCGAGGATCCGTTCCTTGACCTTCTCCAGCCCGTAGTGGTCCTCGTCCAGCACCACCTCAGCCCGCTTGATGTCGCGAATCTCGCGGCTCGCCTTCTTCCACGGTACAGCCAAGAGCCAGTCCACGTAGTTGCGCGAGACCGTGGCTTCCGCCGACATGGGGGCCATGCTCTCGAGGCGTTTCAGCTCGTTGAGCGCCTTTTCCTTGGCCTCCTTGGGCATGCCAGCAGCCTCGATCTTCTTGGCCAGCTCTTCGTACTCCTCTCGGGTGTCGGTGCGGCCCAGCTCCTCGTTGATGGCCTTGATCTTTTCGGACAGGTAGTACTCCCGCTGCGCCTTCTCCATCTGCTTCTTGACCTTGGCGTTGAGCCGCCGGTCGATGTTGAGCTTCTCCATCTCCAGGTCGAGGATGTCGTTGAGCTTCTGGAGGCGCTCCAAGGGGTTGATGGTCGCCAGCAGGCTCTGCTTGTCCGGCGTGGCGATGGGCAGCGCTGCCGCCAGCACATCGGCGAACAGGTCGGGGTCGTCGGTCTGCAGCTCGGCCAGCACCGTGTCCACCCCCACCTGCTGCGAGAGTCGGCCGAACTGCTGGAAGAGGGTGACCAGGTTGGACATGTAGCGGGAGATCCGGGGATCCACCACGTGCGGGGGGGTGATCACCTCCACCTCCGCCTCGTACCCCACACCCTCCCGCTCCCGCAGGGCGGTGAAGGTGCCTCGGGCAATCCCCTCCACCCCCACCTTGATGGTGCCGTTGGGGAAGGACATGTGTTGGAGGATCGTCGCCACCACCCCCACCGAAAAGACGTCCTCCGGCCCCGGCTCGTCCTGTTGTGGGTCGCGTTGGGTCACCAGAAAGATGCGCTTGCCCGTCTCCTCCAGGGCGCGCTGCAACGCCGCCACCGACGCAGGTCGCCCCACCACGAAGGCGGCTTTCATCCGCGGAAAGACCACCATGTCGCGGAGGGGTACTACGGGAAGCAGCTGGGTCGATCGTACCGTCATTACACCCCCTCTAACTCTTCAAGGATCCTGAACTGGAACGTGGCGCTCTCAGCCAGCCTTCCGGATGGAGGCGAGGGGCGCCACGCGTTTCTCCACCACCTCGCGGCTGATGACGATCTCGGTCACGTCGGAACGCGAGGGGACCTGGTACATCACCTCGAGCATGAGCTCTTCCAGAATGATCTTCAGCCCGCGCGCCCCCACCTTCCGCGCGATCGCCTCGTCGGCAATGGCCCGCAGCGCGTCGTCGGTGAAGCGCAGTTTCACCCCCTCGAAGGAGAGCATGGTCTCGTACTGCTTGGCGAGGGAGTTCTTGGGCTCGGTGAGGATGCGCACCAGGGCTTCCTGGTCCAGCTCGTGGAGGGTGGCCACCACCGGCACGCGCCCCACGAACTCCGGGATCATCCCGTACTTGATCAGGTCTTCGGGGTGCACTTCCTTGAGCAGTTCGCTCGCCGACCGCTCTTGGGCCGTGAGGATGTGGGCCGTGAAACCGATCGCCTTCTGGTTCAACCGCCGCGCCACGATGTCCTCGAGCCCCACGAAGGCCCCACCGCAGATGAAGAGGATGTTGGTGGTGTCGATCTGCAGGAACTCCTGGTGCGGGTGCTTGCGCCCCCCCTGGGGGGGCACATTGGCCACCGTGCCCTCCAGGATCTTGAGGAGCGCCTGCTGCACCCCTTCGCCGGACACGTCGCGGGTGATGGAGGGGGAGTCCTGCTTGCGGGCAATCTTGTCGATCTCGTCGATGTAGACGATGCCGCGCTCGGCACGTTCGCGGTCGCCGTCCGCCGCCTGAAAGAGGCGGAGCAGGATGTTCTCCACGTCCTCGCCCACGTACCCGGCCTCGGTGAGGGTCGTGGCATCCACGATGGTGAAGGGGACTTCCAGCAACCGGGCCAGGGTCTGGGCCAGGAGGGTCTTGCCGGTACCGGTGGGACCGATGAGGAGGATGTTGGACTTGGACAGCTCCACATCGGGTCGCGGCGAGTGGGTGAGGTAATCGATGCGGCGGTAGTGGTTGTACACGGCCACGGCGAGCCGCTTCTTGGCCGGCTCCTGACCGATCACGTAATCGTCCAGGAACTGCTTGATCTCTGCCGGCTTGGGCAGATCCGGACGCGACTCCCGCGCTTCCCGGGCCCGATCCTCGGCAATGATGTCGAGGCAGATGTCCACGCACTCGTCGCAGATATACACGTTGGGGCCGGCGATGAGCTTGCGCACCTCGCGCTGCGACTTGTTGCAGAAGCTGCAACGCAGGAGTTCCGCGGCAGTCTCTTTCGTCACCACCCGCCTATCCCCTCAGGCATTGTACACCCCGCCCGACTAACACCCTGCCGTGTCCACTATTCCCGGTGCTCGATCACCCGGTCCACGATCCCGTACTTCACCGCCTCCGCCGCCTCGAGGATGAAATCCCGCTCAGTATCGGCGTTGATCCGCTCGATGGACTGACCCGTATGCAGCGCCAGCACCTCGTTCAGGCGCGCGCGCAGCCGCAGCAGATCCTTGGCGTGGATATCGATGTCCGTGGCCTGGCCCTGGAGGCCAAACATGAGCGGCTGATGGATGACCACCCGCGCGTGGGGCAGCGCGAACCGCTTGCCCTTGGCGCCGCCGGCCAGCAGGACCGCCGCCATGGACGAGGCCTGGCCCAGGCAGATGGTGGCCACGTTGGGCTTCACGTACTGCATGGTGTCGTAGATGGCGAGGCCAGCGCTGATGGAGCCGCCCGGGGAGTTGATGTAGAGGTAGATGTCCCGCTCGGGGTTCTCCGCCTCCAGAAAGAGCAGCTGGGCAATGACCAGGGAGGCCACGTCGTCGTCGATGGCCTTGCCCAAGAACACCACGTTGTCCTTGAGCAGGCGCGAAAAGATATCGTAGGAGCGCTCGCCCCGACCGGTCTGCTCCACGACGATGGGGACCAGCATGGCTTCACTCCTTCCCTTCGGCCGCGCCGGGCTCGGCTTCCAGCTCCGGCACGGCAAGACGCAGGACCTTCTCCTGCCGCAGGGCCGCTCGCATCCGCCCCAGGCCCCCACTCTTCACCAGGTTACCGCGAAGTTCCGCAAAGGGAACGCCCAGCGCCTTTGCCTCGTGCGCCACGTGGACGTCCACCTCGGCGTCCTCCACCTGGACCCCGAGAGCTGCCGCGGCCGCATCGAGGACGAGCTCGTGGCGCAGCCGTCGCTCCACCCGGCCCTTCGCTTCCCTCTCAATCCGCTGCCAATCCAGCTCGGCTTTCTCCACATCCACCCCTACCTCGGCCAGGGAGCGAGCAAAGCGGACCACTTCCCGGTGCGTTTCCTCCTCCACCAGGCGCGGCGGCAGCTCTAGGCTGCGCCCCCCCAAGAGGTGGGTCACGACCGCCTCGCGCCACAACTCGTAGCGTTGCTGCAACTTGCCCCGGCGCAGGCGCAACCGCACCTGCTGGCGCAACCCCTCGAGTCCGTTCTCCACGCCCAAGGAGGCGGCAAAGGCGTCGTCCAGCTCGGGGAGCTGCTTCCTCCGCAGGCCCTTGATGACGAGGCGATAGACGATGCGCTTGCCCTCCCGGCCAGGTCCGGCTTCCTCGCCAAGTTTTCGCTCGGCCCGCACCTCCTCGCCCACGGCGTGACCCAGCACCGCTGCTTCGATCTCCGGGTGAACCTCGCCGGCACCCAACTGGAAGAGGGAGCGTTCCTCGTGGAACGGCTCGCCGCCGCCATCGGGGAACTCGCCGAAGATCTCCACCTCCGCCAGCAGCCCCTCCCGCGCCACCTCCCCGCTCACCGGCTCCCAAGCAACCTGACGCTCCCGCAGCTGGGCCAGCTGCGCCTCGATCTCCTCCGCGCTGGGTTCCACCTCGAAGGGAGGGGGAACAAAGCCGGCCAGCGGCCCCACCACCACCTCCGGGTAGACCTCCACCTGGCCGCTCATCCGGAAGCCGCCGTCGGGCTCCAGGCGCGCGTCCTGCACCTGCAGCGGTCCGGCAGGCCGCAGGGCAGCCGAGGCGCGCACCTCATCCCAGGCCACGTGGAGCAGCGCCTCCTCCAGCTCCTCGGCAATCTCCTTGGCGAACCGCCGCTCCACCAGGGAACGGGGGGCCTTGCCGGGGCGGAACCCGTCGATGACTGCCCTGCGAACCCAGGCCGACGTCACCCGCTCCCGCGCCGCCGCGGTCTGCTCGGCGTCCACGGTGGCCGTGATTCCGACCCGACATGGGGAAAGACGCTCAACAGTGTGTGCCATGCCTGCTCCAGCTGGTGCGAAAGGGGGGACTCGAACCCCCACGGGCCAAGCCCACGAGATCCTAAGTCTCGCGCGTCTGCCAGTTCCGCCACTTTCGCGAGACGGGAACTGGTGAGCCGTGTAGGAGTCGAACCTACAACCTAGGGATTAAGAGTCCCTTGCTCTGCCAGTTGAGCTAACGGCCCACCGCCGCGTCCATGATACCGTTCCCGTTGCCATCCCGCAACCCCCGCCGCGTCTCCCCTCCCTCCAGCAGGGAGAGGGCCACCTGCACCACCTGGCTGGGCGGCACCGAGGCCCAGCTGGCCTCGCCCCGGAACACCCCGGTGGCGAGCACCGTGGCCTCCCCCACCGGGGCCGTGCGTGCAGGGTCCGTTGGCCCGTACAGCACCACCGTCGGGCACCCCACCGCCGCCGCCAGGTGCGCAAGCCCCGAGTCGTTGCCGATGGCCACGTCACACTCTGCCAACAGGGCCGCGGCCAGTTCTGCCGGCAACCCCAGGGGGGCCAGACGGACCCCCGGCACCTGGGCGAGCGTACTGGCCAGCGTCTCGTCGCCGGGGCCCCCCATAGCCAGCGGGGTGACACCAGCCGCGTGCAGCAGCTGCGCCACCTGGCAGTAAGCCGAAAGGGGGTAGCGCTTGGCGGGGTGGTGGCTGGAGCCGGGCAGCAGCACGGCCAGCGGTGCCCCCCCGCCACAGCGCTCCCGCCACCGCCAGCTGCCGTGCTTGAGCGCCTCGGGAAGGTGGAGACGAATCGGTCGGTCGTCCACAGGCGCCAGCCCCAAGCGCAGCAGCGCTGCATCGAGATCGTGCCGCTGGTGGCGCGCCCGCTCCACTGCAAACGTCTCGAGGCCGACAAGCGCCGCCCCCCGACCTCGGCTCGCCAGGAGTCGCGCCGCCGGGGCTGCTGCCAGCAGCAACTTGGCCCGGGTGGAGTGGCGGGCCGTCAGCGCCACCTGGAAGTTGGCGCTGAGCGTGCGGCGCAGCCAGCGCCCACCCGCGCCGGGCGGCCGCGGCACCGCCG
>JACADV010000065.1 GCA_013388425.1 Thermoanaerobaculaceae bacterium | reverse complement strand
GTGCGCGACTGGCTGGAGAACAGCGGCTGGAACAAGCAACCTCCCGCGCCCCCGCTGCCCCCCCAGGTAGTGGAAGGAACCATCGCCCGCTACCTGGAGGCGTACCGGCGCCTCACCGGCACGAGCCTCCAACTGAACGAGTGACCGCCTCACCCCCGAGTCCGACCGAGGAGCGCCTCGCGACCCGGCTGCGCCTCGCCGTGCGCACGGGGAAAGAGCGGCCAGCGGTGCTATACTTCGCCGGCTGCGCGCCACTGGAGGAACGCCTCTCATGACGTCCAAGTTGTTCCCTTCGCAGAAGATCAGAAACGTTGCCGTGGTCGGCCACTCGTCCACCGGCAAGACGACCTTCATTGCCGATGTCCTCTTCGACACCGGTGCCGTCAACCGCCTCGGCAAGGTGGACAAGGGCAACACGGTAACGGATTTTGACGAGGAAGCCATCGAGCGGCGCATCACCATCGCTGCTGCGGTGGCCCACGCCCCCTACCGAGACTGCAAGATCAACCTGATCGACACACCGGGCTACTCCATCTTCACCACCGAGGCAATCCAGGGGCTCAAGGTGGCCGAGGCCGCTCTCATGGTGGTCTCGGCGGTGGCGGGACCCGAAGTCCAGACAGAAAAGATGTGGAAGACCTGCGCCGCCTACGGGAGACCGGTGCTCTTCCTGCTCAACCTCATGGACCGCGAGCGGGCTTCCGCCGCCCGGTCGCTGGCCCAGCTGGAAAAGAAGTTCGGGCGCGGGGTGGTGCCGATTCAGCTGCCCATCGGTGAGGAGGGGGCGTTTTCCGGGGTGGTGGATCTCGTCCACATGGTGGCCTGGACCTTCCCGTCCGACGAGAGCGGCACGCCCACCAAGGGAGATGTCCCCGCCAACCTCCGGGAAGAGGCCGAGGCGGCCCGCAACGCCCTCATCGAGATGGTGGCGGAGCAGGACGAGGCGCTCCTGGAGCGCTTCTTCTCCGCGGGTACGCTGTCGGGAGAGGAGCTGGCCCAGGGGCTGCCCAAGGCCGTGGCGGCGCGGCAAATCTTCCCCCTCATGTACTGCTCCGCAGGCCGTAACCAGGCCGTCCAGCCGGTGCTGGACGCCATCGTCGACCTGGTCCCCGATCCCACCACGGCAACCTTCGCTACCCGCAACCTGGCTGGCGAAGAGATGATGACCCAGGCCCAGGCGGAGGGGCAGCCCATCGCCTACGTCTTCAAGACCATCTCCGACCCCTTTGCCGGCCGTATCTCCCTCCTGCGCGTCTTCTCCGGTAAGTTCTCGGCCGACAGCACCTACCTGAACCGCCCCCGCGAAGTGACCGAACGCTTTGGACCGGTCAACGCGGTCCAGGGGAAAGAGCTCACCCCCATCGAGAAGCTGGTCACCGGCGATATTGGTGCGGTTGCCAAGCTCAAGGAGACGCGCACCGGCGATACGCTCACCACCAAGGAGTGTCCTCTCACCGTTGTCCCCGTGCCAATCCCCGAGGGAGCCATTTCCTTCGCCATCACACCCAAGAGCAAGGGGGACGAGGACAAGATCTCCCAGGGCCTGGCGAGGCTGCAGGAGGAGGACCCCACCCTGCACATCGGGCGCGATCCCCAGACCAAGGAACAGCTGGTGGCCGGCGCCGGGCAACTGCACGTGGAGATTGCAGTGGCACGCCTGCGCAAGCGCTACAAGGTGGACGTGACGCTCCAGCCTCCCAAGGTCCCCTACCGGGAGACTATCACCAAGGCGGTGGAGCTCAGCTCCCGGCACAAGAAGCAAACGGGCGGCCACGGGCAGTTTGCCGAGGCCAAGATCCGTCTCGAACCGCTGCCCCGCGGCGGCGGCTACGAGTTCGTGGACAAGATCTTCGGCGGCGCCATCTCCCAGAACTACCGCCCCTCCGTGGACAAGGGGATCCAGAGCGCTGCCCTTTCCGGCCCCCTCTCCGGGAACCCGGTGGTGGACTTCCGCGTCACCCTCCTGGACGGCAAGGAGCACGACGTGGACTCCTCCGACATGGCCTTCCAGATCTGCGGCCGCAAGGCGTTCCGCGAGGCGGTCAAGCAGGCAGGTCCCACCATCCTCGAACCGGTCATGCAGGTGGAAATCACCGCCCCCGACGAGTTCTTGGGCGACATCATGGGCGACCTCAACAGCCGTCGGGGTCGGGTGCAGGGGATGGAGCCGGCCGACGGCCAGACCGTGGTCAAGGCCCAGGTGCCTCTGGCTGAAATGCTCACCTACTCCCAGACGCTGCGCTCCATCACCGGGGGACGCGGCGACTTCCACATGGAGTACTCGCACTACGACGAAGTCCCCCGGCAACTGCAGGATAAGATTGCTGCCGCCAGCGGCAAAGCTGCCGAAGCGGAGGAGTAAGAGGAGTGACGGCCACCCTGCCACCGCCAGGGGCTTGACAAGCGGCCAAATGTGTGGCAGTGTGCAGTCGGTGGTTGTTTACGTGGTACGGGAAGCTCACGACTCTGGGGTAAACCCGCCGCGAGGACCAGCGACCTCGCGGCTTTTCGCATGTGCCGAGACGCTGCCGGCATGGGAACGACGATCCGGAAACGGGATTGTCAGCAACAAGGAGAAGGTAGTATGGCGCAGGGTACAGTAAAGTGGTTCAACGACGCGAAGGGGTTCGGGTTCATCACTCAGGAGGGCGGTGAGGACGTGTTCGTCCACTACTCCGCCATCTCGGGCGAGGGCTTCCGCACGCTCAAGGAGGGCGCGAAGGTCGAGTTCGACATCGTTCGCGGTCCAAAGGGTCTGCAGGCCGCCAACGTTCGCATGCTGTAAAGCAGCCTGGGAACGGAACCAGCAACCAAAAGGGGCGGCGCCAAGGCGCCGCTCCAAAACTTTCTCACCCGCCTTCTCCCATCACGCCCCGTCCGACTCGCTCGTCACTGGAATGGGCAGCCGAATGTGGCGGGTCGGGGGCCCGTAGTAGGGGCGATACCCCAGGTCGAGGCGGTCGATGGGCCCCTTGTGCAGCAGCTCGTCGAGCCCGATCACCGCCTCCTGCCGATCCGCAAAGGCCATCTCGTGGTGGCGGGTCATGATGATCGCCTCCTTCGGGCAGGCATCCACGCAGAACCCGCAAAAGACGCAGCGCAGCAGATCGATCGTGAAAACCCGCGGACGCTTTTCCCATTCCACCGTGGCCGTGGGATCCTCTTCCGCCTCGATGTGGATGCAGTCCGCCGGGCACGCCGTCTCGCACATGTAGCAGGCCACGCAGCGCGGCGAGCCATCTTCGCGGGTGAGCAGCACGTGGCGGCCGCGCAGCCGCTCCGAGTACTCCCGCTTCACCTCCGGCCACTCCACGGTTACCGTGTAGCGCCGCCGGAAGAGGTTCCCCACGAAGTGCCGCAGGGTGACCGCCAGACCCTTGATCACTTCCACCAGGTAGAAGCGCTGGAAGAACCGCAACGGCTTGGCTTGGCAGAGGATGATGTCCTTCTCGTTCATCGGTCCAGCTCCCCGGCGATGATGTTGAGGCTCCCCAGGATCGCCACGGCGTCAGCCACCATGTGGCCCCGCAACATGTGGGGGTACGCCTGGAACACCGCAAAACACGGGGGGCGAACCTTCAAGCGGTACGGTCTTCCCCCACCGTCCGAGATGGCGTAGAAACCCAGCTCGCCGTTGGCCGCCTCGGTGCAGCCGTAAACCTCGCCCGCCGGCACCTGCATCCCCTCCATCACCAGCTTGAAGTGCCAGATGAGCGGTTCCATCTCGGTGTAGACCTTCTCCTTGGGGGGAAGCGCCACCCGATGGTCGTCCACGATCACCGGCCCGGGGCTCAAGCGGGAGAGCGCCTGCTCGATGATGCCCAGCGACTGCCGCACCTCCTCCACGCGCACCAGGTAGCGGGCGTAGGTGTCGCCCTCGTTGGCCACGGGGATCTTGAAGTCGTAGGTCTCGTAACCCAGGTACGGGGCGGCCTTGCGCACGTCGTAAGGCACACCCGAGGCGCGCAGGCACGGGCCGGTCCACCCCCAGTCGATGGCCTCCGCCGCCGGGAGTACGCCGACCCCCTGGGTGCGGTCTCGGAAGATGCGGTTCTCGGTGATGAGCCGCTCCATGTCGTCCATCAACCGGGGGATGCGCCGCAGCAGCCAGCGCACCGCCTCTTCGAAATCGTGGGGCACGTCGTTGGCGAGGCCACCGATGCGTACGTAGGAGACGGTGAGCCGCCCGCCGGCGCAGGCCTCCAGCACCGAGTAGATCTCCTCCCGCGCCTCGTACATATAAAGGAACGGCGTCATCGCACCCAGGTCGTTGAGGTTGGCGCCAATGTCCACGATGTGGTCCATGATGCGCGACAGCTCGGAGAGGATGAGCCGCACCGTCTGCGCCCGGGGCGGTGCCTCGATGCCCAAGAGCTTCTCCACCGCCAGGGCATAGCCCACCCCGTTCATCATGGAGGAGCAGTAGTTGAGCCGGTCGGTGTAAGGGATCACCTGGTTCCAGGTGTGCTGCTCGGACATCTTCTCGAAGCAGCGGTGCAGGTAGCCGATCTCCACGTCGGCCTGGGTGATCACCTCGCCGTCTAGGCGAATGACGGTGCGCAGCGTGCCGTGGGTGGCCGGATGCGAGGGGCCCAGGTTCAAGACCTGGGTCTCGAAGTGGTCCTCGTCCTCCTGGGGGGTCCGCGCCCACTCGGGCTCGTGCTGCTCCCCTTCCCGCAGGAGCCAGCGCTGGCCAGGATCGTAGTCCTTGCGTAGCGGATGGCCCACGAAGGAGGGGTGGCAGAGGATCCGACGCAGGTTGGGGTGACCCTCGAAACGGATGCCAAACATGTCGAAGGCTTCCCGCTCGAACCAGTCGGCCGCCTTCCACACCCCGTACACCGAGGACACGACGGCATCCTCCTCGGCCACGGGGACCTTGAGGCGCAGGCGGTGCCCCTTGGCGATGGAATACAGGTGGTACACCACCTCGAACCGGGGGGCGCGTTGCTCCAGCCAGTCCACCCCGCACACATCCGCGAGCAGCGAGAAATCCAGGCGCGGATCTGCCTTCAGGAAGCGGGCGAGGGGCAGGAGCGTGCCGCGCTCCACGCGCAGCGTAGGCAGGTCCGAAGGGGGCGCCACGGACACCCCCGAACCTTCTGGAAAGGCTTGACGAACTGCATCGAGAATGGCATCCGCACCGTTCATTGGCCCTCCCCGGCAGACCGGGCCTTGGCGGCAACTGCACGCTGGTAGTGGGTCTCGCCCCGCTCGATCATCTCCTGCAGCCGGATCACCCCTTGGAGCAGCGCCTCCGGAGTCGGCGGGCAACCGGGGACGTACACGTCCACCGGGATGAACTCGTCGATCCCCTGGACCACGTGGTACGCACGGTAGAACCCCCCCGTGCAGGCACAGGCACCCATGGAGATCACGTACTTGGGCTCGGCCATCTGTTCGTAGATGCGCACCATCACCGGTGCCATCTTGTCGGTCACAGTACCCGCCACGATGAGTACATCGGATTGCCGAGGCGAAAACCGCACCACCTCGGCGCCAAAGCGCGAGAGATCGTAGTGGGACATCATCACCGACATGAACTCGATGGCGCAGCAGGCCGTCCCGAACGGGAACGGCCAGAGACTGTTCTTGCGCGCCTTCTCGAGCAGCACCTCGAGTCGGGTGGTGAGAAACGCTGGACTGCCGTCCCCCCTCCCCGCTCCCGCGGCCACGCCCGCCGACAGCGCCCTCGTACCCTCATCGCGACCACCCATCTGTCGCCTCCCCTCTGCTAGCCACAACCTCGCAGGGCGCAGCCGACTTCCCAGCCCCGACGAGCATCGACATTATACGAACATTCACAACCTCACCCTCCCGAACCAGGCCCATCCTCCCTCGCGGCCTTTGCCACCTCGGCCGGGACCCCGCCGGGGCAGAACTTGCTCAGGACGCGCCGCAGAAACTCGCGGGTTTCGCGGTAGGGGGGCACACCGGCAGCCCGGTCCACGACCCCTGCGCCGGCGTTGTAGGCAGCCAGTGCCAACGCCAGGTTGCCGTAGCGCTGGAGCAATCCCTGCAGGTGGCGGCACCCGGCCTGGAGGTTGGCCCGCACGTCGTGGGGGTTCACCACCCCCTGCTCCACCCAGACTGCGGGCATGAGCTGCATGAGGCCTCGGGCGCCTACGCGCGACACGGCCCAGGGGTCGAACGCCGACTCCGCCTCCACCACCGCCGCCACCAGCCAGGGGTGGAGGTTCGTCGCGCGGCTGGCGCGCACGATCTCGCCTGCAAACGGCACCCCTTGCGGCAGCTCTTCGGCTACAAAGCCGGTGGGACAGGAAGGCACGGTCAGCTCCTGGGCCTCCTCCTCTACCTCCGCCTCGATCACCCGCTCCACGCGCAGCAGCGGAACCGTCACCGCCGCCCCTTCGCCCAACTCCAGGCGGAGGTGCCGCTCGTCCAGCAGGCGCGCAGCGGTCACCTCAAGGGTCCGGCCATCCACGAACACCACCAGGTAGGAGGAAGCTGCCCAAGCGGACCCGACCGGCCCCGCCACCGCCAGCGCAAGCCCCAGCGCCGCGAGGGAAAGGGCCCGCCACCACTGTGCGCTCACGCCACCCCCTTCCCTCACGCCCTGGGGTGTTTGGAAGCGTAGAGGCGGCGCAGTCGCTCCCTCGTCACGTGGGTGTAGATCTCCGTGGTGGAAATGTCCGCGTGCCCAAGCATGGCCTGGACGGCGCGGAGATCGGCGCCGTGTTCCAGGAGGTGTGTGGCGAAGGAGTGGCGCAGCACGTGTGGCGAGAGGTGGCCCGTGATGCCCGCCCTCCTCCCGTAAGCCACCAGTAGCCGCCAGAAGCTCTGCCGCGTCATGGGACCGCCCCGCTGGGTGAGGAAGACCTCCTCGCACCGCCTGGTGTCCAGGGCCGGGCGCACCTGCGAGAGGTAGCGGGACAACCACTGGCAGGCCGAAGACCCCAGCGGCACGATCCGTTCCTTGGCCCCCTTCCCCCACACCCTCACGTAGCCCGGCTCCAGCCGCACGCCGCTCACCTTGAGGGTCACGAGTTCCGATACCCGCACCCCGGTGGCGTAGAGCGTTTCCAGCATTGCCTTGTCGCGCAGGCCCAGGGGCTTCGACACGTCCGGCGCTGCCAGCAGGGCGTCCACCTCTACGTCCGAGAGGAAGCGGGGGAGCGACCGCAGCAGCTTGGGCGACTCCAGCTCCAGCGTCGGATCCTGGGCGATGCGCCCCGACTCCACCAGGTGGCGGAAGAACCCCCGCAGCGCCGCCAGTGAACGGGCCGCTGTGCGCGCCGCCAGTCCCGCTCCCCGCAGCTCCGACAGGTAGCGGCGCAGGTGCGACCGTTCGCACGCCTCCACCGCCAGGCCACACCGCTCGAGCCACCGCCCAAAAGCGGCCAGGTCGCTGCCGTACCCCTTGACGGTGTTGATCGAAAGGCCCCGCTCCACCGTCAGCACGGCCAGATAATCGGGCAAATCCCGCATGAAGAATGCCGAGGTGCCACGCTCCTCTTCCACCACACGGCGATTCTAGCCCTACCCTGCCCGCGCACCGCTCGTGCGGCTCGGCACCCCCAACAGATCACGGTGGTCTCGCCCACCCGCGCCCAAGCCCCCACCGACCCGCCCTCCCCAGCAGCGTTCGCGGCCGCGCGCCTCACACCAGCTCGGCCGCCGAAAAGAAGAAGGCCACCTCCTGGCGGGCGTTTTCCGGGGAATCGGAACCGTGGATCGCGTTGCGCTCGATGTTGGTGCCAAACTGGGCGCGGATCGTTCCCTTCTCCGCCTTGGCAGAGTCCGTGGCGCCCATCACCCGGCGCAGGTGCTCCACCGCGTTGTCGCGCTCCAGGGCCATCACCCACACCGGCCCCGAGGTCATGAACTCCACCAGGGAGCGGTAGAAGGGCCGTTCCCGGTGCACCGCGTAGAACGCTTTGGCCTGCTCCTCGGTGAGTTGCAGCCGCTTTGCACCAATGATCTCGAACCCCTCCTGTTCGAGACGAGAAATGATGGCTCCCACGTTGCGGCGCGCCACCGTGTCGGGTTTGAGAATGGTGAGTGTTCTCTCTCGCATGCGTGAAGCTTCCTTTCCGCCGCCCGGGGCCAGCGGCGCGCAGCGCGGCACGCGTCCGCGGGGCGGGCGTGGTTCCACGGCGTTACCCGCGACCCAAGGCCAGCGCCATGGTGATGCCGATGTCGGCCGGCGTGGCCACCACGTGGATGCCAGCAGCAGTCAGTGCTTCCATCTTCTCCTTGGCCGTGCCCTTGCCCCCGGAAATGATGGCACCGGCATGCCCCATCCGCCGTCCGGGCGGCGCCGTCTGACCAGCAATGAAGGCCACCACCGGCTTCTTCACGTTCGCCTTGACGAAGGCCGCCGCCTCTTCCTCGGCGCTGCCGCCAATTTCCCCAATCATCACCACGCCTTCCGTCTCGGGGTCCCGGTTGAAGGCGTCGATGACGTCGATGAAGCTCGTACCGGGCACCGGGTCGCCGCCAATCCCCACGCAGGTGGACTGGCCCAGCCCGAGGCTCGTGAGCTGGCCCACCGCCTCGTAGGTCAAGGTTCCCGAGCGCGACACCACCCCCACCGGACCCGGCCGGTGAATGTGTGCCGGCATGATGCCCAGCTTGGCCTTGCCGGGGGAGATGATCCCAGGGCAGTTGGGGCCGATCAAACGCGAGGTGCTGCCTTGGAGGGCCCGCTTCACCAGCACCTCGTCCCGGGCGGGGATCCCTTCGCTGATGCACACGATGAGCTCGATGCCAGCGTCCGCGGCCTCGAGGATCGCGTCCGCCGCCAGCATGGGGGGTACGAAGATCAGCGAAGCGTTGCACCCGGTGGCCCGAGTTGCCTCCACCACGGTGTCGAAGACGGGGACCCCGTCCACCGCTTGACCGCCCTTGCCCGGTGTCACACCGGCCACGATCTTGGTGCCGTACTCGCGGCACTTGGCCGCATGGAACTGCCCCTCCTTGCCGGTGAGGCCCTGCACGACCACCTTGGTCCGTTCATCCACCCAGATTGCCATGGCTCCTCCCTACCGCGCCGCTGCTACCACTTTGGCCGCCGCATCCGCCATGCTTGCCGCCGGCTGGATTGCGAGCCCCGATTCGGCCAGGATCCGACGCCCCTCTTCCACGTTGGTGCCTTCCAGACGCGCCACGATGGGGACCTTCACCGCCAGGTTCTTGGCTGCCGCCACCACCCCGGCCGCCAGCATGTCGCACCGGACGATGCCGCCGAAGATGTTGATGAGAACAGCCTTGACTGCCGGGTCGGAGAGCAGGATGCGGAACGCCGCCTCCACCCGCTCCTGACTCGCCCCACCCCCCACGTCGAGGAAGTTGGCCGGGCTGCCGCCGTGGTGCTTGATGATGTCCATGGTGGCCATGGCCAGGCCGGCCCCGTTCACCATGCAGCCAATGTTGCCGTCCAGCTTGATGTAGTTGAGGTCGTACTTGGACGCCTCCACCTCGTAGGGATCTTCCTCGTCCAGGTCCCGCATGGCCGCAATCGCCGGCTGCCGGGAGAGGGCGTTGTCGTCGAAGGTCATCTTGGCATCCAAGGCCATCACCCCACCCGCAGCGGTGACCAGGAGGGGGTTGATTTCCGCCAGCGACGCGTCGCTCTCGTTGTACGCCTTCGCCAGCGCCATGACCAAGCGCTGGAACTGCTTGAGCGTGTCGCCCCCGAGCTCCAGCGCGAAACCCAGCTTGCGCGCCTGGAACGGGTGGAGACCCAGCACCGGGTCGAAGTGCTCCTTGAGAATGGCCTCAGGATGCTCCGCCGCCACCTCTTCGATTTCCATGCCGCCGAACTTGGAGGCCATCATCACCGGCAGTCCCACCGCCCGGTCCAGCACCACGCCCACGTAGAGCTCCCGGGCTATGGCGACGCCCTCCTCCACCAACACCTTGCGAACGATCTTCCCCTCCGGGCCGGTCTGCCGCGACACCAGCTTCATGCCCAGGATGGCTGCTGCCACCGCCTCCGCCTCCTGGGGGGATTTGGCCAGCTTGACTCCCCCTGCCTTGCCCCTACCACCGGCATGCACCTGGGCCTTGACCACCACCGGACCGCCAAGCTCCTCGGCAATCCGGCGCGCCTCGTCTGGCGTCGTGGCCAGTCGCCCGCGGGGAATCGCCACACCGTGGCCGGCCAAGATTTGTTTGGCCTGGTATTCATGAACCTTCATAGCGCCCTCCACGCGAAAAGCCGGGGTCCCCGGCCGGCGCTATTGTGCACATCGCTGCCCCTCCGTGCAACGTGGGCGTCCAACCTAGCCGCAGCGCAGCCGAGACGCTAGGGCGGCGGCTCGCCACCAGCGCGGCGCGCCACCATGGCTTCGATCTCCGCGTCCTTGAGGTTGCGGCGGCTGCGCTTGGCAGCACGCAGGATGCGGTTCACCAGCTCCTCCTCCGGCTCGATCCCGCGGGCGAGCAGCCAGCAGCGCACGTTCGATACACCGGACATGGGGCCGATCTCGATCTCCTGCCGGCGCCCCAGCCAGGCGGCTGGAACCGCCGAGTAGACCAGG
This sequence comes from Thermoanaerobaculaceae bacterium, assembly GCA_013388425.1. Classification (GTDB taxonomy): domain Bacteria; phylum Acidobacteriota; class Thermoanaerobaculia; order Thermoanaerobaculales; family Thermoanaerobaculaceae; genus JACADV01. Next base: position 11,918 of record JACADV010000065.1, on the reverse strand, counting down.
TCCACCACGTCCGGCTCCCCTCGCCGGGCCGCCTTGAGGATGGCGGCGGCGTGCACGCCGGTACCCGTGCGAAACGCGTCGCGCCCCACCACCGGCGCTCCCGGCGGCACGGGGATCCCCAACAGGTCGCTGGCCGTCTCCACGTACTCCCCCAGCCGCAACAGGTCGGGAGCCGCCCACCCCAGCAGGCGCGCGTTCACCAGGAGCTGCTCCATGGGCGGGTTCCCCACCCGCTCCCCGACCCCCCGCGCCGTGCCGTGCAGCCGGTCAGCACCGGCCAGCGCGGCGGCCAGCGCGTTGGCGACCGCAAGCCCGCGGTCGTTGTGCCCGTGCCAGTCCAGCCCGACACTGCGCCCACCTGCCGCATCCACCACACCCCGCACGAAGTGGACCACACCGTAGGCCCCGAGCGGATCGGCGTGGCCTGCGGTATCTGCAACGCAAACGCGGCTGGCGCCGCTGCGCACGGCCACGGTGTAGAGGGAGCGCAGGGTCTCGGGATCGGAGCGGGTCGTGTCCTCGGTGACGAAGGTCACCGGGGCCCCGTGCTGCCTCCCCAAGGAGACCATCCGTTCCGTGCGGCGGAGGAGGTCTTCGATCGTCCACCCCTCCACGGCACAGCGGATCGGCGAAGAACCGAGGAAAAGGGCGATCTCGACCGCCCGTCCCACCCGATCCATGATGCGGAGGATGGGACGGATGTCCTTCTCCACGGTGCGCGCCGCGCAGTTGGGAGCGATGGGGAGCCGCGAACGGACGATCTCCTGGCACAGGGCCTCCGCCTCGCGCGCCGCGCGGCGTCCAGCACCCGGCAAGCCCACGTCGGCGCTGCCAATCCCCAGGGCCGCCATGAGGTGGAGCAGACGCACCTTTCCCTCCAGCGAGGGGTTGCGCACCGAGGGGCTCTGCAACCCGTCGCGCAGCGTCTCGTCGTCGAAGCTCACGCACACGCGAGGCGGCGGACCGGTTGGACCGTGGAGGTTCCAGTCGTACACCAGGTGAGAGAGCCGCTGGCTCACAGGCCTATCATCGCGGATTCGCCCCGCCGATCAAGCGCGGCACGAGCCGCGCTACTCAGCGCCCCGGGAAGTTCGGCTTCCGCTTCTCGAGGAACGCCCCCACCCCTTCCCGCCTATCCTCGCTTGCAAAGCACAAGCCGAAGAGGCTGGCCTCCGCCTCCATCCCCTGCTCCTGGGTACCGGCCAGCCCAGCCCGGACCGCCTCCAGGCAGTACCCCACCGCCACCGACGACACGCCCAGAATTTCTTCCGCCAGTGCCAAGGCCGCCTGGCGCAGTGCCTCCGGCTCGGCCACGCGGTTCGCGAGGCCCCAGCTCAAGGCCGTGGCCGCATCGATGGTTCGGCCGGTCAGCAACAGCTCCAGCGCCCGCCCCCGACCCACCAGCCGTGGCAATCGCTGTGTCCCTCCGTAGCCGGGAATAATCCCCAGCTTCACCTCCGGTTGTCCGAAGGCGGCGGTGGTGGCCGCAACACGCAGGTGGCAGGCCATGGCCAGCTCGCACCCGCCGCCAAGGGCGAAGCCATTGACGGCAGCGATGACAGGCTTCGGGGAGCGCTCGATGGCGTCGAACAGTTGCTGGCCGCGACGGGAGAAGGCCACCGCCTCGGCCGGCGTCATGTCCGCAAACTCGGCAATGTCGGCACCGGCCACGAACGCCTTGGGGCCGGCGCCGGTGAGGATGAGCACCTTGACGCTGGCATCCTCTTGGGCTCGTTCCAGGGCCTCGCGCAGTTCCGCGAGCAACGTGCTGTTCAAGGCGTTGAGCTTGTCAGGACGGTTCAAGATCAGGGTCTGGACGGCCCCACTGGTCTCCACCACGACGGTTGTAAAGCCCACGGTCGCTCCCTCCTCTCCTGGCGGCCAACCAGCTCGGCTCGGGCGACGCGGGGTCCCTCCCCCATCGCCTCGCGGCTTGGCCCGCCGCTCGGGGTGCCACAATAACCCGTCCGCGACCCACCCGTATACTGGGTCGGTGAAGCATCCCGCCCTCCTCGCGTTGCTCCTCCTGGGTGGTTGCGTCGCCACCCGGCCCCCAAGCCTCTACTTCTTGAGCCAGGAACGCTGGGAGGCAGAGGTGCGGTCGCGTGGTGTCGAACCGGCACAGATTGCTAACCCCTTGCTGGTTACCGAGCACATGCGGCAGTTCGCGCTGCGGGTGGCCGGGACCGGGACGCCCACGGAGCGACTGGCCAACCTCCAGCGAGCCCTCTTCGACGAAGACACCTTCCCGTTCTCGTACGAGAACCGCGGGACCTTCACGGCCGCCGAGGCGTTCTATCGGCGCCAGGGGAACTGCCTCTCCTTCACCAACCTGTTCGTGGCCCTGGGTCGCTCGCTGGGGTTGCCAGTCACCACCGCCCTCGTCACCCAGACGCGCGGGAGCGAGCGCGAGGGAGACCTGATCGTGGTCAACACCCACGTGGTCGCCGTACTCTCCCACGCCGGGGGCCTCAACCTCTACGACTTCGAGCGCTCGCGCTTCGAGCAACCCCGGGCGCTCCAGTCGTTGGACGACATGTGGATCACGGCCCTCTACCTCAACAACCGTGGGACGGAAGAACTCCGGGGTGGCCGTCCGGACGCGGCGACTCGCTACTTCGAGAACGCGGTGAAGCTGGTTCCCACCTTTGCGGGCGCCTGGGGCAACCTGGGGGTGGCGCGGCGCCGCCTTGCCAATGTGGAGGGCGCCCTCGACGCGTACGCCCACGCACTCGCCGTGGAACCTGGCAACCCCACCGTGCTCACCAACCTGGCAGCCCTGTATCGCTTCCTGGGCAAGGAAGCCGAGGCACAAACCGCTCTCGCTGCCGCCAACATGGCAACCGCCTCGCCCCACGTCCTGATTGTCCGGGGGGACGTGGAGCTGGCCCAGGGCCACGTGGAAGAGGCCATCCGCCTCTACCGCAGGGCCCGCCACCGCCAGCCAGCCCTGGCGGAGAGCTGGGTTGCCCTAGCGCGGGCCGAGCTTGCCCGCGGCCGCCTGCACACCGCCCACCGCTACCTCAAGAAAGCCCTCAAGCTCGAACCCGGCAACCAGCAGGCGCTGGCCCTCTTGAACCTCCACGCCTTCCCGTGAGCGCCCCTTTGCCGGGAAGTGCTACTCTTCCCGCCTGAGGAAGGACGGAAACCGCGCACAGCGCGAACCGCTACGAGGTATGGCATCCCCCAGCAAGAAGAAGACCAAGTCCCTACAGCCAGCGCTCGTCAGCACCCCCAAGTCGCTCTTCCGCCGCGTCGAACGCACCCTCGGCGCCATCGAGCGGGGCGCTGACATCCTCGCCACCATCCGCAACGTGGCCGACCACATGGTGGCCAGCTTCCGCGATCATCTCGGCATCGTGGGGGGGCGGATCTACAAGCTGGTGGACACCGACTACGAGCTGGTCCACACCTTTGGTAGTGCCTCGGGCGCAGCCGTGGGCACCCGCGTGCCCAAGTCCTACGCCCCCATCGAGACGCTCCTGGACAGCGGCCTCGTCGTCATGGACCTATCGGCCCCCGAGGTGGATCCGCAGCTGGAGGCCAGGCTGGGGACGCACTCCAAGTTCGCTGCCATTGCCATTGCCGAGGGCGAGTACCTCGTCTCCTTCGACCTCGCCGTCGGGGCCGGGCCCAGCGAGGACCTGCGCGCATCCCTCAACATCGTGCGTCTCGCCATCAACCAGAAGCTCCGGCAGGAGCGGTTCGAGGAGATCCTCCAGGATGCCCGCCGTATCCAGAGTTCCATCCTGCCCAAGCGAGTGCCCCACTACGCCGATTTCGACATTGCCGGGGACTCCCGCCCCACCGAGGTCGTGGGCGGCGACTTCTTCGACTACATCCCCCTCACCCCCGAGCTCGTGGACCTCGTCATTGCCGACGCCTCCGGTCACGGCTTGCCCGCCGCTCTGCAGGTGCGCGACGTGTACATGGGTCTGCGCATGGGGCTCACCCGGGATTTCAAGATCTCCCGCACGGTGGAGCGCCTCAACACCATCATCAACCGCTCCAAGCTCGTCTCCAAGTTCGTCTCCCTCTTCGTGGCAGAGCTGGAGACGAGCGGCAACGTGATCTACGTCAACGCCGGACACGTCCCCCCCTTCATCCTGCGGTCCGCCGGCGGCCCCGAGTTCCTGCGCGAGGGCGGCATGGTCCTGGGCGTGTCGCCAGATGCCACCTACCTGCGCGGCTTCTCGCGCCTAAACCCCGGAGACCTGCTGGTGCTCTACACCGATGGCATCACCGAATGCCGGCACCACCGCACTGGCGAAGAGTTCGGGATCACGAGACTGGTACGGCTCGTCCGACGCCACGCCCACCAGCCTGCGGCCGAGATCGTACAGGCCATCTTCCAGGCAGTGGCGAGCTTTGCAGGCACCGTGGTCCCGGAGGACGACCAGACCGTGGTGATCGTGCGCTGGCCGCCCCAGAGCACCGTTTCCCCCGGCAGTGCCTCGGGCAGTTGACTATACTCGCGCCATGCTCGAGCTAGAGTGCTTCTTCCCCATCAACCTCTTCGACCTGGACGGGTACGAGCACGCAGCGGTGTTCTCCCCCCACCGTCCCGCCTGGGAGGCCCTGGGGCAACCCCTCGACGACTACCTGGCAGCCCGTACGGAGTGGCGGATCCTCACCCCCCTTGCCGCGGGTGTCCACGTCCTGGAGGGACCCATCGCCATCGGGCGCAACTGCCGCATCGAGCCCGGCGCGGTGTTGCGCGGACCGCTGGTGGTGGGCGATGGCTGCGAGATCCGCACCGGCGCGTACCTGCGCGGCGGCGTCCTGCTCGGGGCGGGGTGTGTCGTTGGTGCCCACTCGGAGCTCAAACGGGCCATCCTCCTCGACGGCGCCCACGCCCCCCACCAGAACTACGTGGGCGACAGCGTGCTGGGCCGCCACGTGAACCTCGGCGCCGGCACCATCCTCTCCAACGTCAAGAACATGGGCCGCGAGGTGAGCGTGCGCACCGGCACCAGCATCTTCCCTACCGGTCGGCGCAAGCTGGGCGCCATCCTGGGCGACGGTTGCCGCACCGGCTGCAACACCGTCTTGAACCCCGGCGTCGTGATGGGGCCGGGGTGCGTCACCTACCCCGGCGTCGTCCTCCGCTCCGGCTACTACCCCCCGCGCACCCTCGTCAAGCTGCGCCAGTCCCAGCAGCTCGAGTCGGTGGACCGGCTGGAGGGCAAGGAGTGAGCCTGGAGGGTCGAGGGTGCCAGCCACCCCGGGCGTGTCACCGAGGGCTGGCACACACCTTGCTCTCGTGTTGCGTGGATGTGGATGGGAGGACCGCCATGAAGAGCGTTACCACCACCATCGTGACCGTCACCCTCGCAATCGGGCTCGCCGGCGTGGCCTTCGCGACGGACGAGGTGACCTCTCTGAGCTACATCTCGTACCTGGAACGCTACGCCAGCGTGCGCCCTGCCCAGCAGGAGGAGATCGTCGAGGCAATCGTCAACATGCCCATCGTGCCTGGCGACCGCCTGGAGACTTCGAGGGGAGCACGCCTGGAACTCCAGCTCGCCGACGGCTGCACCGTGTGGCTGGATCAGTTCACGGTGCTGGACGTGGATGCGGTGGTGGGCTCCCAGGCAGGGACCGCCAGCCGGACCTCCCTCTTCCTCGCCCAGGGCGAAGCGGCCATCGAGATCCCCGCCACGGCGCTGGGTGACGAGTCGGTCCAGCTCGCCTCCGAGCTCGGCACGGCAATGCTGGACAAGCCCGGTCTGTACCGCATTGGCGTTGGGACCGACGCCCTTGAGCTGGAGGCGCACGCAGGGAATGTGGAGCTCCCCATCGAGCTGGGGTCCGTGCTGGTGCGGGCCGGCCAGCGCGCCTGGCGCGATGGGCGTGGCAGGGTCGACACCGGCCCCCTCCCAGCCCGCTTCGACGATTTCTGGGCGTGGGTGGAAGCGCGGCGAAGAGCTGCTGACACGGGCACCAGCACCGAGCATGTCGCCGGCACCGTGGCTCACCGCGCCTTCGTACTGGACAGCTACGGCGAGTGGGTGTACGTCACCAGCTACTCCAGCTGGATGTGGCGCCCCCGCGTGGCTGTCGGCTGGGTGCCCTTCTCCTACGGGCGCTGGTACTGGACGCCGGTGGGCTGGGCCTGGATCTCTTACGAGCCGTGGGGTTGGCTCCCCTACCACTACGGCACGTGGTACTGGGACGTGAGCTTCGGCTGGGTGTGGGGGTGGGATCCCATCTGGTCCCCCGCCTGGGTCCACTGGTTCTACTACCCCGGTTACATTGGCTGGTGCCCCCGGGGGTACTACGACGGCTGGTACTACCACCACTGCCGCGATTGCCGCCACCACGGTGGCGGGGAGCCGCTGCGGTGGGGCAGTGCCGCGCTGGACTTTTCCGGCCGGGTGCGTCTAGGCGCCGTGGACCCCCGCCCCTGGACCTTCGTCCGTTCGGACAACTTTGCCAGCGGCCGCCTGGAGCGAATGCGCATTGATCCCAACAACTTGCTCCGGGATGTGCCCGGAAATCCCTTTGCCCATGTGCGTTCGGGACCCCTCGTGACGCCACCCCCCACCCGCGGGGCCACCGGACGGTTGATCGAAGCGTCACTCCAGGTTGAAGCGCGGGAACTCCCCGACCTCTCCACCATCATGGGTCGGGATGGCAACGCCACGAGCCGTCTCGCCACGCTGCCGGTGCGCACCGTGCGAACCGCCGATCTCCAGCTCCCCGGGCGTTACGGAGGTGCTGGCGGCGGCTCTCAGCCCCCTTCGGTCCGGCAGCTCCCCGGCACGGGACGCACCGCACCGGGGGCGACCGCCGGCTCGGGCGGTCTCGCTCCCCGCTCCCTGCCCACCACCACCTCACCCGGCAACAGGGGTACCTCCCGCACCCCCACCCACACCGTTCCCAACCTCCCCACAGGCCGCGTTCCCTCCGGCACGGTGTCGCGTCCCGCCACGCCCGAGACGCCCCAGACCCCTGCGCGCCCCATCCCTCCCCGCACCGTGCGCACGCAACCCGCGCCCACCGGGCAAACGCCAGGGGGCCGACCGGCCCCACCCCCTCCGAATCGCACCACGCCCAACGTCTCCAGGCCCGAGGTTGGCACCCCGTCCAGGCCACCCCACACCCCACAGTCCACCGGCCCCAGCCGCCACACACTGCCCGCCGATCCACCGCACTACCGCACTCCCGACATGCAGCGTTCCTCTCCCCCCCATGACTCGCCCATTGCCCGCACGGCCCCCACCGGGCCGAGCTACCGCACACAGCAGCCCTGGTTGCGCCAGCAGCCGCTGACTTCGAGCCGCGGCCCGGTGCCGCGGGTCATCTCGAACGTGTCGGCGGCACCGAGCCTTGGCGTTCCCTCGGCCCCGAGCGGATCGCGTCCGTCCCCCAGAGGTGTTGCCAGGACTTCCGGCCACAGCGTCGTCCAGATTGCGCCCAGCCGGCCGCGCCGCGAAGATCGATGAGGTTTCCCGGCGCACTGCGGGACTCCGCGCTCCGGGGGCCACAAGCGGCAGCTAGAATGCAGGGGTGAGTTGTACCGCCGCCTTCGCCACTGTGCTCCGCGCCAAGGTGGGGGGTTGCCTGGCCGTGCTGCTGGTTCCAGTCGCGGCGGTGTGGGGTGAAACGTCCTTTTCGCCGGTCCACCTGCCCCTCGTGCACAGCACGGCCCTCGCCCCCACCACCCCCCTCTCGTACCCCCTGCTCTCCCAGGTGCTGGCGCGCTTCGCCGCCGAGCCGACGGCTCTCGCCACCCAGCGCGCGCGGAACCTCTTGAGCACCCACCTGGCCCGACTGGCGCAGCTCGGCCCCAGCACGCGTCCGGAGTCGTTCCCCCGCGAGGAGGAGACGATCGCCTACCTCGTCAACGCCCACATGGCCTGGACGGTGGCCCTCACTGCGGAACCGGGCCTCGCCCAGTTGCCGGTGGCGGAGCTGCGCACCATCCCTTTCCCCCTCGACGGCCGGCGCACCACCCTCGCCTCCCTGGCCCAGGAGATCCTCGCGCGGGCACCAGCGGAACCGCGGCTCGTGCTGTTCTTGAACCCCGGCTTGGCCGAGGGGCCGCCGCTGCCACCCTGGCCGCTGGAAGGCCACTCCCTGGCCTGGCAGCTGGAGCGCCACGCGCACCGGTGTGGTGCCCAACCCTCCTTCTGGCGCCTGGACGAGGCTCATCGCGAGCTGGCCGCTGGGGCCTTCACAGCCTTCATGCCAGGCCTCCCCGCCACCGCTCACCAACGGGCCGCCCGGCTCCTGGAGCTGGTTCCCCCCCCACCGCCGCTGTACGCGCGCATCGTGGCAGTCTGCGGCCCCACCCTCCAGCGCTGCACGCACACCGTCTCCCCCTTGCCGTCCACACGCTGGTAGCGCCGCACGCTCAAGTCCAGCGCCGCAGCCAGTACTCCAGGGTCACGAGGGTGAACACCGAGCGGGCTGCCCGCACCCGATCCGGTCGGCGCCACCAGTCGCGCCACGCCTCCAGAGCCCGCGCGTCCAGGAGTTGACGCAGCCTTGCAGCGGGATCGGCCAGCACCTCCTCCACCACCGGCGCCCAGCTGCCGCACAACCAGGCCACGAGGGGGATCTCGAACCCCCGTTTCCTCCCCCGCCGCACCGAGCGGGGCAACCAGGGGGAAGCGGCAGCCCGCAACACTGCCTTGGTGGTGCCTCCCCGCAGCAGCACCGAGGTGGGGTAACGACTGGTCCGCTCGAGCAGCACGTGGTCCAGGAAGGGCGAGCGAGCTTCCAGCGACACGGCCATGGTCGCCCGATCCATCTTTGGGAGTAGATCTCCCGGCAGGAAGAACCCCAGGTCGAGCAGCCGCAGGCGCGTGGGCTCGTCGTGGCCAGCGCTGGCGGCCAGCAGCTCCTCCAGAGCTGGGGGGCGCAGCGGTGGGGAACCTCGCAGCTGTTGGATCTCCCGCCGGGAGAGCTTTGCTGGCCCCACAGCGTCGTAGAGGATGGCTTCCCCGAGAGCCTCCTGCACGCGGTGGAAGCGCGCCGGCAAGAGTGCCGCCAGGGGGGTGAGAACACCTCTCGCCACCCCAGCTCCCGCCCCCAGCGCCGCCTTCACCCCCGCCAGCAGCAGCCGCCGGTAGCCACCCAACACCTCGTCACCCCCGTCGCCGTTGAGCACAACCTTCGCGTACGGCCGCGCCGCCCGGGCGATGAGCACCGTGGGGATCACCGATGGGTCGGCCAGGGGTTCGTCGTAGATTTCCGCCAGGGACGGGAGCAGGTCGATGCCGTCAGCGGGGGTCACCGTAACCTCTTGGAAGCGGAGCGACCAGCGGCGGGCCGTTCTCCTCGCCAACCTCGTTTCGCTCTTCATCCCCGCAAACCGCACGCACAGCGCGGGCCCCATCACCGTCCCCGCCGCCAGGGCGGCCACGCTCCCCGAGTCGAGCCCACCCGAGAGGAACACGGCCACGGGCACATCGGCCCTGGTCCGCAGCCGCACCGCCTCCGCAAGCGTCGCTCGCACCTCTTCCACCGCCTCGCCGAAGCGCACCGCCCGTTCCGGCTGGACGGAAAGTTGCCAGTAGCGAAGGAGGCGCTGCGAGGAGTCCTCCAAGCTGCACCGGAGGGCGTGCGCGGGGGGGAGCTTACAAACGCCCCGCGCCAGGCACTGCCCCTCCGGCACGAACCCCCACCCCAGGTAGGCGTCCAGAGCCGCGTCGTCCAGCTCGGGCCTCCCCCCCACCCCTGCCCACAACGCTTTGAGCTCGGAGGCGAAGAGCAGCCGCGAACCCCGCCGCCACCAGTACAGCGGCTTCTTCCCCACCCGGTCACGAGCCAGCAGCAGGGTGCGCGAGCGCTCGTCCACCACGGCCAAGGCGAACATCCCGCGCAAGTGCGCCAGCATCTCCACCCCCAGGTCCTCCCAGAGGTGAGCCAGCACCTCGGTATCGCCGCGGGAGCGCAGGTGGTGGCCCGCCCGTTCCAGATCGCGGTGCAGCTCCCGGTAGTTGTAGATCTCGCCGTTCTGCACCACGTGCACGGTCCCGCTCTCGTTGGCAACGGGCTGGTCGCCCGTCACCAGATCCACCACCGCCAGCCGTCGCGCGCCAATCGCCCAGCCGTCCCCGGCCGCCACCCCCACCGCATCGGGGCCTCGATGCGCGAGGGCCGCGAGCATCGGCTGGAGGATCGCCCGCCCTTCCCCCTCGGGCGCGCCCACGATCCCCGCTATCCCGCACATCGGATCCCCCCCCGGCGCTTCCTCCCGCCCATGCCCGCGACTGTATCGGCCATCCCCGTCCCCGGCAAGGGCGCCACCGCTGCTCGCCACTCGCCTCGCCGTATACTCCCACCGTGACCCTGGATCTGGCGCGCTGGCTGCCGGAGTTCCCGGTGCGGGAACAGTGCCTCTACCTGGACCACGCTGCCGTCGCGCCCCTGCCAAGACGGGTGGCGGCGGCCATGCGTCGTCGCATCGAGGAGCAGGAACGCTGCGGCGCCCGCGAGTGGGAGCGCTGGCAACAGTCGGAAATGGCGGTGCGTTCGCTGGCGGCGGATCTGCTCCGCTGCAACCCCTCGGACGTGTCACTGGTGCGCAGCACCTCCGAGGGGCTTTCCCTGGTGGCCCAGGGGTTCCCCTGGCGGGCCGGGGACGAGGTGCTGGTGGGCGCGGAGGAGTTTGCTGCCAACGTGGCGCCGTACCTGGCGCTGTCGCACCGCGGCGTGACGGTGCGCCGCTTTCCCACCCCCGAGGGGCGCGTGCGGGCCCAGGCGGTGGCCCAGGCCCTCTCGCCCCGCACCCGCATGGTGGCCATCTCCTGGGTCTCCTTCCACACCGGCTGGGTGGCCGAGGTGGAAGGGGTCGTGCAGGCAGCCAGGGGGGTGGACGCGGCGGTGGTGCTGGATGCCATCCAGGGGCTCGGCGTGCTGCCGGCAACTTTCGACGAGCTGGGGGTGGATGCCCTCGTGGCCGACGGGCACAAGTGGTTACTGGCGCCCGAGGGGCTGGGGGTGATGGTCACGAGGCCGCGACTGCGCGCCCACCTGGCGCCGGTGCTGGCCGGTTGGCGCAACGTTCGCCGTCCGGTGGGCAGCTTTTTCCTGGAGCGCCTCGACTGCCACGAGGACGGGCGCCGGTTCGAGCCGGGCTCCGCCCCCAGCGTGCTCGTGGCCGGCCTGGAAGCGGCCCTGGATCTGCTCCTCGACGCCGGGTTGGAGGCGGTGCACGAACGCGTCAAGAACAACGCGCGCGCCATCACCAACCTGCTCCTGGAGCTGGAGTGGAGCGTGGTTTCGCCCGGCTCCGCCAACCCCATCGCGGGGATCGTGGCCGGGCGGCACCCCTTCCTGCCGGCCGACGAGGTGGTACGCCGCCTGCGCGCGCGCTCCATCCACGTCTCGTCCCGTCAAGGTCTGGTGCGCTTCTCGCCCCACTTCTACACCACCGCCGGCGAAATCGAGGCGCTGGGCAAGATCCTGCGCAAGCTCTAGCTTGCCTGCGCCGTCTCGCCTGGCGGGCTGGCCTGTCCCGGTGCGGATCCAGCTAGACTGCCCCCGTGAGAGCGCCTCGCTCGGTGGACGTGCTCATCGTCGGAGGGGGCCCTGCTGGCAGTGTGGCAGCAGCGCTCCTGGCGCTGGCCGGGGTCGAGACGGTGCTCCTCCACCAGAACTTGCCGCGCCCCCCTGCAGGCGAAGTCCTGCTCCCCCACGCGGGCCCTCTGCTCGCCGATTTGGAGGCAGAAGCCGCGGTCCGGAGCCTGCCCGCCACCCAGATGGCAGCCGGCACGAGCTACTGCCGGGGCGACGGGAGCTCGGGCTGCCACTACTGGTTCGAGGAGGCGCTGGCGCCGGCCCTCCCCCAGGCGTACCACGTGCGTCGCGACGAATTCGACGCCCTCCTCCTGGCCCGAGCTCGCGCCCTGGGGGTGGAGGTGCTGGAGGGATGGAGCGCCGCGTCCCCCATCTGGGAGGGGGAT
>JACADV010000044.1 GCA_013388425.1 Thermoanaerobaculaceae bacterium | reverse complement strand
GCTGCGGGTGGCTGGCCCACCAGGGGGGCCAGGCGCTGGGCCAGCTGGCCCCACTTCTCGCGGGGTATCTTGCGGGGGTTGGCGTAGACGGCGATCCGCTCCAGGGTGCCGGCGAGCACCCGTCCATCGCGGCTCAGGATGTCGCCGCGCGGCGCATCCAGGGGGACAGTTTGCTCCTGTTGCCGGGCCGCTTCCGCAGCCCAGTCGGGGCTTTCCACCACCTGCACCTGCACCAGCCGAACCACCACCACCGCGCACCACACCCCCAGGAGGCCGACCACGAGCCGGAAGCGAGACCGGGAGAAGGTCACTTGGCTCCCTCCGTGGCAGCTTGGGGGGCGGTGGCTCCAGGGGCGGGGATGAGGAGCCCCTCTTGGGTGAGGACGGCGACCCGCTCCAGGGGGAGGGGCACCAGCCCCAGGGCAGCCGCCTGGTCGACCAGAACCTGGACCGAGGTCAAGCGCTCCCGCTCCAAGAGCAGGGTGCGGTGCTCGCGCTCCAGGCGCTCTACTTCGGCGCTGAGCTTGGCGGTCTCGTAGCGCAGGCGGATGACGGCCTGGTGGGGGGCAATGTAGCACCACAACGCCAGCACAGCGACCACCCCGCCTCTGGCGCACCAGGTGAGCCAGCGCGTCCAGCGCTGGTCGAGCTGCCGCTCGAGCCAGGCGTTGGCGGGGCGATAGCCGGTGATCCTCACTCGGCCCTCCGTTCCGCCACGCGCAGGCGAGCCGAGCGGGAGCGGGGGTTGGCGCGCACCTCCTCGGCCGAGGGGCGGATCGGCTTGGGCGTGATCACTGCCAGGAGCTGCTCGGGGGCGCACTGGCAGCGCGTCGTGCCGGGCGGGCACACGCACCGGCCCGCAAGCCGGCGCAAGGTGGTTTTCACCAGGCGGTCCTCCAGCGAGTGGAAGGCAATCACCGCCAGCCGCCCGCCGGGGCGAAGTCTCCGCGCCGCCTGCGCAAGCGCCCCGGGCAGTCCCTCCAGCTCCCGGTTGGTGGCGATGCGGATCGCCTGGAAGGTGCGGGTCGCCGGGTCGATCCGACCCGGGCGCGGGTGGGTGGCGGCGAGGACGATGCGCCGCAACTCGCTGGTGGTGGTGATGGGACCACGGCGGCGGGCGTTGGCGATGGCCCGCGCAATGCGCCGGGCTCGGGGTTCCTCTCCAAACTCGCGCAGTACCCGCACCAGTTCCTCCTCACTCGCCTGCTCGAGCCACTCGGCGGCGGTCATCCCCCGGGGTGCAAAGCGCATATCGAGCGGCGCCTCGTAGCGAAACGAAAAGCCTCTCTCCGGGGTGTCGAGCTGCAGCGACGACACCCCCAGATCGAAGACGAAACCGTCGGCGGCTTGCACGCCCAGCCCTGCCAGGACCTCTTCCAGCTGGCAGTAGGACGCCTCCACCACCACCGCCCGCTGTCCAAACGCCTCCAGGGTGGCGCGGGCCACGCCCAGCGCCTCGGGATCCACGTCGAGCCCCACCAGCCGAGCCGACGGAAAGCGGGCCAGGAGGGCTGCGGCGTGCCCTCCGAGCCCCACCGTGGCATCCACCAGGAGCCCGGTGGCCACCGGCGCCAGGGCTTCGAGCACCTCCGCCACCAGCACGGGTCGGTGCAGGGTCGCAGCGGCGTGGGGGGAGCTGCCCCGCTCGGCACCGGGTGGGCCGCCCCGGGGCGCGGGGAGGGGGGGACGAACGCGGCGCAAACGAGCCCGTCGTCGTGGTTCATTGTTCGAGCGCCGCAAGAGCGGCCAGCTCCTCGACGGTGAAGGGCTTGGCCAGCTCGGCCTGGGCCCGCTCGCGGGACACCACCGCGAGGAACCGGCCGCGACCGGACACCACCACTTCCCCGCTCATGCCAATGGCTTCGCGCAGCAGCGCCGGGACCAGCACCCGCCCCTGGCTGTCCATCTCGTCGTCCTGGCCGTAGTTGGCGTGCTCCAGGAGGCGGGTCACGAGGGGATCCATGGAGGGCCGTGCCAGGAAGCGCCGTTCGATCTCTTCCCACACGGCGAGGGGGTAGATGCGCAGCTCGTAGGGGGCGAGGGAGGTGATGAAGACACTCGGGCCAAACCACTGCTCCAGCTGGCTCTTGAGGCGAGCGGGCAGTTTGAGACGCCCCTTCTCGTCAACCGTTGCCTGGTAGCTGCCCCTGAAGATGTCCATCGCCCCCATCCTGCCGCCCGCGGATCAACAGTTTGGCCACACGGGTCCACTTCGATCCACTTTTTTCCACTGCCATATTGAGGCGCAGCAGAGGCAATGTCAAGGGGGTGGAGACGGTGGGTGCGGACGGTCAGGGGGCCGTCAGGTATTCGGGGTGCACCTCGACGATGTAGCGGGTCTTCAGATCCGCCACCACACCGGCCAGCTTGTGGAAGTGGCGCTCGTTGAGCTCACGTTCCCGGACCTCCTGGGCCACCTCCTCGAACGGCTTAAAGGAGGGTTCGAGGCGTGCCACCAGCAGCACCAGGTGCAATCCGGCCGGGCTCTCGAAGGGGCCGGCGAGCTGGCCGGGGGCGAGCCCCTCGATGGCCTTTGCCACCTCGCTCCGCAGGTCGCTCACGAAAAGCTCTCCCAGGTCGCCCCCGACGGCATCTCCCGCCGCCACCTCGCGCTCCACCAGGGTAAGGAAGTCGTTGCCAGCGCGGACGGCAGCGGCCAGGCGCTCGAGACGTGCCCGCTTGGCCGCCTCGTCGTGGCGGTCGGCGGCCAAGGACAGCACGATGTGCTGCAGGTGCACGCGCGCCGGGATCACGAACGATGCCTTCTCCCGCTCGTAGCGCTGGCGCACCTCCTCCTCGGTGATGGCCAGGGTGCCCACCTCGTGGGCGAGGACGCGGCGCACCAGCAACGTGTCGTGCAGGCGATCGCGCAACTGCTTCTCGGTTATGCCGGTGGTGGTGAGCATGGCGCGGAACGCCGCATCGTCGGCAAGGTGGTTGTCCTCCTTGAGCTGCGCCACCGCCTCGTCCACCTCCTCCTTGGTGACGTCCAGCTTGAGCTCCGCCGCCCGCTCCAGCAGGCACAGCTCGTCGGCGGTTTCCCCAACGAAGCGCTCGTACTCCGAGGGCTGCACCGGCCGGCCGGTTTCGGCAGCCCGTTCCACCATGCGGCGGCGCATGTCGCGGATGGTGAGGACACGGTCGTTGACGCGGACTACGATCGCTTCCACCAGGTGCCGGTCGGCAGCCGCCACCGCGGCCAACAGCAGTCCACACAGGGCAACTCGCAGGGTCATGAGGACTCCTCGAAAGGGTTGCGGCACGGGAACGGTGCACCCTCACAGGTGACGGTGACGCCCACCGTGCGGGCCAGCCGCAGCACGCACTCGCGTCGAGTTTTTTCGGCCGCGGCACTGCTCAGTTCCTCCCGCACCCGCTGGCGCGTGGTGGCATCGGGGGCACTGCCCGGCGCCTGCCGAGCCGTGACCTGGAAGACGTGCCAGCCGGCGTTGCTGGCCACCGGCTGGCTCGTGGCCCCCTCCCGCAGGTGGAAGATGGCCGCTTCGAATTCGGGTACCAGTTGCCCTCGTTCCACCCAACCGATGGCCCCCCCTTGGGCCGCGTTGGGGGCGCGGGAGAGTTCCCGGGATAGGGCCACGAAATCCTCGCCCGCCTCCAGGCGCCGGCGCGCCGCCTGGGCGGTGGGGAGGTCGGGGAGGATGAGTTGCCGCAGCAGCACCCGCTCGCCTTGCGGTTTTTGATCGGCAAGCCGGGCAGCAATCTCGGCTTCGCTGGGCGACGGCGGGGGCGGGCAGAGCTCCTCCAGGAGCTCGCGGGTGCGCACGGCGCGCCGCGCCAGCGGCACGAGGCGATCCTCGGGGTTCTTGGAAGTGGCCAGGATCACTTCTTCTTCCAGGTACGACTCGAAGATCGCCGCCACCAGTTCCTCCCTCGCCTGGGCGAGGGGCTTCCCCGTCTGGTACTGCACCGCGGCTCCCACCTCCTCCATGGTCACCGGGTGTTGCGCCACCACGGCCAGTACGGGGGAACGGCCCCGGCACCCCAGCCCCCCCACGGCCAACGCAAGCCCGAGGACGCCCCCTGCTGCCACAAGCACGGTGCGGCGCGTGCCGCAAGGGGTGGAGTACCCGCCGGGCACGGCGGCCGCTGGCCAACGGGTGCAGGGGTGGGAGCCTCGCCTCATTGTGGGGGGTGGGGCGGGGAGAGGTAGCGGGCCAGGAACGTCCAAATCTTGGCCCGGGCCGCGCGAGCGGTGGGGATGTCCAGGCGGTCGAAGCTGTGGCCTCCCGGCGCGTCCTTGAAAACCTCGTACTCGAACTGCTTCCCCGCTGCCTTGAGGGCCTGGATGAGGTGCTCCACTTCGATGAAGTTCACGTCCTCGTCGTTGGTGGTGGTGTGGATGCGGAGCGGTACCTCCAGCTTCTCCACGCTCCAGACGGGGGAGCGGCGCTTGTACTCTTCGATGTCCTCGCGGACCGTCTTGCCAATGTGGTAGTCGGCGCTGTACAGGTCGAGGTAGTCCTGGTCGGCGTACCCCATGCGCATGACCAGGTCCGACACGGGGACGCCGGCAAACACGCAGGCGTACTCCTTGGGGTGAGCAAAGGCCTCCATGAGCACGATCAGCCCCCCGTGGCTCCACCCCACCAGACCGATCCGCTTGCGGTCCAAGAAGTCGAAGGTGGCGAGGGCCCACTCCTTGGCTGCGTGCACGTCCTCCACCTCGCACCCGCCGTAGTCAATGAGACGGTAGAAGCCCTCGCCGTACCCGGTGGAGCCCCGGTAATCGGGCGCAATGACCACGTACCCCTGCTCCACGAGTTCCCGGACGATGTGGGCGTGGTAGGTGGTGAAATCCGCGTGCACCCCGCCGTGGGGCAGCACGATGGCGGGCAGTTTGCTGCCCGTCGGCCGCTGGCGGGGGACGAAGGTGTAGGTGTAGAACTTGATGGGGTTGGTGGCGCCGGGGGCCGAGGGGTTGGGTGGGTTGGGGTCGGGGGGGCCAGTGATACGCCACTTGTCCACCAGCGCCACATCGCCAACCCGCTGGAACCAGGCCACATCGTCAATGGCCTTGGCGAGCTCGTCGAGACGGTGTTCCAGGCTCTCCTGGGCGGCTTGCAGCTTGGCCAGTTGCTGCGCCACCTCTCCCTCGCGGGGCGGCGGATCGCTGGCCCGGGCAAGGCCGGGCAGGGCAAGAGAGAGCGCTACGACGGTGGCGACGAGCTGGCACGTCTTCGACATGGCATCCTCCCTGGCACTCCCCAGGCCGTGGCTGGGAGCCTCACTCCCCGGGGGGTGGCACCGGTTGGGCCGGTGGCTCCAACTTGTACGGCTTCGGCCGCTTGTCCGGCGGGATCGGGTTGGGGAAGAGCTTGGGCGCTTCAGTGAGCGGCAGGAGCCGGTACGACATGGTATCGCGTCGGGTGTGGGGAAGGATCTCGCCCTTGAGGTTGCGCCCCAGGGTGACCATTTCCGAGAAGAGCCACACCTCTCCCAGTTTCACGGGTTTCGCCCAGGTGATGAGCATGCCGTCAGCCTTCATGTCCCCGCCCAGATCGGTAGGGTCGCTCTCGGCCCGCAGCACGGTGGCGCGGTCGCGGTGCAGGTAAATCCGCCAGTTGGAGGAGATCTGCGGGGTGAAGAAGAAGTTGGCCGGGAACGCCATATCCAGGCGCCAGGCGGGCGTGCCGTCTACCGTATCCGCCGCCACGTTCCGCACCGTGACCCCTTCCCACGTGAGGGAGAAGGGCAGCAGGAGCTGGAACAGATCGGTGCGGATCACCCGTTCCACCATGAACTTGGTCATGGCCCGCTGGTCCACGGCGCCGCCGTTGATGGCCCAACCACCGGTACCGTCGTCTCCGGCAACGAGCTTTCGCTCCACGTTCTCCAGGCGCGCCGGGATGGGGCCGGGGGCGCGGAAGAAAAAGGATACCTGATCCTTGGTCTCGGTCCCGTCCTTGGCCACCTCGCTGCGGTCGAGGGTGAGGTGGACGATACCCAGGGCGCGGAACGCCTCGAGGCCGCCCGCCGCATCGCAGGCCTTGCGGATCAGCTCGTCGGCAGGGGGAGGGGTCGCCGGTGCACTCTGTGCCGGGGCGTTTGCCACCGTTGCCACGGCGGCGAGCACGACGACGGTCAAGGTGGTGTGGACGTTCTTCATCGCTTCTCCCATCCGCGCCCCCTCGTGGCGGCGCGGGTCTGTATTCTCTCGAAGGTTCCCGCCACCCATCGCCCGAGGAGGGCGAACGCATCTTCAAGCAGCGCATGGTAGCGCCCCAGGCGGCGGTGTGCCAGCGAGCCGCACCTTCGTGCCCTTTTGGCAGGTGCTCTGCCGGCCAGGCGGGCCGGCGTTTGGGCGTGGGGAGCGGCAGCAGGCACTGGAGTAGCAGCGCGCCAAGGGGAGCGGGTGGGGCAGCGCATCGGCACGGAGGTGGGTTCTGCGAATTCCATGCCACCTGCAGGGCGGGCGAGGAGGGGTGGTCGGGGCGAGAGGATTTGAACCTCCGACCACACGGTCCCGAACCGTGTGCTCTACCAGGCTGAGCTACGCCCCGACCTGGCTGGGTGCGTAGCGTACACTACCCCCAGCCCCCCTGCAACCGCGCCCCGCTGCTGCCGGCCAGGGCGGCGTCGGGGTGGACCGGACCCTCAGAGGCCGCCACTTCCCGTGCGGCCATGCACGTCCAGGAAGGTGCCGAGGCCGGTCAAGTCGATGGCGAGCCGGTAGTCGCGGGTACGGTACGGCTCGATGCGGTAGTCGCGGAACTCCAGGTAGGCGGTCCAGCAGCTCCCCCGCCAGCGCAACGCGTAGCGATGTTCCAACAGCTTCCCCCGGTGGATGTCGTAGGCCGCGCTGGCATCGAGCCGCCAGGGGGCCGAGGTGGGTCCGAGCCCGAGCCCCAGGCGCGACTGCGAGGAGGTGGTGGCGCCGCTCACCGGATCGTAGCTGGAGTACCAGGTGAGATTCACCTGGGTGGAGGGGAGGGACATACCGGTGGAGAGGGCGGTGCTGCGCAGCTTCTTGGTGACGGCGTCCAGCTCCGCTCGGGCATCCACGGTGGTGCCCTGGGTGGGACTAGTGCGCAGCCACAGCCCCAGCGGCCCACGGCGGCTCCCCTCGAAGCCGCTGCGCGGGAAGGTGAGGAGGTCGGAGAAGGAGTACTCCTGGGTAATCTCAAAGGTGGCCACCTCGCGACCGGCCCCCTGCCCACGCTTCACGAACAGGCGGTTGGCTAGGGAGGCGCGCAGGCGGTTGGTGACCAGCACCGAGTCCTTCTCGTCAAAGAGCGGGATGCTCGCCACGGCGCCCGGGTCGGAGACGTAGGCGTACTCCAGCCGCGGTTCGAGGAGGTGCTTGACCTTGACGCCCTGGCCCGTCCAGATGCGGGAAAACGACGGGCCGACCACGGACAGGCCCGCCGTGCCGTAGGTGCGCGTGATGGGCTCATCCACGAGGGTTGTGCGGTTGCTGCTGTACTGCGCCGTGTAGTACGTCGCCCGAGCCCCCACGCTGGGGGTGAGGTTGAGCCAGGGCAGCCCGGGGGTGAGGAGCGAGACGGTGGGAAACAGGTCGAACCGACCGTAGGTGCCGATGAGCGTGGCGGAGCGCTCGACGCGGAACTGGTCGGCCACGCCCACCAGGGTGAGGTAGAACGGCGAGTGGCCAAGGCGCGTGGAACGCAGGCGGTACTCCAGTTCCGGGCGCCGTTCCATCACCACGGCAGTGGCGCTGGTGGCAGAGGAAAAGTAGGTCTCGCGGTGGTCGGCGCGCACGTTGAGCGTCTGTGGCCCCCACGAGCGCGTCAAGGTGAGGTAGGAGAAGAGGGTCCGCATGGCGTTTTGGTCGAAGGTGCGCTCAAACCGCTGGAAGAAGTCCAGGTCCGAGACGTCGTTGATCTCGGATTTCAGGGAGTACCCTCCGGCGAAGAGCTGCGAGTACTTGCCCAGGAGTTTCCACTGCCAGTCGTTGCTGGAGGGGTCGCGGATGGCGTAGGCCAGCATCTCTCCCTGGGCGTTCTCGGCAGGGGTCCAACGCGCCTCTTGCCCTACGCCTACGTACCCCTTGGAGTAGAGGTCCAGGTACGTGGTGGTGTCGAGGGACCGCGAGATGGGCCAGAAAAAGGCGTTACCCAGGTACGCGCCGCGCCGGTCGTTGTACCCCACGTTGGGGACCAGCATGCCGGCGGCGCGGTCGCGCTTCACCGGCCAGAGCAGGCGCGGGGTGTAGAAGATCGGAACGCCGCGCACCTTCAGGGCCGCACCCTTGAAGTGACCGTACCCTTCGATCTCGAAGGACGCCTCGCGGATCTCGATGCTCCAGGGCGGCGCTTCCCCCTCGCTGAGGGAACAACTGGTAAAGAGACCGTCCACGACGTGGTAGTGGGTCTCGTCCAGCTTCTCCAGCTCCCGGCCCCGGAAGCGGTAGCTCGGTGGGAAGGAGGCGTCCACCCCGTAAAACCTGCCAACCTTGGCGCGCAGGTCGAACTCGAGGCGCTCGCAGGCAATGCGCACGTTGCCCTGGTCCATGATCACGTTGCCGGCGGCCTTCACCCCCATGGTGGCGAGGTCCACCTCGATCTCGTCGCAGCGCAGCGACACGTCCTGGTAGGCGATCTTCACGTCGGTGGTGCCACACCAGACCTGATCCTGGATCCACTGCTGGTTGAGGGCTTCCAGCTTGACCAGCTGCTCCGCCTCTTCCGCTGCCCCGATCCATCCCGCCCCCACCGCCACGGCCACCAGGGCCAGGAGAGCCGTTGCCGTGTGCAGCGCAGGGCGGGCTCCCCTCTGCCTGCGCAGTGGGTAGGCCGAACCGAGCGAGTGTGGGGAACGCGTCACCGACCCTCCCAAGGTGCCGTCATTGTAGCTGGCCCCCCGAGCTCGGGTATGCTCGACCCCGAGATGCGGTGGCTGGGTCTCGACGTGGGGGCGTCCCGGGTGGGCGTGGCAGTGGGCGACGAGGCGGAAGGGGTGGTGACTGCCTTAGACCCCCTCCCCTTTGCCTCTCCCGAGGAGCTGGCACACCGGGTGGCTGCCTTGGCGGCGGAGCAAGGGTGCGGGGCTGTTGCCCTGGGGGTGCCGCGCACGCGCCGCGGTACGAGCCGGGGCGAACGGCGGGTCGCCGCGGTGGCGCGAGCCCTCGGCCAGTTCCCGGAGCTGTCCCTGGTGCTTGTGGACGAGACCGGTACCACCGCCGAGGCGGAGGCGCGCCTGCGGGCCGCGGGAGTGCCGCGGCGACGTTGGCCTGCGCTGGTGGACGGGGTGGCCGCCACCATCCTCCTGGAGGACGTGTTCGCCTCGAGGCGCCGCGGGGGCTTGACATCGTTGACCTGAGTTCTTGTCGATGCTAGGGTTTGCGTGGTGGTCGGGGGAGGTTTGGCCATGGCGACGTCATACGGCACGTACGGCAACTTCCTGCTCCTCAAACAGCGCGCTCAGGATGGGCTTGGCTCGCTGTGGCGCGCCGGCGAGATGGAGCGGGGTGGTTTCAAGCGCATCGTCTGGCTGCGTCGGTTCGACTCGATCGGTCTGGATCGGGCTGCCTTGGAGAGCGAGGCGGCGGCGGTTGGCGAGATCAACCAGCTCTTCAAGGCGACCAACGTCGTGCGCGGGCCGGTCTTCGGCACGGAGGACGAGATTCCCTACCTCGCCTGGGATTACGTGCCGGCGCAGCCGCTGGACCAGCTGCTCGCCCGCGTCGAGAAGGAGCAGTTCCCCGTCGCCATTGACAACGCGCTCCTGATCACCGAGAAAATTGCCGCTGGCCTGTCCGCGGCACTGGCGGTGGAGGTGGGCGGCGAGCCGCTGATCCACGGCTTCTTGGTTCCCAACATGGTGATGGTGGGCAACGACGGGGAAGCACAGGTGGCTGGGTTTGGGCTTGGCCGGGGTTTATTGGCCAACCTGGACCGCACGGCGGTGTACGAAATGGCCGCTCCGTACCTGGCGCCCGAGGTGGTGAACACGCTCCACGCCAGCCGTCGCTCCGACGTCTACTCCCTGGGGGCGATTCTCTACCAGCTCCTCTCGGGCACCCCCCTGCCCGCCGACCCCCAGGCGCGGGCGGCCGTGCTGGCCGAGCCGCGGCTGCACCTGGACGAGGGGCCGATCCCCGACGACATTGCTGCCATTCTCCGCAAGGCCCTGGCGCCGCGCCCCGAGGATCGCTACTCCTCGGCCGCCGATTTCAAACGTGACCTGGAAAAGCTGCTCTACGGCGGGGCCTACTCCCCCACCACCTTCAACCTGGCCCTGTTCATGGACCGGATGTTCCGCCAGGACATTGAAGAGGAAGATCGCGAGCTGCAGCGCGAAAAGACCATCGATGTCACCCCGTACTACAAGCCCCCCAAGAGTGCCGGTGCCGAGCTGGCAGCCGCGGCGACCGCACCCTCGAGCCGGGTCGGTCTCTACGTGGCCGTGGGCGGGGTGGCAGTCCTCCTGGCCGTCATTGCCTTCCTCCTCTTTGGCCGGCCCGCGCCGCAGAAGGTGGACGAGGAGGCCCAGCGGCGCATGCTGGCCGAACTGGTGAGCTCGCAGGTAGCCGAGGTGCTCAAGCAGAAGGAGCAGGAGCTGGAGCAGTGGCGCAAAGAAACCGAGGCGCTGCGGAACCAGCTCGCGGAACAGGCCAAGACGGCGGGAGGTGGTGCCAAGAAACTCACTGCCGAGGAGGAGCGCCGGCAGGAGGAGTTGCGGCAAGAGGTGGCCCGCCGCGAGGCCGAGGTACGCCAGCGCGAGGCGGAACTCCAGCGGTTGCGCGAGGAGAGCGCCAAGGCGGCGGTGACGGGTGTGCGGCCGACAGTGGCGCCGGTGGTGCCTTCCCCGGAGCTGCCCACCCCCACGCCGCGTCCCGTGGTGACAGCCACACCTACCCCGGCGGCAGTGGCCACTGAACCGGCCCGCGTGGTTCCCACCGAGGCCCCGCCGCCGGCCCTTCCCGCCACCTCCGCGGTTGGCCAGGTGCGCGAAGGGGAGTACGTGCCGTTCCCGCAGGTGGACACGCCACCCCAGGAGCTGGTGACGCAAAAACCGCAGCTCCCCCGCGCTGCTATGATGGCCAAGACGGGTCAGGGGATGGTCATCCTGCAGGCCACGGTCAACGAGCGGGGGACCGTGGACGAGGTGAAGGTCTTGAGGGGGTTCCCCACCCAGGGGTTGGGGATCGACGAGGCGTGCGTGGCCGCGGTGAAACAGTACCGCTACAAGCCGGCCACCAAGGGGGGCGTAAAAGTCAAGACCGATGTGACGGTGACCATCCGGGTGGACCTCACCCGCTCGCGCTGAGGCGCGGGGTGTTCGGATATCCGAACACCAGCCCAAGAGAATGTACATGGGGAGAGGTCCAGCCGTTTCGTGAGGGCGTTGTCCTCGGCCTTGTGGTTGCATTGGGGAACTGCCGTATACTTCGCCCGCTGCGGCGCCAGGGCAGCGTGGGCCCGCGGCGGCGGCAACGAACTTCGTGCCGTGGGGCACGAGAGGAGAAAGGAGAAGAGATGAGGCGCAACCTACTGGTACTGGCAGGTGTCCTGTGCATTCTGTGCGGGGCGCCGGTCTGGGCGGGCACCACGGGAAACCTGAGCGGCACCGTGGTGGACGACCAGAACCAACCCCTTCCCGGCGTCACGATCACCATCGCATCGCCAGCGCTCATTGGCGGCGCGCGCATGGCGGTGACCGATGCCAACGGGAGCTTTTCTTTTGCGGCCATCGCGCCGGGCATGTACACGGTGAAGGCCGAGCTCTCGGGGTTCGTGACCCAGGAGCGCAGCGAGGTGCAGGTCCGTCTCGACCGCACCACCGAGCTCAACATCCAAATGCCCATGTCCAAGTTTGGTGAAGAGATCACCGTGGTGGCCGAGACCCCGGTGGTGGACCCGAGCCAGGTCTCGACCGCGCAAAACTTCACCGCCGACTACTTGAAGTACGCCGCCATCGGTTCCGCCAACCGCTCCTACCAGAACGTGCTGAGCCAGGCGGCAGGCGTGGTCGGAGGGGGCAACCCCAACGTGTTCGGCTCCACGGTGGGGGAGAACGCCTACTACGTGGATGGTCTTGACACCACCGACCCGGTGACGGCCACCTTTGGCACCAACTTCAACTTCGACGCCATCCAGGAAATCTCGCTCCAAACTGGTGGGTTCGAGGCGGAGTACGGGCGTGCCACCGGCGGGGTCGTCAACCTCATCACCAAGTCCGGCGGCAACACCTTCTCCGGCACCTTCGATATCCGCTACCGCACCGATTCCTTCTACTCCTCGGGCGACCACTTCGACGCCGACACCCAAGAGGTGAAGTTTGTGGATCCGTCGGCCACCCTCGGTGGGCCTATCCTCCGCGACAAGGTGTGGTTCTTCGCTTCCTACGAGGACATCACCTCCGACCTGACGCCCAACCTCTCCCCCACCACCCGCTCCTACAAGGGTCAGAACTACATCGGCAAGGTGACGTGGCAGGTGAACCCCAACTGGCGGGTGATCGGCAAGATTTCCGGCGATCCGGCGGATATCGACAACGCCAACGCCTCGCAGTACCGCACGCCGGAAACCACCCGTTTCCAGACCCAGGGCGGCAAGATCTACCAGGGGGAACTCTCCGGAATCCTTTCCCCCGCCCTGCTCTTTGGCTTCCAGACCGGGTTCTACCGCTCCTACCTGGATTCCTACCCCCAGACCGGAAACCTCGACGCGGTGGCTCACTACAACGACGATACGGGTCTGTGGAGTGGGAACTACGACAATGCGCAGTACTCCACTCGCGACCGCGACGAGTACAAGGCGAACCTCACCTACTTCGTGGATCAGCTCCTCGGTTCCCACGAGTTCAAGGGTGGCGTCGAGTACTCGGACATGACCTTCTGGTCGCACAACTTCACCACTGGCGGCGGGTTCTACTACGAGGATATTACCGTGGATCCCCCCAACGACATGACCCCCATCCCCTTCGCCATGTGGGAGAGCCCCGACAGCGGCGCCCAGGACTACACCGGTACGCTCCGCACCGCCTACCTCCAGGATGCTTGGAAGCTCCTGCCGAACCTGACCCTCAAGCTGGGTGTGCGGTGGGACGGCGTGAAGTACAACACCAACGATGGCAGCGAAGTGGGCAATATGGACAAGGTGCAGCCGCGCGTGGGCCTCGCCTGGGACATCACTGGCGATGCCAAGAACGTGGCCAAGATGTCGTGGGGCCGCTTCATGCACCCCAACGCCCTGACGCTGCCCAGCTTTGCCCGCACCACCACGGAGCCCACCAGCGCGTGGCTGTCCTGCTCCACGTTCTTCGGCGACATCGACGCCTGCAAGGCCTACGTGGCGGCGCGTGAGTCGCGCGGCTACCGCTGGCAGGCTGGTCCCGACAGCTGGGATCCCGCCGGGTGGTGGCTCAACCCCCGCAACGTGTTCTCCTCCGCGCCCAACGAAATCGACCCGAATATCCGTGCCACCTACGCGGACGAGCTGATCGTGGGCTACGAGCGGGAGCTCTTTGCCCGTACCTCCATCGAGGTCACCTACGTGGACAAGGCAACCAAGGACATCCTGGAGGACACCTGCAACGGCAACGTGCCCACTCCTGCTGCGGACAGCGACTGCGACTACTACATCATGACCAACATCCCTGGCCTCAAGCGCGACTACAAGGCCGGTATCCTCAAGTTCGAGACCCGCGCCAAGAGCTGGCTGCACGTCCTCGCCTCCTACACCTACTCCAAGTCCCAGGGTAACGTGGAGTACACGCAGAACGCTGGTACCGACTTCGATATCTACCCCTACCACTACACCAACACCTACGGCTACCTCTCCGACGACCGTCGGCACCGCGTGAAGCTCAACGGCTACGTCCTGCTCCCCTACCAAGTCATCGTTGGCCTCGAGGCGTTCTGGTCGTCGGCCTTTGCCTGGGCGCCTTACCGCGACCTCACCTCGCCGCTCTACGGCACCGAGTTCCTGGAGCCGCGCGGCAGCCGTCGCGGCGAGGACAACTACCAGCTCGACCTGCAGGTTTCCAAGGGACTCCAGGTGGGTCCGGCCAATCTGCAGCTCATCCTCGCCGTGCAGAACGTGCTCAACACCGAAAACGTGGTGGGTGTGTGCGAGCGGGACGGCGGGTGCGGTAACTACGAGCTCGGACAGGCCGATACCTGGCAGACGCCGCGTCGTTACGAGTTCGGCTTCCGGGTCGAGTTCTAGTCGGGCACTTCCCTGGATTGTACCGGCCCACCCTCGCGGTGGGCCGTTTTTTTGGGGGTGGGTGGGGACTCTACCGGCCGTTGCCGGCCTTGATGCTTGCCAGAAACTCGGCGTTGGTCTTCAGCTGCCGCAGCTTTGCCGTGAGGGCCTGCATAGCTTCCGCTGCCGGCAGCGGCGCCAGGGCCCGGCGGAGGAGGCGCACCTTCTCCACCTACTCGGGGGTGAAGAGCTTTTCCTCCTTGCGGGTGCCCGATTCAGCAATGGCCATGCAGGGGAAGATGCGGCGCTCGAACAGCTCCCGGGTGAGCGTGATCTCCATGTTGCCGGTGCCCTTGAACTCCTGGAAGATCACTTCGTCCATGCGCGAGCCGGTATCCACAAGACAGGTGGCAATGATGGTGAGGGAACCCCCACCCTCGATGTTGCGGGCGGACCCGAAGAAGCGGCGTGGCTTTTCCATCGTCCGCGCGTCGATGCCGCCCGAGAGGATGCGCCCGGATCCCTTCTGCTGGTTGTTGTAGGCCCGCGACATGCGGGTCAGGGAGTCCATGAAGATGACCACGTCGCGCCCCATCTCCACGAGCCGCCGCGCCCGCTCCAGGAGCATCTCGGAAATCTCGATGTGGCTCTCCGTGGATTCGTCGGAAGAGGAGGCGTGCACCTCGCCGCGCACCACGCTGCGCTTCCACTCGGTGACCTCCTCCGGCCGTTCATCCACCAGGAGCACGAAGATGATCGTCTCGGGGTGGTTGACAGCAATGGCGTGGGCCAGCTGCTGGAGGAGCACCGTCTTCCCCGCCTTGGGGGGAGCCACGATGAGGCAGCGCTGGCCCTTGCCAATGGGGGCGATGAGCTCCACCACGCGGGGCTCCACCACCTCGGGGTCGGTTTCCAGCCGGAAACGCTCCAGCGGATCGATGGAAACCAGTTCTCCAAACGGGGTAGCGGCCGCGCGGTACGCTTCCGCGCTCATCCCTTCGATGGTCACGGGCGGAACCACCAGCGGCCGCCGGCCCCCGCCCCCGGGGGTGGCATACCCCTCCAGCAGGAGTCCCGTCTCCAGGTTGTAGGTGGTGACGATGGCGGGATCCACGAGGGGGTCATGGGGTGACTGACGGAACCCCCGCTCTCCAGTAACGAGGCACGCCCGCCCGTCGTCGCGGCGCAGC
>JACADV010000009.1 GCA_013388425.1 Thermoanaerobaculaceae bacterium | reverse complement strand
GCGCAGCGCATCAAGCTCTCCCGCGAGCTCGCCCGGCGCGCCACTGGCAGCACGCTGTACATCCTCGACGAACCCACCACCGGCCTGCACTTCGACGACGTCAAGAAACTCCTCTCTGTGCTCCACACCCTGGTGGACCGGGGCAACACCGTGGTCGTCATCGAACACCACTTGGACGTGATCAAGACTGCGGACTGGATCATCGACCTCGGCCCCGAGGGCGGCGACGAGGGCGGCCGGATCGTGGCCGCGGGCACACCCGAGGAGGTGGCCGCTGCTCCGCAGAGTTTCACCGGTGCCTACCTCGCCCCCCTCCTGGGCGTGTCCCGCCACGACCAGCCAGCCCGCAACAGCGCAGCCTCGGGGTAGGCATCCCGGCCGCACGCGGCGCTCCAGGAGTGACGGGATCCTTCGGCCGCTGCGCGGCCTCAGGATGACTGCAGTACTCCCCCGTCACCCTGAGGCGCGTCAGCGCCGAAGGGTCTCGACAATGCCGGCAGCCCTCCGCACAACGCAGCGCTCCAGGAGTGACGGGATCCTTCGGCCGCTGCGCGCCCTCAGCGGGAAAACCTCAGTTGAGGACGAAGGCAAGGCTGCGGGGCGTCTGAGCTGACGAGCTTGGGCGTCGTGGGCGCCACGGTCGGGGAGGTGCACGATGAGGCAGGTTTGAGAGTTCGGCAACTGTTGTCACAGTTGTCCGGGTAGCGACTCGTTCGAGCAGGGCAGGGAGAGGGTGCTCACGCCTTGGGGTGTGCCTTGCGGTACGTCTCCATGAGGTGGGCCAGGTCCAGGTGGGTGTAGCGCTGGGTGGTGGAGAGAGAAGCGTGGCCCAGCAGTTCCTGAATGGCCCGCAGATCCATCCCCGCCTCCAGGAGGTGGGTAGCGAAGGCGTGGCGGAGCACGTGGGGGTGCAGGTGGTGGAGCGCCGCCACCCGCGCCACCGCCGCATCCAGGAGGCGCCGCAGGGAACGGTCCGAGAGTCGGCTCCCCCGGCGATTCACGAAGAGCGGCTCTCCGCTCGCCACGGCAGCCGCGTGCGCGCGCCACTCTGCCCGCACCGGCAGGTAGCGACGGATGGCTTCCTCCGCCAGGCGGCCAAAGGGAACCACCCGCTCCTTGCCCCCCTTGCCGCGCACGCGCACGAGCCGCCGCGACAGGTCCACATCCTCCAGGTCGAGCCCCACCAGCTCCGACGCGCGCAGACCCGCCGCGTAGAGGAGTTCGAGAGCAGCCCGGTCCCGGCGCCCCGTGGGCGTGTCCGGCACGGTCTCCAGGAGCTCGGCCAGCTGCCCTGCCTCCACCACCTGCGGCAGGGGCTTGGGGGCACGGGGGGTAGGCACCAGGCGGGCGGGGTTCAGCTCCACGGCCCCTTCCCGACCCAGGAAGCGGAAGTAGGTGCGCAGGGCTGCCAGCGCCCGCTGCATCGACACCTTGGCCAGGCGCCTGGTGTGGAGGTGGGCCAGGTACGCGCGCACCACCGCGGGCGGGACCTGCTCCGGTCCCGCGCACTCCATCTCGCTGCGGGCAAAACCGATGAAGGTGCTCACCTCGCGTTCGTACGCGCGCACGGTGTGCGGCGAGAGGTTGCGCTCGTCGCGCAGATAGGCGGTGAACTCCTCCACCCGCCACGGCATGGGAGCATTCTACGTGGCATCCCCCTCGCAGCGCTCCTGTCCTTCCGCCGCCAAGCGCGGGGGTGGTGGCAGGGGCAGGGAGGCGCGCCACCGCTGGATTTCCGCTAGGGCGAAGGCAGCCGCAGCGGCGCGGCGCTTTCGCTTGGCGCCCGGCAGCGGCAGGGGCGGGTCGGCCATGAGCCCCCAGGCCACGTTGGCCGGCTGGAACCGGTGCGGCGGGCGTTCGGTGAGGTGGCGGAGGAGGCCACCGTGGGCGGTCCAACCCGGAACGGGCACCGCCTCTCCCCCCGCCAGCTCGCAGGCGGTGAAGAGTCCCGCCAGAAGGCCAATGGCGGCCGATTCCACGTAGCCCTCCACCCCGGTGAGCTGCCCGGCCAACCGCAGGGCGGGGTGGTTCCTAACGCGGAGGAAGCGGTCCAGATGGCGCGGCGCGCAGACGAAGGTGTTGCGGTGCAGCGTGCCGAAGCGCACAAAACGGGCGTTCTCGAGGCCCGGGATGAGGCGGAAGACGCGCCGCTGCGCCTCGAAGGTCATGCGGGTCTGGAACCCCACCAGGTTCCACTGGGAAGCGGCTAGGTCATCGCGGCGCAGCTGCACCACCGCGTAGGGCACCCGCCCGCTCCGGGGGTCGGGCAACCCCACCGGCTTCATGGGTCCGAAGCGCAGCGTGTCCGGCCCCCGCTCCGCCATCACCTCGATGGGGAGGCACCCCTCGAAGTACGGCACCTCCCGGTCGGCGGCGTGGAGGGGGAGCCGGTCGGCAGCCCGCAGCGCCGCCACGAAGGCCAGATACTCCTCCCGCTCCAAGGGCGCGTTGAGGTAGTCGTCACCGCCCCCCTTGCCGTAGCGGCTGGCGGCGTACAGGCGCGAGGTGTCGAGGGAGTCGGCGGCCACCACCGGAGCGATGGCGTCGAAGAAGGCGAGCGACCCCTCCCCCAGCAGGCTCTCCAGCTGGCGGTGCAGCGCCGCCGAGGTGAGCGGGCCGGTGGCGAGGATGACGGGACCCGCGGGGATCGTCTCCACCTCGCACCGCTCCACGGTGATGCGCGGATGGGCCGCAATGCGGTGGGTGACGGCGGCCGCGAAGCGGGTCCGGTCCACGGCCAGCGCATCCCCGGCCGGCAGCGCCGCGGCCCGGGCGCAGGCCATCACCAGCGAGCCCAGGACCTCCATCTCCCGCTTCAGGAGGCCCACGGCGTTCTCCGGGTTGTCGGAGCGGAACGAGTTGGAGCACACCAGCTCGGCCAGGTCGCCGGTGCGGTGGGCAGCGGTGGTGGTGGTCGGGCGCATCTCCAGCAGGCGAACCGAAAAGCCGGCCTCGGCCAGCTGCCAGGCGGCCTCGCACCCACCGAGCCCGCCACCCACCACTGTTACCGCCGCCGCGCGAACCTCAGGATCGGTCATCTCCGGCCTGGCCTCGAGCCCAGGCAGCGCCTGGCAGGCCACACACCGCTACGCCTCGACCCCGCGGCTCCCTCACCCCTCCCCCCGCTCGCCCGCACTCCCCTGCCACCCGCACCCTTCCCGCACGCACTTCCACACCACGCCCTTGCGGCCCGCCCGCTTCTCCACCACGAACGGCGCCCCGCAGGCCGGGCAGGGGGTCGGTATGGGCTTCCACGCCACCGTGTGCGTGCAGGCGGGGTAGCGGCTGCACCCCCAGAACGAGCGACCGCGCCGCGAGCGCTTCTCCACCAGTTCCCCTTCGCCACAGGCGGGACAGGTCACACCGCTCGGGGTGTTGGGGCTGGTGCTCCGGCCCGCTACCTTGGCCGTCCCCTTGCACTCCGGGTAGCGGGAGCACGCCCAGAACGGCCCGAAGCGCGAGCGCTTGAGCACCATGGTGGCGCCGCAGTTGGGACAGGGGGGGGCCTCGCTACTCCCCCCCGCCGCCCCCGGTTCTCGGGTGGTGCGGCAGCGAGGGTAGTCGGAGCAGGCGAGGAACTCGCCGAACCGCCCGAAACGCAGCGTCATCGGCTTGCCGCACACGGGGCAGCGCTCCGTTGTCTCCACCCCCACGTGCTTGACCGAGGCCATCTCGCCGCGGGCCTTTTCGAGATCGCTCGAAAACGCTGCCCAGAACGCTTGGAGCGCCTCGCGCCACGCCAGCTTCCCCTCGGCAATGGCGTCCAGCTCCCCCTCCATCCGCGCCGTGTACCGCTCGTCGATGAGGTTGCCGAAGGAGGCGGTGAGGAGGCGCGTCACCAGCTTGCCCAGTTCGGTGGGAGCGAAGGCACCTTTCTCCTTCACCACGTAGGAGCGGTCGGAGAGGGTGGCAATGATCTGGGCGTAGGTGGAGGGGCGGCCAATGCCGTTCTCCTCCAGTGCCTTCACCAGGGTGGATTCGGTGTAGCGGGCGGGAGGTTGGGTGAACTTCTGGACCGCCAGCAGCTCCTCGAGCCGCAACGGATCGCCAGCGGCGAGGACCGGCAACCGCTTGGCGGTGGGCTCCTCCTCCTCGCTTTTCTCCCGCACCGACGGGGGTGTCTCCTCGTCCCGGTACACCCGCAGGAACCCCGGCTCCACCTCCACCTCGCCGCGGGCCTGGAGGCCGTAGCGCCCAGCGCTCACCAGCACGGTGGTGACGTCGAACTCCGCCGGACGCATCTGCGAAGCCACGAAGCGCTGCCAGATGAGCGAGTAGAGCTTCAGCTCCTCGGGGGCGAGGTAGGGGGCCACGGCCTCGGGGGTGCGGGTGACGTCGGTGGGGCGGATCGCCTCGTGGGCGTCCTGCGCCTGGGAGCGGTTCTTGAAGGCGTTGGGCTTGGGCGGCAGTGCCTTGCGTCCAAAGGAACCCTCGATCAGCTCCCGGACCGCCGCCAGCGCTTCAGCGGATACCCGCACCGAATCGGTGCGCATGTAGGTGATGAGACCCACCCGCTCGCCGCTGCCCAGGTCCACCCCTTCGTAGAGACGTTGGGCGATCTGCATGGTCCGCCGCACGGGGAAGCGGTAGCGCGCAAACGCTGCCTGCTGGAGCTTGGCGGTCACGAAGGGGGGGGCGGGGCGCTGCAGGCGGCGTCGCTTCGTGACCTTGGCCACCACGAAGCGGGCGGATTCCAGCTCGTTCCGCACGGCAGCTGCCGTGTCGCCGTCCCGAACCTGGAACTTCTTGCCGTCCCGCCTGGCGAGGCGGGCCACGAAGGAGGGTGGGGTAGCTGCGGCCAGCCGGGCATCCAGGTGCCAGTACTCCTCAGGGACGAACGCCTCGATCTCCGCCTCGCGGTCACAGATCATCTTGAGGGCGACCGACTGCACCCTCCCCGCCGACAGGCCGCGGCGCACCTTTTCCCACAGCAGGGGGGAGAGGGAGTACCCCACCAGCCGGTCGAGAATGCGGCGCGCCTGCTGCGAAGCGACCAGGTTGAGATCGATGGGGCGGGGACGAACCACCGCCTCCTGCACCGCCTTGCGGGTGATCTCGTGGAAGAGCACCCGCTCCACCGGCTTGCCGCTTGCGGCCAGCAACTCCGCCACGTGCCAGCCAATGGCCTCGCCCTCCCGGTCCGGGTCGGTGGCCAGAAGCACGCGGGCGGCGCGGCGGGCAGCGGTCTGGATCTCAGCGATCACCTTGCGCTTGGCGGGGAGCGGCCGGTAGTCGGGTTCGAACCCGGCCGCAATGTCGATGCCCAGTTCGTGCTGGGGCAGATCACGAACGTGGCCCACCGAGGCCACCACGGTGTACCCCTTGCCCAGGTATCGGCTCAAGGTGCGTGCCTTGGCCGGCGACTCCACGACGACGAGCGCCTCTCCCACCGCTCCTCCGGGGTGGCACTCTAGCAGCGCTGTCAAGCCACCCAGGCCGTCGTTCCCGGTCGCTGTCGTACCGCGAGGACACCCCGTCGCCCCGGCAGGGCATGGCGCCGGGGTGGCCCCAGGCGGGGGCGGAGCGCGCCGCGCTGCCGCGTGGCACGCCCGTTGCTTCCAGCTCGTGGGGGCGCGGGGGGCCCCCCCGGGGGGGGCGGGT
>JACADV010000059.1 GCA_013388425.1 Thermoanaerobaculaceae bacterium | reverse complement strand
CTGGTGCGCGCGGCGGCCGAGCGCGTGCTGCCAGCGCGGGCCGTCGTGGTGCACGGCTTTGCCGAAGCCACGGGGCTCGCCGCCGACCTCCTGGAGGCGATCACCCTCCGCTGCCCCACCACCACCATCCTGGACGAGCCCCCGGATCCCGCGGATCCCACCCGACCCGACCTGGGCGTGGTGTTTGCCGCGCGCCTGCGCGAACGCCTGGCCCGGCACGCCCCCCTGGAGGTGTGGGACGAGACCCCCCCACCAGCGAGCCGGGAGGTTTACGCCGGCGTGAGCGTGGACGACGAGGTGCGCTGGACGGCGGAGCAGATGAGGACGCTGCTCGACGCCGGCGTTTGTCCGGAGCGGATCGGGGTGGTGTGCCGCAACCTGGACGAGGTGGCGATGGAGGTGGAGCGGCACTTTTCCCGGCTGGGGATCCCCTACTCCAGCGAGGGGGCGAGCGGCTCGCTGCTGCCGGTGGGGCGGCGGCTGGCGGCGCTGGTGGAGGTGTTGCGGCGGGGGGAGGCGGTGAGCGTGGACGCCTGGCTTCTGGCCGGCGGTGGGGAGGAGTCTGCCGAGCTGGGGCTCGCTTTGCGGGCGTGCGGGGCGGGGAAGCTCGCCCAGCTGGCCTCCCTGGCGGTGGAACCGCTGCTGGACGGGGGTGGCTACCTGCCGCTACCCCTGCGCCGGGGTCTGGGGGAAGCTCCCGCGGACGGCGAGGATGGTCCCGCCCCCCTGCTGCGCCAGCGGCTCCCCGGCGCCGTGCTGCGCGAGGCGGTGCGGCGGGCGCAAGCGTGGTGCCAGGGCGCTGCTGCCTGGCCGGCTCAAGGGGAGTTGGCCGTGCACGTGGAGTGCTGGCGGCGGCTCGCGGCCACGGGCCTGGGGTGGTCGGCAGGTGGAGGTGTGGACGGGAGCGATCCGGTGGAGAAGGCGCTGGACCAGCTGAGCGCGGACGTTCCTCCCACCGTTTGTCTCGGGCGCGAGGAGTTCGTGGAGCTGCTGGCCCAGGAGCTGGCCCAGGCGGGCCGGGCGCCGCTGGGGGGCGCAGGGGGTGGGGTGCAGGTGCTGGGGGTCATGCAGGCGCGGGCAAGGACCTTCGAACACCTGTTCCTCCTGGGCCTCAACCGTGACCTCTTCCCCCGCCCGGTCCGCGAAGACCCGCTGCTGCCCGACCGCCTGCGCGGTGCGTTGGCGCTGCTCCTGCCGGACCTGCCCCTCAAGCTCGCGGGGTTGGACGAGGAACGCTACCTCTTTGCCCAGCTGGTGGCGGCAAGCCCCCGCGTCGCCCTCACCCTCCACGCCACGGGGGGAGATGGCAAGCCCGCCGCCCCCTCTCCCCTCCTGCTCAGGCTGGGTCTTGCCGGCAACTGGCCTCCCAGGGAGGAGGGGGGCCGTCGCTGGCTCTCCACCCCCGCCACTGCCCTCGAACACGCGGTGGCGGCAGGCCTGGCTGGCGAGCGCCAGCACCTGGCGGCGCTCCTGGCCCTGGCGCGGCAGGAGGCTTGCCCGGAGGGGAGCGTGCCGGCCCAGGTGCTGGGCCGGGTGCGGGCCGCCATCCTGGCGGAGTGGGATCCCGACCCGAGAGGGGCAGAGGGGCGGGTCCGCCGTCGCGCCCTCGGGCCGTACTTTGGCTTTGTGGGACCCCGCTCCGCCCTGGGCGACCCCCGCGGCGAGCTCTTCGCCAGCGTGGCGGCGGGGATGGTGAGCTGCCCCTGGCAGACCTTCCTGGAACGGCTGTTGGGCCTTGCCGATCCGCCCGATCCGTTGGCGGGGGTGCCAGCGGTGGACGCCCGGCTCCTGGGTGTGCTCGTGCACCGGGTGCTGGAGCAGGTGTGCCGCAGAGCAGCGCCGCACCTCCCCCGCTCCCTTGCCGAGGCGCTCTCCAGTCAACCGGTGGCCGTCCCCTGGCCGGAGGAGGACGAGCTGGACGCGCTGCTGGAGGAGGTGTCGGCACTGACCGCCCGCGAAGCTGGTCTGCTCTGGCCCGGTTTCCCGTTGGTCCTAAAGGAGGTGGCCCGTCCCTACCTGGGCGTGGCCCAGGCGTGCGAGTGGGGTAGAGGAGCGGTGGCGGTGTGCGGGGTAGAGGTGGAGGGGGAGGCATCGGCTGTGGATGGGAGGGGGCGCCCCCAGTCGCTGCGCTTCCGCGCTGACCGGTTGGATCGCTGTGGGGATAGGGTGGTGTTCACCGACTACAAGACCGGCCGCCCGCAAGACCTCGGCGTCAAGCGGGATACGCGGCACGACCGTCTCGCTCGGGGCATCGCCTCGGGCCACTACTTGCAGGCTGCCGCCTACGCCCTGGCGGAGCCGCGTGCCGGGCGGGGGCGCTACCTGTACCTCGCGCCGGATCTCGAGGACGCGGAGCGCGTGGTGGAGCTAGCTGGGGAGGAGTGGGTGGCCGATACCTTCTGCGCTACCGTCGAAACCGTGCAGGGGGCGTGGGAGGAGGGGGTCTTCTTCCCGCGCCTGGTGGAGCCGGATCGCGATACGGAACCGCGAAAGTGCTCGTACTGCCTCGTCGCGCCCGCGTGCCTGCGGGGCGAAAGCGGGGTGCGCTTGCGGCTTCGCGAGTGGGTGCACTCGGCCGCCAGGGGAGGAGCGGGCACAGCGAGCCGGCCGGAGGAGCTGCTGATCTCGCTGTGGTACCTGCCCAAGGGGGGCGCAGGGGGGAGCGGCGAGGGGGAGGAGGGGGCGTGAGGGCAGGGGCCGCCACCGCCGAGCTGGTGGCCGAAGATGCGCGCGCCCGCCGGGCGGCGCAAACCGAATTCACCCGCCCGCTGGTCCTGGAGGCCGGGGCGGGGACGGGGAAGACCACGGCGCTGGTGGCCCGGGTGGTGGCGTGGGCGACGGGGCAGGGGTGGCGGGAGGCGGTGCAGGGCGAGGAGAGCCGCAGTGGGGGGGGCGGAGGGACCGATGCCTGGCGGATTGCTGCGCGGGTGCTGGACGGCATCGTGGCCGTCACCTTTACCGAGGCGGCAGCGGCGGAGATGGCAGCTCGGGTGGGCGAGGTGCTGGGGCAGTTGGCCTCGCTGGAGCGACCCCCATTCCTGGACGACGAGCTCGTGGCGAGGGAGGGGGAAGACGTGGCGGGGCGGGCAGCGGCGCTCCTGGAGCGTCTCGACCGTCTGCAGGTCACCACGATCCACTCGTACTGCCGGCGGCTCCTGGCGGCGTGGCCCTACGAGGCGGGTATCCACCCCGACTTTGCGGTGGATGCGGACGGCCGCATCACGGCACGCGTGGTCCAGGCTGCGGTGGAAGAGGGCTACGCGGCGGCGCTGGCCAGCGGGGCCGACGCCCAGCTGCTGGCCCTGGCGGCAGCCGGGGTGGGTCCCCAGGAGGTGGCGGAAGCGGTGGAGGAGCTCGTGCAGGCCGGTCTGCCAGCGGCAGCCCTGGCCGAGGACCCGTTGGCTGGAGCACGTGGGGCCCAGGTGGTGGCAGAGCTCGAGGGAGCGCTGGCAGCCTTTGCCCAGCGGGGGGGAGCGCAGCTGGCTACGGCCAGCAAGAGCACGGTGGCTCGCGAGGTGGTGGAGGCTCTGGAAGAGCTGCACCGCCGCGTGGCGTCGCTCGAGGGGAGCGAGCGCGAACGCGCGGCGGGGGCTGCAGCTGCGGTGGCGGCGTGCGTGCCGGCAGCGGTGCGCAAGCGGCTGCGGCAGTGGGCCAAGGGCGGTTTCGGCCAGCGGGAGGAGGACGCTCTGGGGGCGGGGAGGGAGGTGGTGCGGGCCGCCGCCGCAGCGGTGTGGGGGCTGGTGGAGCTGTTTTCCGCGTTCAAACCAGAGTTTCTGGACGCTGCGCGGCGGGTCGGGGGGCCGCTCGTGCACACCGTCCGCGAGCGGTTGCGCGCCCAGGGGGCTCTCACCTTCAACGACTTGCTGTCGGGTGCCGTGGTGCTGCTGCGCCGGCACCCGCAGGTGGCAGAGCGGGAGCGGGCGAGGCTGCGGCAACTCGTGGTGGACGAGTTCCAAGACACCGACCGGGTGCAGTGCGAGATCTTCCGCATCCTCGCCCTGGAGGGGCCCGACGGCGAGAGGCCAGGGCTGTTCGTGGTGGGGGATCCCAAACAGTCGATCTACGGCTGGCGCAGCGCGGATCTGGAAGCCTACGAGGCGTTCGTCCGCGACGTCGTGGCCGCAGGCGGCGAGGTCATGCGGCTGTCCGTGAACTACCGCTCGCTGCAACCGGTGCTGGACGAGGTGGCGCGGTGCCTGGCACCCGTGATGACGGCGGAACCGGGCGTGCAGCCGGCCTTCCAACCGCTGGTGGCGTGGCGCCGGGAGGGTGAGGGTGGAGGTGCGGCAGGGCCACCGCGGGTGGAGTTCTGGGTGTCGTGGGTGCCCGACGCGGCGGGGAAGCCAGTTCGAGGGGGAACGGGCGAGGCGCTGGCGCTGGAAGCACGGGCGGTGGCGCGGGACATCCGCACGCGCAGCGAAGCGGGGGAGGTGGAGCTGTCGCGGGTGGGGGTGCTGCTGCGGGCCATGACGGACGTGGAGGGCTACCTCGCGGCCCTGCGCGAGGAGGGGGTGCCCTACGTGGTGGACCGGGACCGCAGCTACTACCGGCGGCGAGAGGTGGTGGACGCTACCTCGCTGGTACGGGCGGTGGTGGATCCGGCGGACCACGTGGCCCTCGTGGGCTGGCTGCGCTCCCCCTGCGTGGGGGTCCCCGATGCTGCCTGGCTGCCCCTGTGGCGGCGGGGGTTTCCGGCCCTCGTGACCCGCCTGGGAACGGGCAACGGTGGTGTGCTGGTGCAGCTGGAGGAGGCGGTGCGCGGGGCGGTGGAGGAGCTGCCCACGGGGGTGCCGGGTCTCGAACGGGTGCGTGGGTGGGAGGAGTCGCTCCTCGCGGCGCTTTCTGACCTGGAGGTGCTGCGGCGCTCCTTTCGTTCGGAGCCGGTGGGGGTGTTCCTGGAGCGCCTGCGCCAGCTCACCCTCCTCGAACCCACCGCTGCCGCCTGCTACCTGGGGCACTTCCGGGTGGCCAATCTGGAGCGGTTTTTCGCGCTCCTGCGGCGCATCCTCGACACGTGCGGGGACAACCCCGCGGTGCTGGTGCGGGAGTTGCGGGCGGCGGTGCGGGAGGAGGCGGCGGAGCCGGAGGAGAAGGCTGTCCTCCACCCCCGTCAGGCGGTGCAGGTCATGAGCATCCACCGCGCCAAGGGCCTCGATTTCGACCACGTGTACCTGGTGCAGACCCACCGCGGGGTGCGGCGCGATGTGGCCTCGGCCAACGACGCGGAGGCCGTGGGCGGGCGCTGGGAGTACCGCCTCTTTGGCGTGCCCTCCAGCGGCTGGGGGAAGGTGGTGCAGCGGCGCCAGCGCCGTGCCACCGCCGAGTTGGTGCGGACCGCGTACGTGGCCCTCACCAGGGCGCGCGACCGCCTGGTGGTGGTGGGGATGCTGCCGGAGCGCCCCCGCACTGGCGAGCCCAACTCCCTGGCGTATCTCCTGGGGTGCCGGCAGGACTACCCCGATCTGGCGCAGCTCTTCTCCGCAGCGGCGCAGACGCCCACAGGTGAGATCGAGGAAGGGGGCGTGCGGTGGGTTTTCCCGGTCCTGGCGGCAGCCGCTGTTCCGGCCGGAAAACCCCGGACGCCAGGTTCCCGGGGCCGGTCGCTGGGCGAGGTGGAGGCGGCAGTGGCAAGCCTGGCCGTACGGCGGAGGGAAGCGGCCCGCCGCATGGCGCGCCCCTTCTCCACACCCGCCTCGGCCCAGGCGCACCGGCTCCTGGAGGAGGGGGAGGCGATGGGCAGCGCAGCGGGCGAGTTGCCCGGGGCGGAGGCGCGGCGCGGGGCCTTGCTCTTGGGGACGGCCGTGCACCGCTTCCTGGAGGCGGCGGACTTCTCCGCTCCCCTGCACGAACTCGCCACGGCGGGAGTGCGCCAGGTGGAGGCGGAGCTCGCCCGCCTCCTGGCAGGGCAGGAGCTGGTTGTGGCCAGAGAGCGCGCCCGGGAGCTCTTCCGCAGGGTGGCCGCCTCCCCCCTGGGCCAGCGACTCGAAGCCATCGCTAGAGGTGTCCTCGCGCGGGAGATGCCGATCCTGCTGGCGCCCCCGCTGGATGGGGGAGCGGTGGGGTACGTGGCGGGTTCCGTGGACCTCCTGTACCGGGACCCGGCGGGGGGTGGGCTCGTGGTGGCGGATTACAAGACCGACGAGGTGGAGACAGAGGAGGAAATTGCAACGCGCGCCGCCCTCTACCGGCCCCAGGGGGCGGCCTACGCCCAGGCGGTGGCCGCCGCCTTGGGTCTTGCCAAGCTGCCGCGCTTCGAGCTGTGGTTCCTGTGGCCGGGGCGGGTGGTGGAAGTGCCGCTCGCGGGCGAGGTCAGCCCTACCCCAGGGCGTTGACGCGCTGGCGGTGCGTCCGCGCCCCGGTTTGGCACGGGGTGCCTACTCGTGCCCCGCCATGAGGTGCCAGGTCACCAGGCGATCGTTCATGGCCCGCAGGCGCCGGCAGAGGATCTGGCAGAGCAGGCCGATAAACTGGCGGGCGGCGTCCGGGTCCATCTCCAGCACCTCTTCCAGACGTTGCCGGTCCACCGTGAGGACGGTGCACCCCGTCGTGTGGGCGCGGGCGTCGGCGCTGCGCGGCTGGTCGTCGATGAGGGCCATCTCGCCGAACACCTCGCCGCGGCTCACAAAGGACAGGGCCTCTTCCCCCATGCCCAGGAGCCGCCGGGAGATGCGCACCTGGCCCTCCACCACGATGTAGAGCTTGTCGCCCTGCTCCCCCTCGGCAAAGATGAGCGCCTCCGGCGGGAAGCGTTCCTCCTTCGAGTAGGCGGCCAGGAGCCGTAGCTCGGCGGCGGAGAGCCCCTGTTCCCGCAGCACCTGGGCCTTGGCCTGGGCGTCCAAGTGGACCCGCTCCCCCGGCTCGCCCGTCTTCCCCCGCGGCACCGGTGTGCCCGGTGTGAACAGTTCGGTCATGGCGTGGTTGGCCGAGCGCACCTTGGAGGCCAGGGAGTGCCAGAAGCACCAGAGCAGCGCCACGCCCAGCTCGTCGTCCCCGGCGGCCAGAGCTTCCAGCTCCTGGGCCGGCAGGTGGAGGGCCTGGCACGGCTCGGCAGCGATCACCGTGGAGGAGCGCGGTGTGCGGTCGACGAACGAGACCTCGCCCAACACCTCTCCCGCCGCCACGGTGGCGAGGAGCTGGGTTCCCACCGGGGTGCGGCGCAGCACGTGGGCCCGCCCCTGCAGCAGCACCAGCACGTCCCGATCCTCCTGACTCTCCCGCAGCAGCACCTGCGTCTGGCGGAAGGTAAGGCGGCGGCCCGTCTCGACGAGCCGCAGGAGCTGGGCGTCGGTGAAGTGCCGGAAAGCACGGAAGCGGCGCAGTTCGAGGGCGGTGGCGAGGAGATCGTCGCGGGTGGCTGCCGCTGCTGCGCGGGGTGAGCGCGTTTCCGGGAAGCGCAACGACGAGAAGAGCCGCGCCCGGGACAGGGCCACGTGTTCGCAGGCCCGTTGCAGGGCGGCGGCGCGCTGGCGGTACGCTTCGGCCAATTCGGCCTTGGACATCCGGCACAGATCGCCCAGGGTATCCACGCGGCGGCGGGCGGCGGCCACCTCGCTTTCGCTCGCACCCTGGGCGAGGAGGAGCGCGTCGGTGGCGTGGCGAAGCGCCTCCGGGTAGTCCTCCAGTTCCAGGGCAATGCGGGCGCACTCCACGGCCAGCTTGCGGTCCAGGGGGTTGAGGCGGCGTGCCTGCACGAACTCTTCCAAGGCCGCGCGCAGGTCGCGCCGCCGCAGGTGCAAGTACCCGGCGCCAGCGTAGGCCAGGTAGTGGAAGGGGGCCCGCAGCTTCGCCAGGTCGAACATCTCCTGCGCCTTGGCCAGCTCGTTGCGCCCCTCGAAGAGGCGAGCCATCCCCACGGCGTGGGAGGCCTCCAGGTTGCGCCGCTTGAACTCACGCTCGGGGGTGTCGTCGGCGGCGCTGGCGCGCAGGGTGGCAGCTCGTTGCCGGAGCGCGTCGCCCTTGGGGGTCAGGTTGGCGGCTAGCTCCAGCAGCTCGGCA
The DNA here is from genome assembly GCA_013388425.1 of Thermoanaerobaculaceae bacterium. Classification (GTDB taxonomy): domain Bacteria; phylum Acidobacteriota; class Thermoanaerobaculia; order Thermoanaerobaculales; family Thermoanaerobaculaceae; genus JACADV01. The sequence goes on along the minus strand of JACADV010000059.1, from coordinate 2,307 downwards.
GCGGCCAGGCGCTGCCCGCTCCGCTCGAGCTGCTCCGCCAGCTCGGCGAGCCGCTGGGCAAAGACAGGGTGGGGCTGGACCTCTGTGTTCGCCATCCCCTCATCACTCGCACACCGCATCCTACGGGGCTCCCCCTCGCGTGTCAAACGGTTGCCGCCGAGGGGGTAGCACATCCGGTACTCTGGAGGGGTGCGGTGCGCGAAGCTGGCGGAGGTGGTCCATGGTCAAGGCGGAGGGCAGGACGTTTCCGTTCGACGGGGTGGAGAAGGTGCAGCCGGGGCTCCTCGAGACGTTCCCCTACGAGTACGCGGGGCGAGATGCGGAAGTTTCCATCGTGAGCGACGAGTGGAGCTGCGTGTGCCCGTTCTCGGGCCTACCCGACTTTGGGACGCTTTCGGTGCGCTACGTTCCCGACCGGGAGTGCCTGGAGCTCAAGTCGGTGAAGTACTACCTCACCTCGTACCGGAACGTGGGCATTTACCAGGAGCACGCCGCCAACCGGATTCTCGAGGACCTGGTGGCGGCGTGTCGGCCCAAGCGCATGGAGGTGTCGCTGGACTACCGCCTGCGCGGCGGGATCCACACCGTGGTCACCGTGCGCTACCCGTGACGGTGCCAGCTGGGGACGCTGCGGACGCGGCCCTCACTTGGAGCGGTGGCGGTGCACCAGAATCCACGCACCGTCGTCCCGCAACTCGAAGACGTCGGTGCACCACCCCTCGGCGCTGTGCAGACTGCCGGCTTCCTTCCAGCGCTTGGCCCAGCGGTAGGTGGCCACGGCACTGGAGCCGAACACGTCCACGTGCAGTCGCTCGAAGGTCAGGTGGTGGACGGTGTCCCCCCGTTCCCGGGCGCGACGCAGCGATTCTAAGTAGGCGAACTGCCCCGCCACTCGGGCTGAAGCCTCGATGAAGCTGAAGGAATGCGCGAGCCACGGCGCCATGGCGTCGGCGTCCAGCAGCATCTCGGCCTTGCGCAGCTCCTCCACCGTGCCGGTGACCACCGACTCCGCCGCGGGGGGCGCAGGGTTTTCCGGTATCACCGCCTCCTGCGGGAGCGCCACCAACGGCAGAGGGCAGAGCAGCAGGAGGGGAGTCGCGAGCACGGGGGGATTCTAGCAAGCCGGCAGGGGTAGACTCGCCGGGTGGCGGGCGAACGGTATCGGGAATGGGCGTGGTGCCTGTACGACTGGGGGAACTCCGCCTTTGCCCTGGTGTGTATGACGGCAGTTCTCCCCCCCTTCGTGGCGTCGGTGATCAACGCCGAGCGGGGCGCCCCGGCCGGCACCGTGGCGTGGGGGTGGACCGCTGCCGCCGGCTTGGCGCTGGGGGTGGTGCTGGGGCCGCCGCTGGGGGCGCTAGCCGACGCGCGGGGGGTGCGCAAGGTGCTGCTCGCCGCCTTTGCCGGCGTGGGGGTCGTAGCCACGGCGGGGCTGGCCCTGGTGCTCCCCCTCCGGTGGTCCGCAGCGCTCCTCCTGTACGTGGTGGCGGCCACTGGCTTTGCGGGGGCGAACCTGTTCTACGACGCGCTGCTGCCAGGGCTCGCTCCCCCCTCGAGCTGGGACCGCCTCTCGGCCCGGGGCTACGCGGCCGGCTACGCCGGCGGTGGCGTGGCGCTGGCGGTGGTGGCGGCACTCTCCTTTGCCCTGGGCACCACCGGGTTGCGGTGGGGCTTTGTGTTCACGGCGGTGTGGTGGGCGGTGTTCACGGTGCCGCTCCTACTCCTCGTGCCGGAACCGCCCTGGGGGGGTGTGGCCCGGCCGCTGGAGCGGTTGCGCACCACCTTTGCCGAGGCCAGGCGGCACCGCATGCTGTGGCGCTTTCTCCTTGCCTACTGGCTCTACAACGATGCCATCGGCACCATCATCAAGATGGCGGCCGCCTACGGCGCCGAGGTGGGCATCCCCCTGCCGCACCTCCTGGGCGCCCTGCTCCTCACCCAGCTCGTGGGTATCCCCGCCACGCTGGCGTTTGGGCGTTTTGCCGCCCGGCACGGTGCGCGGGACGGGATTCTCCTGGCCCTGGGCGGCTACGGCGTGGTGTGTGTCGGCGCGCTGTTTTTGGAGCAGGCGTGGCAGTTCTGGGTGCTGGCGGCAGCGGTGGGGGTGGTGCAGGGGGGTGCCCAGGCACTCTCGCGCTCCCTCTACGCGCGACTCGTGCCGCCCCAGCGCGAGGCGGAGTTCTTCTCCTTCTTCGATGTGTCGGGGCGGGTGGCCGGGATTGCAGGGCCCGCCCTCTTTGCCCTCGTGGCAGGGGTGTCGGCGAGCGGGCGCGGTGGGGTTGGGGTGGTGCTCGCCCTGTTTTTGGT
>JACADV010000058.1 GCA_013388425.1 Thermoanaerobaculaceae bacterium | reverse complement strand
GGATCCTTCGGCCGCTGCGCGGCCTCAGGATGACTGCAGGTGAAAACCCGCGGCCTCGGGATGACGGCAGGGGTGGCCGCAGGCTCAGGACGGCTGCAGCGGGCCCGAAAGCCGCTGGCGACGCTCCTCCAGGGCCTGGGTGAGGAGGACCTCCGCGTCCGGGCGTGGCTTGTCGAGCTTCGCGTCCCAGTAGGGGGAGAGGCGCCGCAGGTTGGCCACCACCGTGGGAAACACCTCGACGATGCGGTCGATGTCCTCGTCGGTGGTGTAGCGGGAGAGGGAGAAGCGGATGGAACCGTGCACCGCCGTGAACGGCACGCCCATGGCGCGCAGCACGTGGGATGGTTCCAGCGAGCCGGAGGTGCAGGCGGAGCCCGAGGAGGCGCAGATCCCCGCTGCTGCAAGCTGGTACAGCATCCCCTCGCCCTCCACAAAGTGACAGGCCAGGTTCAGCGTGTTGGCCAGGCGCGGGGCTTCCCAGCCGTTCACCTCCACCGACGGGATGCGGGCGGTGAGCTCCTTCTCCAGCCGGTCCCGCAAGCCCGCAATGCGGCGTTCGTCCTCCTCGCGGGTGGCCATGACCAGATCCAGGGCGCGCCCCAGCCCGACGATGAACGCCACGTTCTCGGTGCCGGCCCGCCGGTTCCCCTCCTGGTGGCCACCAATGAGGAACGAGTGCCAGGGGGTGCCGCGGCGGATGTAGAGGGCTCCAATGCCCTTGGGGGCGTGGAGCTTGTGGCCGGAAAAGGAGAGCATGTCCACGTGCTGCAGCTCGCCCGAGAGGTCGATGGGCAGTTTGCCGGCGGTCTGGGTGGCGTCGGTGTGGAAGAGGATCTGGGGGTCGGTCTCCTTGACGATCCGCGCCAGCTCGGCAATGGGGAAGATCACGCCGGTCTCGTTGTTGGCGTGCATCACCGAAACGATGAGGGTCTGGCCGGGGCGCAGCGCCCTCACGAAGGCGGTGGTGTCCAGCCGCCCGTGGCGGTCCACCCCCACGAACGTCACCTCCAGCCCCTGCCGCGCCAGCTCCTTGGCCACCTCCAGCACCGCCGGGTGCTCCACCGCCGTCGTGACGATGTGCCGGCGCTCCGGGTTGGCCCGGACCGCGCCAACGAGCGCCGCGTTGTTGCTCTCGGTGGCGCAGGAGGTGAAGAGGATCTCTTCGGGGCGCGCCGCCCCCAGGTGGCGGGCGATGCTCGCCCTGGCCGCAGCAATGGCTGCCGCTGGCCCCCGCGCCGCCTCGTACATCGAGCTGGGGTTGAAGTACGCCTCCGTGAAGAACGGCGCCATGGCCTCCACCACCTCGGGGGCCACGGGAGTGGTGGCGTTGTTGTCCGCGTAAACGATCCGCACGCTTCCCCCTAGTGCTCGTCGACGGCAATGACGCGGATGCGCTCGTCGACGCGATCTTTGAGCACCTGCTCCACCATCATCTTGAGGGTACGGGTGGCGCCCACACAGCTGGCGCAGGCACCCACCAGGCGGCAGTACACCAGGTTGTCCTTGATGTCCACGATTTCCACGTCACCCCCGTCCTGCTGCAACTGTGGCCGCACGCTCTCGTCCAGCACCCGCTCCACCTTCTTGGCGAACTGGTAGGGGGAGAGGCCGTTGCCTGTGATGGAGGCCACGAACCGCTCCAGGGGGGGTTCCGGCCGCTGCTTGAGGGTCGTGGGCTGGCGCCCCCACGTCTCGTCCAGGAGGTCCTGGAGACCCCCTGGCGCGTGGTGGCAAGACATGCAGGCGCCGCCAGCCTTCACCGCATGGGTGATGTCGGCAATGGAGCGCAGATTGAGCTCCACGATCTTGCGCCGCAGGTACGGTTCGGTGAGGCCGAAACACTTGCAGACGAGGCGCCCCTCTTCCTGTTCCTTGCGGGTGATGTCGATGCCCAGGGCAGCGAGATCCACCCCCCGCTTCTGCGCCCAGTTGAACACCGCCGCTTCCAGGGCCTCGGCGCCCATCACCGAGCAGTGCAGCTTTTCCTTGGGCAAACCGTCCAGGTAGTTGGCAATGTCCTGGTTGGTGATCTTGAGGGCCTCGATGGGCGTAAAGTGGCCCTCCTCGATGAGGGCGCACAGCGCTTCCGAGGCAGCGATGGCCGAGGTGCAGCCAAAGGTCAGGTACCGCGCCTCCACGATCCGGTCCTGGGTGGGGTCGGTGGGGTGGCGCTCCACCCGAAAGGTGAAGCGCAACGCGTCGCCGCAGGCGATGGAACCGTGCTCGCCGAAGCCGTCCGCGTTCTCGATCTCGCCCATGTGGGTGCCCGGCTTGCCGTGCACCGCATCCATGAACAGCTGCATCGTCTTCTTGCTGTAGTTCCAGGTCATCCTCTCCGCCTTCGAGCGGCCCCGCCGAGGCGTACCCCACCTCGCGCTCGATGCAAATTCTATGCGAGCCAAAGCGCCGCTGCCAGTGGCCCGGCGCGCCACACCCGAGCCCGGGCCGCTCAGCGCCGCAGCACCAGCGTGGTGGGGTCGTTGGTGGCGCGGTCGGTGACCGAGGCGTAGGCCCAGGCCAGGCCCCGGGGGAGGGCGTCTCCACCGTGGCGTGGGCCACGTCCCGGTTCCCGCCAGCAACCAGCTGCAGCGCGGCAGTGCCCCTTGAAAAGGGTTGGGGGGAGTGCTATGACGCCGCAGCGGCCACTGCGACCGCCGGGAGGGACGGCGTGAACGCATTCCCCATCATGGTCGGGGCCCTGTGCGTACTGGCGCTGGGTTACCGTTTCTACTCCGCCTTCATCGCTGCCAAGGCGTTGGCCCTCGATCCGGCACGACCCATGCCGGCGCACCTGTTTCGGGACGGGCACAACTTCGTGCCCATGAACCGGTGGGTGCTGTTCGGCCACCACTTTGCCGCCATTGCCGGCGCGGGACCGCTGGTGGGGCCAGTGCTGGCCATGCAGTTCGGCTATGCCCCGGGGCTCCTCTGGTTGCTGGCCGGCGCGGTGCTGGCTGGGTGCGTGCACGACTTCATGATCCTAGTGGCGTCGGTGCGCCACAACGGCCGCTCCCTGCCGGAGATTGCCCGCGCCGAGGTGAGCCCCGTGGCTGGCTTCACCGCTGGCGTGGCGGTGCTGTTCATCGTGGTGGTGGCCCTGGCGGGGCTCGGCCTCGTGGTGGTCAACGCCCTTGCCGAATCCTCCTGGGGCACCTTCACCATCGCCATGACGATCCCCATCGCCATCGTGATGGGGCTCTTCATGTTCAAGATCCACCCCGGATCCATCAAAGGGCCAAGCCTCGCTGGCGTTTCGGTGCTGATCCTGGCGGTGGTGGGCGGCCGCTGGGTGGCCGGTTCTCCCATCGGCAGCTGGTTCCTCTTCGATCACCACGAGCTCACGGTGCTGCTCTGCCTCTACGGCTTTGCCGCCTCGGTTCTCCCGGTGTGGCTGCTCCTGGCGCCGCGCGACTACCTCTCCAGCTACATGAAGGTGGGCACGGTGTTCCTGCTCATCGCTGGCGTGCTCATCGTTCACCCCGACCTCAAATTCCCCGCCGTCACGGAGTTCATCCACGGTGGTGGACCCATCGTTCCCGGCAAGCTCTTCCCGTTCCTGTTTGTGACCATCGCCTGCGGTGCCATCTCTGGATTCCACTCTCTCGTGGCCTCGGGTACCACCCCCAAGATGCTGGACAAGGAGACCGACGCGCGCATGATCGGGTACGGCGGCATGGCCATGGAGAGCCTGGTGGGGGTGGTGGCGCTGATTGCCGCCGCCTCGCTCCACCCCGGCGACTACTACGCCATCAACTGCTCCGCCGAGACCTTTGCCAAGTTGGGCATCGACCCGGTGAACCTAGCGGAGCTGTCCCACCGCGTTGGGGAGGATGTGGCGGGGAGAGCCGGGGGTGCCGTGTCGCTGGCGGTGGGCATGGCGCAGATCTTCTCGGCGATCCCGGGCATGGCGCCGCTGATGTCGTACTGGTACCACTTCGCCATCATGTTCGAGGCACTCTTCATCCTCACCACCATCGACGCCGGCACGCGCGTGGCCCGCTTCCTCCTGCAGGAGTTCCTGGGCAACTACTACAAACCCATGGGCAACCCCGCCTGGCTGCCCGGTTCGGTCCTGACCACCACGGTGATCGTGGTGTCCTGGGGGTACTTCATCTACACCGGCTCGATCCGCACCATCTGGCCCATGTTCGGTACGGCCAACCAGCTCCTGGCCACGGTGGCGCTGGCGGTGGCCACCACCTTCCTGGTCAACATGGGTCAGGTCCGGTATGCACCCATCACGGCCCTCCCCATGGCCTTCGTGGCTGTGACCACGCTCACCGCAGGCTTCCTCAACATCACCACCAACTTCTTGCCCCTGGCGCACACCCCGGGGAACGCCTTCCGCGGCTACCTGCAGGCTGTCCTCACGGTGATCATGATGGTGGCGGTGGTGGTGATCCTCGTGGACTCGACTCGCCGTTGCCTCGCGACCCTGCGGGGAGCTCCCCTCCCCCCCAAGGCCTTCGGCCCCCCCAAGGTGCCCGAGGGCGTGCCGCAGCGCTGCTGCTAACCAGCCGGGCGCAGCTTGGCCCCCACCCGGGCCCACCAGAGGGCCGTGGCGACGCTGGCGCCCAGCACCAGGGCGCCGTTCACCTGGTGGGCGGTCACCACCAGCACCTCCGCCCCCGAGCCCGACGTGCCGGGGGGGAGCGAGGCCGTGGCAAGCCAGGCGCCAATCCCCAGCGCCACCTGCGCCGACACCACCACCAGCAGCACCGTGGCCGACTGCCGCAAAGGCCGCACCGTCCCCGCCAGCCACCGGGCGCGGGTGCCGGCGAGCACCGCCAAACCAAAGAGAGCAGCCCCAAAGGTGGCGTGGGTCAAGAGACCGGTGCCAAAGTGGCGCAGCATCGCCCCCAGCGAAAGCTGCGCCACCGCCGCCACCGTCACGGCTACCCCCCACCACCAGCTGTCCGCGCGGACCGGCGGGGGCAGCGGTTCCCGCCATGTCCGCGAGGTGAGCACCGCCAGCACCACCAGGAGCGCAAAGAAGAGCTGGGCGGTCACACCGTGCACCGCGGCCAAGGTCAGCTTGGGCGCGGTGAGGGCGGGATCGGTGGCGAGCGTGAAGCGACCGGTAACTCGCAAACCGCCCAGGATCCCTTGCCCGATCACGGCCAGCACCGCGAGCCCCGCCAGCCGCCGCACCAGCTCCCGCCCCTCCCGCCGCCACAGGTGGACGGCCAACCCCACGGTGGCCAGGCCCACCAGCGCCCCGAACAGGCGATGGGCGTGTTCGAAGTAGATCCCCCCGGTCATGCGCGAGAGCGGATAAAGGAACATCATCCGGCCGAAGGTGTTGGGCCAATCCACCACAGCAAGACCCGCGTCGTGGGTGGTGACGAGGCCGCCCACCACGATGACGAGCAGCGCGGCGGCCGCAGTGACCATGGCAAAGGCGGAACTCCAGTGGACGCTCACTACCTCCCGTCGCCGCCACCCGGCTACGGCAGCCCCCAACCAAGCCACCACCGCCCCCGCCAGCAGCGAGGCCGGTACCCACAGCAGCGCCGCGCTCCTCACTTGGGTGGGCGGGGCACTGGCGAGCACGCTGGCCAGCACCAACAGGTTCACCAACGACGCAACGAAGCCCACACCCAGGGCCGCTCGCCAGCCGGCCGGGCTGGTGCGGGAAGCCACCGCACCCCCCACCGCCAGGAGGAGCAGCAGGATCGAACCCACCACCCAGCCCGGCACGGCGCTGCCCGGCAAGCGACAGAGGTAGCCAGCGAACCACATGGCAGCGCTACTCCCCAGGGCCACCACCGGCACCCCCTCGTACGCGGACCAACCCTCTCGGCGCATGGGAGACGCTCCCTCCTCGGCAGCAGCAAAGCTGCCAGCCACCCGGGAATTCCCGCACACTTCGCGGGTTCTGGCAAGCGGTGGAGTGCACGGCCACACCTTCCGCAGGGCCTACGGAGCCAACACCCCATCGCCACGGGATCGGGGCGACGTTGCTGGTGCTCTTCAAGGCGCGACTGGTGGCGCTGGTGGTGGTCACCACGGCGGTGGGCTTCCTCCTTGCCACCCCCTCCCCCGTCCTGGCGAGCCTCCCCCTGCTGCTCCCCACGTTGGCCGGCACAGCCCTGGCCGCGGCCGGTAGCATGGCCCTGAACCAGGCGATGGAGTGGCGCCGCGATGCGCGCATGCAGCGCACCCTCACCCGGCCGGTGCCGACGGGGATCCTCTCGCCAGGGCAGGCCGCCCTCCTGGGCACCGGCGTGACGGCAACGGGACTTGCTCTGCTCGCTGCCCGGGTGAACGGCTTGACGGCGGCACTGGGCCTGGTGGTGGTGGCGGTCTACCTCTTGGTCTACACCCCGCTCAAGGTGCGCACCCCCGCCTGCACGCTGGCCGGCGCCATTTGCGGCGCGCTCCCACCCATGATGGGGTGGACCGCCGCCACCCACTCCCTGCCCATTGGCGCCTGGGTGCTGGGCGGCATCCTCTTCCTCTGGCAAATCCCCCACTTCCTGGCCCTCGCCTGGCTGCACCGCCACGACTACCAACGCGGCGGCTTCCGCATGCTCCCCGCCGTGGACCCCAGCGGCGCCATCACCGGGCGGGTTGCGGCCGTCTACTCCCTGGCGCTTGTGGGCCTCAACCTGGCAGCGTTCCTCATGGGTCTTGCGGGAGCGCTCTTTGCCGCCGGGGCCGCTCTCCTGGGGTTCTGGCTCACCCGCCAGGCGGTGCGCCTGGCCGTTTCGCGCAGCGAGGCGAACGCGCGCCGGCTCTTCCTGGCCACCCTGGCCTACCTGCCGCTCCTCCTCGCCCTCATGGTGGCGGATCGTGGCCCTGCCATACCAGGCTTCCCGGTGCACGTGGCGGCCACTCTCCCCTGGAGCGCCCCGCGGCCGTGAGCGGTGTGCGCCGCACCTCCAGTCTGCGCGGGGTGGGCGCTGTGCTGCTCACCGCCGGTGGGCTCGTGGCCGCGGTTCTCGTCTGGCGGCTCGCTGCCCTGGCCAGCCACCGCTCCAGCGCTGTCGGCGATGGCTCCAACCCAGCCACCTACGGCTTCCCCCTCGCCCCCGCTGCCGTGCCGGCGCATCGCATCGTTGCCTCCGGCATGCCCAAGGACGGGCTTCCTGCCCTGTGCGAACCGGCCGTGAGCAGCCGCGCGGCCCTCGCTGCTGCCACTGGCCGCAGCAAGTTGCTGCTGGGCAGCGATCCGGTTGCCGGCCTCGAGCTTGGTGGCGAGGCCCGCGCCTACCCCCTGCGCTTCCTCGTGTGGCACGAAGTGGTCAACGATACTTTGGGGGGCGAGCCGATTGCCGTGGCTCACTCCCCCCTCACTGCCACCACCGTGGCGTTTCGCCGGCAAGTCGGTAGCCGCACGTTGGTGTTGCGAGTCTCCGGTTTGCTGGTCAACTCGGGGCACCTCCTCTACGACCCCCAGGGCAGCCTCTGGAGCCCGCTCCTGCTCCGCCCTGTCACGGGTCCAGCGGTGACCGAGGGGGCAGAGCTCGAACCTCTCCCCCTGGCCATCAGCTCCTGGGAAGCCTGGTGCCAGGCCCACCCCGATACCACGGTGATCCGTCCCGACCCTGCCCTCCAGCGCGAGTACCGCCGCGACCCGTACAGTTCTTACTTTGGCTCCGACCTGCTCCGCTTCCCCGTGGATCCCCTCCCGCCGCACCCCGCCTATCCCCTGAAAGAGCCGCTGGTGGCCGTGCGCATCGGTGCTCGCCTTCGCGCCTTTCCGTTCCAACTGGTGGAGCAAGCGGCCGACGACCAGGGGCACTGGACTGAGCAGGTGGAGGGGGTGTTGCTCAACTTTGTCAGCAGCAGGAGACCGCGCACCGTCACGGTCACTGCTGCCGGCGGGCCGCTGCCCACGCTCTACGCGGCGTACTTTGCCTGGTACGCAGCCTACGGGCCTGCCACCATCGCAACTCGCGGCAAAGCCGAGAGGGACCCGCAGCCGCTCAGGTGAGCTTGCGCCGCAGCTCTCTGGCCTTGGCCACGATGGACGGGTGTTCCGGCGCCCAGCGGGGATCGGGCGTCTGCGCCAGGATCGCCTCCAGTTGCTCCACCGCCTCCCGCTTCTTGCCCAGCGCCTTCAAGGTCTCGGCCAGATAGAGGCGGGTGAGGGCGTTGGTGGGGGCTCCGGCCAGGGACCGTTCCAGGTGGAGGCGCGATTTCTCGTTGTCACCCCCCTTGAAGAACGGCAACTTGAAGAACATGCGCCCCAGCACCCGGTCCGGTCCCCACCCCTCCACGGACGGGTCGAGCGCCAGGCACCGCTCCATCTCCCTCTGGATCTCCGGGACCAGCGAGAGGGATTTGAAAATCCCCTTCGCCTCGCCAAAGACGCCCAGCAGCACGCCGAGCCAAAAGTGCCCCTCCACACCGTCCGGAGCGAGGGCCACGGCCGAGCGCGCCCGCGCCACGCCGTCCTCGAAGATGGCCATCTTCTCCGCATCGCTCGCCTCCTCGCGGGAGAAGGTGCCGTAGAAGTAGCAGGCGCGGGCACCTTCCCAGCGTGCCGCGTAGGAGGACGGATCGGCTGCCGCTGCCGCAGCAAACAGTTCCACCGCCTCTCGGGCGCGCGCCACGTTGGCCCGCTCCCCGTACGCCTGCCGCGCCCGGGCCAGGAGCGACGGCGCCGACTCCTGCGCCTGGGCGGCAGCAGGCAGCAACAACCCCAGCACTGCCATTACCGTTCCTACCCACCTGCCCATACGTCCTCCCTGGACGGCCTGGACCCTCCTGCCGAGCTCGGCTCCTCCAGCGATCCCAAGCGTGCGCCCCTCATACCTCGCGGAAGCGGCGCAGCTGTTCGGCCATCTCCGCAAGCCGCGCCGAGCAGCGCCCAAACACCGAGTCGGCCGGGTAGCGCCCGTCCGGGCCGCGCTCCCCCGCCGGCACCCCGGTGAGCAGCTCGATCCCCTCGGCCACCGAGGCCACCGTCCAGACGTGGAAGGCGCCCTTCTCCACTGCAGCCACCACCTCCGGGTCCAGTTGGAGGTCGGCCACGTTGGCCGCCGGAATCACGACCCCCTGGGAACCGGAGAGCCCCCGCCGCCGGCACAGTTCAAAGAACCCCTCGATCTTCTCGTTCACCCCACCGATGGCCTGGACCAGGCCCTGCTGGTCCACCGAACCCGTCACCGCCACGTCCTGGCGGATGGGCAGCCCGGACAGCGCCGAGAGGATGGCGTACACCTCGGTGGACGAGGCGCTGTCCCCATCGATGTCGGTGTAGGACTGCTCGAAGGCCACCGAGGCGCTCATGGACAGCGGCATCTCCTTGGCGAAGGTGCCGCGCAGGAACCCCGCCAGGATGAGCACCCCCTTGTCGTGGGTGCGCCCCGACAGCCCCGCCTCGCGCTCAATGTTCACCACCCCTTCCCGGCCCAGCGCCACCTGCGCCGTGACCCTCCCCGGCAACCCAAAGGCGTGGTAACCCAGGTCGTAGACGGCAAGGCCGTTGACCTGCCCCACCGCCCACCCCTCGGTGGCGATGTTAAGCACCCCCTCGGTCATGAGCTCCGTGAGCTTTTCCTCGGGCAGCGAGTGGCGCCCCCGCCGGGCCAGGCGGGCAGCGCGGATCTCCGCCGCTCCCACGCTGCGGCGCGAGCGTTGCCGCGCCAGGAAGGCGGCCTCGCGGAGGATGTCCGCCACGTCGGAGAAACGGGCGGAAATGTGCCGGCGCCCGCCGGCCAGACGCACCGCCTCCTCCACCAGCGCGGCCATCCCGCCGCGGTCCACGGGCGGCAGGTGCTCCTCCCGGACGATCTTGGCCATCACCGAGAGGAAGTCGCGCACCTGCTCCTGCCCGTTCTTCATGACGCTGTCGAAGTCCGCCAGCACCTTGAAGATCTTGCGGAAGTCCTCGTCCAGCTCGTGGAGCAGGTCGTACAGTGCGCGGTCCCCCACCATCACCACCTTGACGTCGATATCCGCCGGTTCCGGCGCGATGGCCTGCCCGGTGATGGCGAACAGCATTTCGCGCGGACGGATCACCACGCGGCGGTAGCGCAGGGCGCGCTTGAGGGCCGGCCACACCCCAGGCTCCGCCAGGGTGTCGAAGGCGTTGAGCACGAGGAAGCCCCCGCTGGCCCGCAGCAGGGAGCCCGCCCGGATCCGCGTGTGGTCCGAGGTGGATTGCCAGTCCTTGGCCAGCCGCGCCTCCACCGTGCCAAAGAGGTTGGTGAGGGTGGGCTCCGTCTCGATGATCACCGGTCGCCCCTGGGTGGCCCCGTTGTCCACCACCACGTTCACCCGGTAGCGCAGCAGCGGGTCCTCGTTTTCGCCCGCTGGCTGGGCGAAGAGCTCCAGGTGCTCGAGCAGGTCCTCCTTCACCGCCTGGAGGTACGCGTCCACCCGTGCATCCTCCACGGCGGCCCGCACCCCGGCGAGGGCGCCCGTCACGATGGGTTCCACCATCGTTCGGCGCACCTCCTCGACGCGGCGCGCCATCTCCTGCTGCAGGCCGGTGACCTCGTGGAACACCCGCCCCAGCTCCTCGGCCAGCTTCCCGTGGCGCGCCTCCAGCTCCTCCAGCTTGTCCTTGCCGAGCTTGCCGTCCTCGGCCAAGGCCTGGAGCCGCTCCAGGGGCACCGGCCGGTCCTCAATCACCGGCAGGATCTCCGGGCGGGTGAGGGAGCCAACCTGCACCTGTACGAGCGTGAACCCCCCCTCCTTGACCCGCCGTTCGAAGGAGCGGATGAGCTCCTGCTGGCGCTGCTTGAGGTCCTCGATGGAGAGCTCCGCCCGCCGCTGGAACTCGTCGCCCTGGAAGAGGCTCGGCAACCCCTCGGCCAGTTGCCGCAGCACCCGGTCCAGCCCGTCCCGCAGCGCTGCACCCTTGCCCGAGTGCAGGCGCAGCAGCACCGGCTGCTCGGGGCGCGAAAAGTTGTAGACGTACACCAGATCGTCGGGCACCGGGCCCACCGCCCGCGGCCGCAGGTGGAGCTCCACGGCGGTCATCTTGCCGGTACCCGTCAGGCCGGTGACGAAGACGTTGAACCCCAGCGACTGAATCTCCAGGCCGAACTCCAGCGCCTCCATGGCCCGCGCCTGACCGATGATCCCCTGGGACGGTTCGATCCCCTGGGTGGACGCGGCCGGCAGCCACTCCGCCGGACAGTGCCAGTGCAGCTCCCGAGGCTCCAGCTCCCGTGTCACGACCACCTCCTAGCCGATCATCATCTCTTCCTCGACGAAGCGTGGCTCCACGCGGGGTTGCCGCCCCGCCAGGGCCAACCCCAGCGTCAGGGGACCCACGCGGCCAGCGAACATGAGCACCACTAGCACCATCCAGGAGGTCGAGGAGAGCTCGGGCGTGACCCCCGTGGACAACCCCACCGTCCCGAAGGCGGAGACCACCTCGAACAGCTCGGCGAGGAACCGCACCCGCGACTCGGGGCCACCGGGACCCCCGTGCTCTGCAGCCACCAGCAGGAACGCCCCTCCCGCCACCAGGCTCAACGCTACCACCACCACCGTCACCGCCGACGCTGCCGAAGACTGGCCGATCCCGCGCCCGAAGAGCGAGACCTGGCGTCGCGAGCGGATACGCGCGATCACCAGCGCCAGCATCACCCCCACGGTGGTGGTCTTGACGCCGCCGCCGGTGGAACCGGGCGACGCTCCAATGAACATCAGCACGATCAGCAGCAGGAGGGTGGCTGGCCGCACCGCACCAATATCCACGGAGGAAAACCCGGCGGTACGCGGCACGATCCCCTGCAGCCAGACGGCCAGCACTCGCTCCCCCAGCGGCATCCCCGCCAGGGTGCTGGAGCGCTCCAGGATGGCAAACCCCGCCCACCCGATGACGAGCAGCGCTGCCGACATGGCCAAGGCGGTGCGCGTGTGCAGGGACAGGGGGTGGCGCTCACGCCCCCGCCCCCGCTCCACCAACTCCGTGATGGGGACGAACCCCACTCCGCCCACCAGCACCAGCAGACCGATCACCACCGGGATGACCGGGTGTGCCCGCCACGGGGCCAGTGACGCGGGGTGCAGGCCAAAACCAGCGTTGCAGAAGGCGCTCACCGCGTGGAACACCCCCCAGGGGATGGCGGCAACACCCTTCTCTGACCACCAACCCGCCGCCAGGAGAGCCGCCCCCAGCGCCTCCACCACTGCCGTGGCTGCCACCACCATGCGCAGCAGTGGCCAGAAGTCTTCCCAGGGGGTGTGGGCCAGGGAGGAGAGGAGCAGGTTGCGCCCAAACAGGGAGAGGCGCCGGCCGAGCAGCAGCGAGACGAACAGGCCAAAGGTCATGATGCCAAGGCCACCGATCTGGATCAGGGCCAGGATCACCACCTGCCCGGCGGTGGAGTGGTCGCCGGGGGGGCGCACCGAAAGGCCCGTCACGCAGGTGGCGCTGGTGGCGGTGAAGAGCGCCTCAGCCCAGGTGAGCTGCCGGCCTTCCCGGGCCGCCCAGGGCTGGCGCAGGAGCACCGTCCCGCAGGCGATGAGCACTGCAAAGGAAAGGACCAGCACGCGGGGGGGATCGAGACGCCGCAGCGTCACGGCTTCTTCCCACTCCCCCACAGCAGGGGCAGCACCACGATGGCCGCCAGGCACGCGAACAGAACGCCCGAGGAGGTCATCCACCCGATGCTCTGGAGCCCCGGGTAGTGGGTGGTGACCAGCGAGCCGAACCCGACGATGGTGGTGAGGGCCGCCAGCACCACCATGCGGGCGGTCTCGGCCAACCCCTCCCGCGAGCCACCCTCACGCAGCCGGTGCAGTACGTGGATGCCGTAGTCCACACCCACGCCAATCACCATGGTGAGCACAAAGATGTTGAGCAGGTTGAGGGGGAAGTCGAGGAGGACCATCGCCCCCACCGTCCACGCCACCCCCGAAGCTACCGGGATGAGGCAGAACAGCGCCGACCCCACCGACGCGAACTCCCACAGGAGCATGAGGAACACCACCACCAGCCCCACCCCACCCGCCAGCGCCGCGTCGGTCCAGACCACCTGTCGCAAGCGTTCCGACACCACGTTGGTACCGGTGAGCGCCGCCCCTGGCACCGTTGCCACCAGGCGCACCAGTTCCGGTGGGGCGGTCCGGCGCCACATCCCCGGCGGCGGAAACACGGTGACGATGGTTTCACAGCCGCTGGCCTCGACGCGGATCGAGCGCTCCAGCAGTTCTTCGACCGGCGTCCCCTTCCAGGCATCCAGGGTGAGCGGGCCAGCGGGGCGCAACGTCGACTCGAGGGCATCGAGACCAGCGGAAAACGCCTCCGGAACCAGCCCGTTGGCCTCCAGCGCTGCCGTCAGCGTAGCTCTGACGGCAGCCGGCTCGCTCAGATCCGCGTGGTCTCGTAGCCATTCCAGTGCCCGCTCCTGCGCTTCGAGGGGCGGCACGAGGTTGACCACCGACTCGTAGGACGAGAGCACCCCCTTGGCCACCAGGGGATCGAGCCCCTCAGTCACGGCCCGCGCCCGCTCAAAAAGCTCCCGCTCGTCCGCCCCCCGCACCCGGATGATCATCGAGTTGAAGGAAAAGCCGAACGCTTGTGCCACCTCCTCCTGGATCCGCACGCCAGCGTTGGCGGGGGAGCGGAGGTTGCGCACATCGTCATCCAGCCGCAGGCCCGGCGCGAGGGCGAAGGAGGCGAGGGTCACCGCACCCCAGACCACCAGCACGGCCCTGCGGTGCCGCTCGGCAAAGCCGAGGACGCCGCGGAGGTCGAGCCACGCCGAATGGGGAACCGGCGCTCGGCCACGGTCGAAGAGGGTGACGAGGGCCGGCAGCAGAAGGAACGCCGACACCGCCAGGAGCACGATCCCCGTCCCGGTCAACAAACCTAGCTCCCGCAGCCCGGGGAAGCGGGTCACGAAGAAGGTGAAGAACGTCCCCACGGTGGTCACGGCCCCCAGCAGTACCGCCGGCCCCGAGAAGGTGGCCATGACATCCAGGGCCTGGCCAATGTCCAGACCTGCCAGGCGGCCCTCCAGGTAGCGGCCGTACATGACGATGGTGAAGTCGATCCCCAGCCCCACCAGCAGCGCGGCAAACCCCGAGGTGGCCGAACTCACCCGGCCCAGGGCAAAGAAGGCAAAAACGAAGGTGAGGGCCAGCCCCGTGGCGAGGGGGAAGAAGGCCACGTGGGCAGTGGCAAGACGACGGTACGCCAAGAAGAAGAGCAGCATGACCCCAACCACCGACATGGTGGCGTTGGTGATGATGTCGCTGCGGATGAGGCGGGCGTCCTCCAGGGCAATGCGGTAGCCGCCACCCAAAAGCACCTCCGGCAACTGCGCCGTATCCAGCTCCTCCTCCTCGGCCAGCAGCGCCTTGGCCCGTTCCACCCGGGCCGTGACGTCCGCGAACAGCTCCTCGTCGAAACCAATGTCCTGGGGGGGCCGCACTGGCTTGGCCAGGACCAGGGCCAGGGAGTGGTCCTCGGCCAGGTAGTAGCCGCTGGAAAAATCGATCTTCAGCGAGGACGGGGTGGAGGAGACCCGACGCAGCAATAGGGGCAAGAACCCCAGGGGATCCCGGGTGGCCAGCTCCTTGGCCAGCATCCCGTGGGGTGCTTCCAAGGCACTGCGGATATCCGCGGCGCGGTGGAAGAGGGCGTCGCGCTGCAACTGCTTGCCGAAGGCCGCAAGCCCCTCCTCGTCGAGGAAGAGCACGGCGTGGCGCAGCACCGCTTCCGCCAGCCGCACCGGGTCCTGGAGTTGTCCGCGCACGTGCTGCAGGTGAGGGCTCTGCTGGAGCTCTTCGGTGAGCAGATCCACCAGCCGCAACGAGGTCTCCAGCTCCTCCTCGCTGGGCACGCGGACCGCCACGATCAGGGTGTCCATGGAGCCAAAGCGCTCGAAGGTGCGCCGGAACTCGTCGATCACCGGATCGTGGCGGGGGACCAGACTCATCACGTCGGTGTCGAAGGCCAGGTGGGTGCCAAACACCACCCCCGCCACCACCACCACCGCCGCGGCGGCCAAAACGGGGTACGGGTGCCGGTGGCCATACCGCACCAGCCACCGCACCAGCGCAGCACCCCGCGCTACCCTGCTCACGACTCCACCACCACGCGGTGCCAGAAGCTGCGGAAATAGGCGAGGAGGGAGGCCGCCGCCATGGCCACCGCCACCCACAGGGCAAACTTGGCCAGGCGGGCCCACTGGCCGAGCTGGAAGTTGACGATGAGCAACGACACGGCAACGATCTGCGACAGCGTCTTGAGCTTGCCCCACCAGGTGGCAGCAATGACGATGCCGCGTTCGTGGGCCACCTGCCGTAATCCCGCCACGGCAAACTCGCGCCCGACGATCACCACCACCATCCAGGCGGGGGCCTGCCCCAGCTCCACCAGGGAGATGAACGCCGCCGACATGAGCAACTTGTCAGCGATAGGGTCAAGGAGCGTGCCGGCCACCGTCACCGCCTTGGTGCGCCGGGCAATCATCCCGTCCACGAGGTCGGTGAGGGCCGCCAGCAGGAAGATCCCCAACCCCCAGAACTCGCTGCCCGAAAAGCGCGTCAGCAGCACGACCACCAGCAGCGGCACCAGGAGGATGCGCAAGACGGTCAGCGAATTGGGAAGGTTCCACATCGCCACCTCGTTCCAGGGCGGATTGTAGCCGACCCGGCGGCCGTCGCGTGCCGAGTCGGTCGCGATCTGGCACAATCCCCCCGTGCTGCCGCTCGCCCTCTGGGTCCTGGCCGTGGCGGGGCAGATGCCGGCCAACGTGGCCACCGTCCCCGCCCCCGGCCCCTACTTTGCCCTCACCTTCGATGCCCACGAGCGCACCGAGGGGGCGAAGGAACTCCTCGCCCTCCTGCGCGAGCGTGGGGTGCGGGCCACTCTCTTCGTCACCGGCACCTTTGCCGCCCGGCACCCGGAAATCCTCCGCCTCGCGGCAGCAGCGGGGCACGAGATTGGCAACCACACCTACCACCACCCGCACCTCACCACCTGGGCCACCACTGGCCGGCACGACACCCTGCCCACCATGACCCGCGAGCGGCTGCAGGAGGAGCTCACTCGCACGGCCGAGGCCATCACTGCCGCCATCGGGCGCCCCCCAGCCCCCCTCTGGCGGGCCCCCTACGGAGAGCACAACGCCGAGATTCGCGGCTGGGCCGCGGAGCTGGGGCTCCTCCACGTGGACTGGACACGGGCCGGGCGGGCATCGCTGGATGCCCTGGACTGGGTGGAGGACCCCCAGGCCAGGAACTACCTCTCGGCGGAAGCCATGGCCCGCCGCCTGCTGCACTTCGAGGAGCGCACCGGCGTGCCGCTGGCGGGCAGCATCGTGCTCATGCACCTGGGCAGCGGTCGCACCACCCCGCCGCTTCTCGAGGCGCTCCCCATCTTCCTGGACGAGACCGATCGGCGCGGCCTGCGTCCCCTCCCGGTGGGAGAGCTCCTGCGGCGCGCCAGCACGGCGTCAGCCGCTGGCCGCTGAGGAGGGGCCGAGGGGCACAAGCTCCCACAGCTCGCGCCGGCCGAGGCGGCGGCGCCTGACGCGTCCCCGCCGCTCCAGCTCCAGAAGGTGCCCGAACACCTCGGAAAAGGCGAGGAAGGTTTCCACCGCCGGAAGTCCCGGGAAGAGGGCGCGCAGCAGCGCCATCACCGGCGCCGGCCCGCGGTCCAGAAGACGCTGGACCTGCCGCGACCGCTGGTCTTGGCGCTGGCGCACGCTGGCAATTGCCGCCGAGAGGTCGCGGATGCAGGGCCCGTGGCCCGGCAGCAGCAGACCCACCCCTGACCGTTCCAGCTTGACGAGGGAGTCGTTGTACGCCGCCAGGGAGCGGAACGGTCTGGTCGGGTCCTCGGGATCCGGTCCCACCACGGCGTTGGGGGTGATCCCCTCCAGGAGCGTGTCGCCGGTCCACATGATCCCCGCGTCCACCAACTCGAACCCCAGGTGGCCCGGGCTGTGGCCGGGGAGGTGGTGCACCCGGATGCGCCCGCGGCTGTGCTGGAGGGTTTCACCTTCGACGAGCTCGGCAAAGCGGCTCACGGGGCGGGCGGTGGTGTCCAGTGCCAGGAGGCCAGCCAGCAGCGCCAGTCGCGTTAGCAAGGGCAGCCCGGCCAGCGACAACTGGCGCCAGAGGATGGCGTAGGCCCGCTCTTGCCTCAGGTTGCGAGCTTCGTGGGGGTGGGCGAACACCTCCACTCCCCCCTTGGCGAGCCAGGCGGCCTGCCCGAAGTGGTCGTGGTGGCCGTGGGTGACGAGGAGCCGCCGCACCGCCTCTACCCGGTAGCCGGCAGCAGCAAGACCATCCACCAGCGCCCGCCGCGCTGCGCGGGTTGCGGGGCCCGAATCGATGAGGGTGAGTGGCTCCCCTTCCAAGAGGTAGACGGTGACCGGCCCAATGGGGTACGGCGTAGGGATGGCGAGGGGAACGACCCAGTCGGGCACCCCCACCCCCGTGCAGATGGGCCGGCCGGCCCGTCCTCCCCGTTCACCCCCTCCGAACAGCCGGCGCGCCGCCTCCGCCATCTCAGGCGGTGCCGTCCGCAAACAGCCCGTCGATGATCGTGCGGTACCGCGCCTCGATGACCCGCCGTTTCACCTTCAAGGTGGGCGTCAGCTCGCCCGCATCCATGGTCAGCGACTGGGGCAGGAGCGCAAACTTCTTCACCGTCTCGAAGCGGGCGAGCTTACTGTTCACCCCGTCGAGGATCTCCTGGTAGAGGTTCAGCACCTCGCGCCGGCTCAACAGCTCCTCGCGGTTGGCAGTGGCCAG
>JACADV010000020.1 GCA_013388425.1 Thermoanaerobaculaceae bacterium | reverse complement strand
GTGCCGGGGGTGACCCGCTCGCTGGGACCGGGCCGCTCGTCGCGCGCAGTCACAGCCAGGCGGGTGTGCCACGACCAGCGGGGGGAGAGGTAGGCGCGCAGTGCCAGGAAGCCACCCAGCGGCGGGATGTCGTCGGTGGGGGTGCCGTCGTCCCGCACCCGCCCGCGAAGTGCCTGCACGCCGGCGTGGCAGGAGACGGCCCCGCTCAGCTTGGCGGTGCCTTCCAGCTCAACACCGGTGATGGTTGCAGCGCCCCGGTTGCGGAAGAAGTAGTTGCTCCCCGAACGGTACCGCTCGATGAGGTCCTCGATGCGGTAGGCGAAGGCGTAGAGAGAAAGCGTGGCGTTGGCCCGCTCCAGGCGGAGGGCGCCGTCGAACTGGAGACTGTGTTCCGGCTCCAGCTCGGGGTTGCCGGTGATGAAACCGCGCCCCGTGATGCCGCGATAGTAGCGGTCGGAGAGGAGCGGTTCCCGGAAGCCACGAGCCACCTGCAACGCCGCCGAGAAGCCCCCGCCCAGGGGGAGGGAGGCGGCGGCAAAACCCGAGAAAGCGCCGCTCTTCTCGGTGCGCTGGCCAAAGTACCCGCCCTGCGTGGAGCTCCACACCGCGTCGTAGCGGGCGCCGCCGGACAGTTCCACCCCCCCCACCCGGCCAGCGAGGCTGGCAAAGGCACCGAGATCGCTGCGGTCGGCATCGGCAATGGAGACCTCGTGGCTTGTCCGGACGGCACAACAGGGCCGGTCCGCCTCGTAGACAAAAGCATCGTTGACAGCCTGGAGGTGGAAACGGCCGCTGCCGTCAAGACCGACCACCATCCGCACCTTCCCCAGGGATCGCTCGCCCTCCGCCCGCACGCCCCAGTCACGGGCGGACACGCTGGCGCGCGTCACCTCGCGGGGCGCACCAGGGGGGGGTACGGTTGCCCGATCGGTGAGGAGCCGGTAGCTGTCAGCGTTCAGCGCCAACGAAACCCGAGCCAAGCCCAGGGCCGGGCCGTGGTCGTACTGCAGCGAGAAGCGGTGCGACCGCTCCTCGGGGTAGGTGGTGCGGGTGACGTTCGAGTCCGTGGCCGGCTTGCCCACGTCGAAGGCCAGATCGCTGCGCCACAGCAGCCGCAACGAGCCGCCGCCCACCAGCCGCTGGAAACCAAGCCGGAAGCTGCTGCCCTCCCCCCCCGAGACGGGAATCTCCCCCGTGGGGCTGCGGTAGTCGCTGAAAACGCGGTGCGACGCCCCGAGGAGGAGGCCGCCGCCGCCCAGCGAAGTGGTCAGCTCCACGGCGGCGGAGCGCTCACCGGTGGCATCGGCAGCGGCGAGGGTGTAGCGGAGCCGATCCGGTTCGCCGAAGCTGGGAAGGCGGGTGCGCAGCCGGATCACGCCCCCGAAGGCATCGGAGCCGTACGCCACCGCGCCGGGGCCCCGCACCACCTCCATCTCCTCGATGGTGACGGGGTCGAGGAAGGTGGCCGAGGGGCCAGCACGCCGTTCGGCGCTCACCCGCCCCTCGTCCAGGAGGATGAGGGTCCGCGACGAGGCTAGCCCACGCAGCGACGGTACTGCCGCGAGGCCGTCTCCGCTGCGGCCGGCGCCGGGGATGTCCTCCAGGGCCTGAAAGAGCTGCGCCGGCGCACGGGCGTCCAGCTCGGCGCGGCCGGTGAGGGTGAAGGCGGCTGCCGGCGGCAGTTCCAGGTCGGGAGCGGTGCCCGAGATGACGCTCACCGTTTCGGTGGCGAAGGGTTCCAGACGCACCTGGAGCACCCCTTCTGGCTTTGTGGGAACCGGGATGGGCCGCAGCGCCACCCCATCCGGGCGGCAGAGGAGGAGCACGAACGGCGGTGTCGGCTCCCCCTCCAGGTAGAAGCGTCCCTCCCGGTCGGTGACTGCGACCCCGCTCTGGCCCAGCACCTGAACCCGCGCGCCAGCATAGGGCACTCCGGCCGGGGTCACCACGATCCCTTCCAGGGCCGATGCGGCCCAAGTTTGGAGCAGGGACGCAAAGGAGAGCCACAAGATCGGGGGAAGGTGCAGAACAGTTGCGTGCTTCGTCACGGGCAGGAGTGTACCCTCCCCCGCTCGGCCGAGCCTACCTCCAGCCCCCACTGGGGAGCACTCAGGAGCCAACCTTGCGGGGCGTGACCTTGAGAAACGGCCTCGCGCCCTGGCCCCGCTGCCGCCAGGGTTGCTCGGGCGGGCGACGGGGAGGTGGCGCCTGGGGCGGTCGGTTCTCTTCGGCGGGAGGCGCGGCGGCGGGCGTTGCAGCCTGGGCGGCCCGCGCGGCGCGGTCCGCCTCCTCGTCCTTTTCCAGGCAGCAGTGTTTGTACTTCTTGCCGGAGCCACAGTGGCACGGCTCGTTACGTCCTGGGCGCTTGACGGTTGGTTCGGCCACGGCTCCTCCGTTCCCTGCCACTGTAGCACCCATGCCGCCCCGATGCCCCTTGCAGGGTTTACGGCCAGCGGTACACCACAGAGTTGATATTCATCCCGGCCCCCACCGAGGCGAAGACGAGCACATCGCCCGAGCCGATGCGCTGGCCTTCCAGTCGGCCGCGCACGATGAGATCCAGAAGCGTGGGGAGCGTGGCCACCGAGCTGTTGCCCAGCCAGGAGATGGTCATGGGCATGATGCCCTCTGGCACCTCCCGAAGCTTGTAGAGGCGGAACAGACGCCGCAGGATCGCCTCGTCCATCTTGGCGTTGGCCTGGTGGAGGAGGACCTTGGAGACGTCGGCGAGGGAGAGGGAACACCGCTCCAGGCTCAGGCGCACCACGGCTGGCACGGTGGCGAGGGCGTACTCGTAGAGCGTGTGGCCGTGCATCTTCAAGAACAGCCGATCGTCCCCGAAGTTGGGGTTGTAGGAGGTGTCCATCCAGAGCAAGCGGGCGTGTTCGAGGGTGTCCGATCTGGTGGCGTGGGCGAGGATCCCCACCCGCTCCTTCCCCTCCACCGCCTCCACCACGACGGCACCGGCACCATCGGCGTAGAGCATGCTGTCGCGATCGTGCGGGTCCGACACCCGCGACAGGATCTCGGCGCCAATCACCAGCGCCCGCTGGGCGTCACCCGACCGCAAGAAGTAGTCCACCTGGATCAGGGCCTGGAGCCAGCCGGGGCAGCCGAAGGGTAGGTCGTAGGCCACGCAGAAGGGGTTGCGGATCTCCAGCTGCTGCTTGACGCGCGCCGCGAGGGTGGGGACCAGGTCCGAGCGCGGGTTGTCCGCCCGCACGTCGCCGAAGTTGTGGGCGACCACGATGTAATCCAAAGTCTCCGGATCGATGGCGCTGGCCGTCAACGCCTCGCGGGCCGCGGCCAGGGCCAGGTCCGAGGTGAGCTGGTCCGGCGTCGCATAGCGGCGCTCGGAGATGTCCGTGATCTCTTTGAACTTGGCCACAACACTGGCGGTGTCGGCAGGATCGAAATGTTGTCCCCGGGGGACGTAGAAGCGGTACTGCAAGAAATCCTCGTTGGTAACGACTCTTTTGGGGATCGTGCACCCCGTGCCAATGATGACGGACGATCGCGTACTCGACGCCATGGGCGTAACTATAGACGAGCGCACCGGTGATGGCACGGGTGACAAGCCCCTGCGGCCAGCCCGGGAGACGCTCCCACAGGGGCGCGGCTGGCCCTGGTGGCGCTGCTAGAACTGCCACAGGAGGAGGAGCTGGGGCACCGACTCCACCACTCCTTTGACGCCGTACTTGTGGCGCCAGTACTGGTACTCGAGCCCGGCGGCAAGGCGCGTCTCCTTCCCCAGCAGGCTCCCCAGCTCGAGCAGGAGCTGCGGCTGGGCGAGCACCTGGGCGGCGTGCTGCCCCTCGGGACCAATGAAGTCCACAAAACCTCGCCAGCGCAGAGCAGCCTTGCCGATGGAAAGCGGGACCTCCCAGGCCGGGGTGAGGATGTAGGTGACGGTGCTGTTGGAGCGATCGTCGTAGGCCATCACGTCCAGGTCCAAAAAGGAGAACCCTCGCACCCGGAAGTGCAGCGTCACGCCGGCCAGGTAGGCGCGGAAGCCGTTGCCAGCGTTGAGGGCAGCAGCAAAGGAAACGTCCCGCAAATAACCTGGGCTCTCGTGGCGCAGGCCGGTGGCGTGCCAGGAGAGCCGGCTGTACCACTCGCCGTAGATGGCAGTACCGGCTGCAGCAGGTTGCGTCACGTCGAAGAAGAAGAAGTTCGACCCCAACCGCCACCCCGACACGTGCTCGAGGGTGAGGATGCTGAGCGTCGACGGCCCCAGTTCGAAGCCGTGGCCGTGGAGCCACTGGACGGTGGTGGCAGACCAGTTCTGGGCTGTCGCTGCGGAGGTGGCGGTCGCCAGGAGCCCGGCAGCGAGCAGAGTGGCGGTGCGCAGCGGCGGTGCGGCAATCATGACAGTTCCCCCGACTGCCCTGTGGGCGGGGCCAGTGTACTGCAGGGTCTCGAAAACCGCAGCGGCCCCGGCCGCGTATCAGGGAGCGGGGGTGTGGTGGCGCACGGAACGAGTCGCGGTGGATCCGGCGCTGCTGGCGCATCCCCAGGCGCGTGCCGGGTGCGGAGGTCGCCGCCAGAGCGGGTCTGGCGGCGGGTTGGGAGATGCCATGACCGTCTACTCTCGTGTGCTGGTGGCGGTGCTCGTGGCCTTGCCGGCGCTGCCGGCGAGTGCCGAGCGCCTCGCATTCGTGAGCGGGATGGAGCGCGACCAGCTCGTGTCGCAACTGTTCGCGTTGGCGGGGGAGGAGGAGGTCCGCATCGAGGGCATCCTGCCCGGGAGTTCCCGCGACCGGTACCGCGGTGACGTGTGGCTGCTCGACGCCACCACCAGACAGGTGGTGTGGCAGCTGGCCACGGCCCGGTGCACCCGGGCGGGGCGGGGGCTTCTCTCCTGCACCGATTCCGTGCGGCTCCCCGCCGGCGAGTACGAGCTCTACGTTTCCAGCTACCGCTCCCTGAGGTTTTGGAGTGGCGACCACTTCGACCTCTTCCGTTTCGTGGACGAGCTGCTGCGGGGCTTCGAGGACGAGTCGGAACGCCTGGTCGATCGCATCCAGGTGAGCGTGGTGGGGCGGGGGAGGTCGCTCGGCGAGAACACCCCCGAACGGGTCCGCACGCGGCTGGGCAGTGGGGCCATCGTGGCCCTCGCAGGGGTCGGCGACGGGGCTTCGCTGCGGCGCGGCTTCGAACTTGCAACCAGCGCCGAGCTGGAGGTGTGGGCCCTCGGCGAGGTGACGCGGGAGAGCGTGTTCGACTTTGGCTGGATCGCGAGTCTCGCCACGGGCGAGACCCTGTGGCGTCTCGACTACCTCCACTCGGAGCCAGCGGGGGGTGCCCCCAAGAACCGTGCCGCCCGCACCCCCCTGCACCTGCCCGCCGGTCGCTACCTGGTCGCCTACGTCACCGACGACAGCCACTCCTTCCCCGACTTCAACGCGGCACCGCCCTTCGACCCCATGGCGTGGGGGATCGTGGTGCGGGGCAAGGGGAGAGGCGTGGCGGCCAGAACCTTTGAGGTGGGGGAGGGCGTGGGTGGCGCGGTGGTGGCTGCCCTCACCGAGGTGCGCAACCGGCAGCACCGACGGCAGGAGTTCGTTCTGAAGCAGCCGGCCATCCTGCGGATAAAGGCGGTGGGGGAAGCGTACGGGGACGCCATGGCCGACTACGGGTGGATCGAAGAGGCGAGCACGGGGCGCAAGGTGTGGGAGATGCGCTTTGGCGACACGGACCACGCGGGGGGCGCGCGGAAGAACCGCATGGTGGACACGCGCATTTCGCTGCCGGCTGGCTCCTACGTGGTTCACTACGTCTCGGATGGCTCCCACGCCTTTGGCTCGTGGAACGCAGCGCCGCCCCGGGAACCGGAGCTGTGGGGGATCACCCTGGTGGCAGTGGGCGGGGCGGCCGGCGTGGAGCGCCCCGAGGCTGCTGCCCCCCACCCCGCGACAGGCGTGCTCGCCCGCATCGAGCGGGTGGGGGACAACGAGCACCGCATCGTGCCGTTCCGCCTGGAGGAGGACGCCGAGGTGGAGGTTCGGGCCTTGGGCGAGGGGAGCGCGGGGCGGATGTGGGACACCGCGTGGATCGAGGAGGAGGCAACTGGGCGGACGGTGTGGGAAATGACCTACCGCCAGACCGAGCACGCCGGCGGAGCCCAGAAGAACAGGCTCTTCTTGGGTACGGTGTTCCTCCACGCCGGCGCCTACTCCCTCCACTACGAGAGCGACGGCTCCCACTCCTACGGCGGCTGGAACGCCGCATCGCCACCGGACCCCGAAGCATGGGGGGCCACCGTTCGCCTGGCGCCGCGACTGCCGGCCGAGGCCCCGCCCACGCCGCGGCCCTGAGCCGGTCGGGGTCAGGCGAGGACGAAGGCAGCAAAATCTGCCACCGTCTCGAAGTAGGCCACGCAGTGTTGTTCCATGAAGGCGCGGATCTCCGGGATGCGGTGACTCCACCCGGCCGCTGCCGCGTCCACCCCTGCAGCTTTGGCCATGTCGATGCCGGGCTTGAGGTCGTCCACCACCAGCACGTCCCGGGGTGCGAGGCCAAGTTGCCGCATCGTCTCCAGCACCGGGTACGGGCTCGGTTTGCGGCGGTCGGGGCCGAGATCCCAGCCGAAGATCAGGTCGGGGACGACCCCCAGCCCGTTGGCGGCGCGCTCGTAGTGGGAGCGGATGACGGGCTCCTCGGAATGGGAGACGACCACCACCTGCCCGCCGCGGCGCTGGTAGGCGGCGAGGGCCTCCAGAAAACCGGGGTAGAAGGGGGGGATGTGACGGGCGGTGAAGTCGCGCCAGATGGCGTGCTCCACCTCCAGCTCCTCGGGCGAGAGGCCAATCTCCTCCACGAGAAAGCGGAGGATGCCAGGGTCGAAGTTCTTCCGGAACCAGGTTTCGAGGTCGACAGGTTTGTGCCCCGGTCGCAGCACCTCCATGGCTCGCCGGTGCGCCGGGTAGTGGAGCTGGCGCGTGCCGTCCACGGCGGTGTCGTCATGGTCGATGATGAGGCAGCGGTAGCGCGTCGCCTTTCCCTCCCCGGGGCGAGGATGGTAGCGCCGAAGGGGGGAGCGGTCGAGGGGGCAGGAACGGACTGACCGACTATTCGGCGGGGGGTGGGCCGTCGAGCCGCCAGACGTGACGGGCGTGCACCCACCCGCGGGCCCCGGAGGCATCCTGAATCCGCAGGTAGGAGGCGGCACGCTCCAGCACGGGCACCACCTCCCCCTCGCGCAGCGTGGCCACCACGGTGGCGGTGGGGGAGGCGGCATCGGCGAGGGGCGCACCTCGCTGCACCACCACGGCGGTGGGTGGGGCGAAGCTAGCCAGGAGCGGGGGGAGCGCGGCGAGGAGGGCAGCCCCAGCAGTGGCCCAGGCGACGGTAGCACTGCCGCGCCAGCCCTGCCGGAGGCGCGCCAGGGCGTGGAAGAGGAGGGAGGCCAGGGCGAGGGTGATGGCCACCACGTCCAGGTGGAGCCGCCGCACGAGCCGCCCCAAAGCTCCCAAGGGTTCGGGCGAGACCTCCGCCGGATCCAGACCGCACGCCTCGCGCACGCGCCCCATCTCGCGGGCCACCGCCCGGTCGCCCGGCGCCAGTTCGCGGGCGCGCAGGAGCGCCCACAGGGCCTCGCCCGGTGCCCCCCGGCGCTGCGCCACCTGGGCCCAGTTCCAGTACACCGAGGCGGTCTCGACCCCCTGGGCGGCCAGGGCGCGGTAGATGCGCGTTGCCCCCGCCAGATCTCCGGCCTGGGCGAGGGCGGTGGCCTGGCGGAACTGGGCGTCGGCAAGAGCCGCTTTCCCCGCCGGCAGGGGTGAAGGAGTGCCGGTGGCGGCCGGCTCCA
The DNA here is from genome assembly GCA_013388425.1 of Thermoanaerobaculaceae bacterium. Lineage (GTDB taxonomy): Bacteria > Acidobacteriota > Thermoanaerobaculia > Thermoanaerobaculales > Thermoanaerobaculaceae > JACADV01. The sequence goes on along the minus strand of JACADV010000020.1, from coordinate 508 downwards.
CGACAGCCTCCGGCGCGGCGCCGACCAGGGCGTGGGCAGGCGCCGGGAGCAAGCCCAGGCAGAGCGCCACAAACACGATCCCCATCATCCCCACCTCTCGATGGCCGCCCGTGCCCGCCGGGCGATGTCCTGGATCTTCTCGGAGTAATCCCCCAGCTGCGGCGCATAGCGAACGAAGCGTACATCTCGGAGGAGCTCGCGCAGGACGGTGGTGCGCTCGTCGTCTCCCGGCGAGGGGCGCTCGTCCACCTCCCCGAACACAGCAACGAGCGCCTGTTCGATGAGGTTGGCGGCTGCCTCCTTGGTCATGGGGCTGGCGGTGGCGCGCCGCACGGTGGCGAGGGCACTGCGCACACTTCGCCGCGGCGGGCCACCCCGATCGGTGCGCCGGCGGCTCAGGAGCAGCGGTACCCCCCACAGGGCCAGGTGGGCTGCGGCAACGCCGCCCAGGAGCACTGCCAACGCGCCGCGCCCGAGGGTGGGGAACAGGGCCCGGCCAGGTTCCAGC
>JACADV010000052.1 GCA_013388425.1 Thermoanaerobaculaceae bacterium | reverse complement strand
GCCCCCGCGCGCGCCCCCCCACGACTCTCGCCAATCCCACGAGGCTGGCCGGCAGGGCCACGGTGACCTCGCCGCGACCGCTCTCTAGAAACCGCTTGAGGGCCGGTAGCGTGTGGAGGAAATCGCCGAGCCAGTTAGGCAGATCCACGAACGCGTAGCACCGCCCCGTCATACCCGGTTTACGGATTCCCCCCCGGCCCCTGTCGCCCCGCCACCGGGGACCGTGAGCCACGAGGCGAAACTCTGCCCGAGCCGCCCCACCCCCTCGGGCGCGGGTGCAGAGGCTGCACCAGCGCCCTTCACCGCCACGCTCCCCCTGGCGGGACCGGTGCTTCCGGAGCCTGGCCAGCCCCCCCGCGTCTCCCTTGCAGCTCGTACAGCAACGCCCACTTCAAGAACGTCCCCCAGGCCCCCAGGAGGGCCACTAGCAACCCCGCCTGTCCGTCGAGAAACCCCAGCCGCACCAGGTACGCGCGGCAGAACCGCCAGGCCCCCCGCAGCACCCCCACGCCCAGGCCACCGCGCCGACCAGCCGCCAGGAGCTGCTGCGCCCCCAGCGTGGCGTAGTGCTCCAGCTTGGGCAGGTACTGGGGTAACGACCGCAGGGTGTGGTGCTCGATCCAGCCCGCGAGCCGGCCGATACGTGCCGCCTCCACCCGCCAGTGCATCCCCCCGGCGAGCTTGCCCTGCCGCCGGTGGAGGAGGCGGACCACCCGGTCGCCCCCCCAATCCCCAAACTGCAGCACCCGCCCGAACGCCAGGTTGCGGCGCCGCAAGCGGTAGGCGGCGCAGCGCGGGTTAGCCAGCACCCTCGCGCACGCCACCCCCACCCGCGCATCCGCCCGCTCGTCGGCATCCAGGATGAAGACCCAGTCGTAGCGGCACTGCTCCACGCCCCAAGCGAGCTGGGTGGAGGAGTCGACAAAGGGGTGCTCCAGCACCACCGCGCCGCCGGCAGCAGCCACTTCCCGCGTCCGGTCGCAGCTGCGCGGATCCAGCACCACCACCACCTCTCCGGCCCAGTGGCGGACGCTGGCCAGCGCCCCGGGCAGCAGCTCCTCCTCGTCCCGCGCGGCAATGAGCACGGAAACGTCAAGTGGGTGCGCTACTTCGCCACGCTGCTGCCGCTCGTCCATCCCCGCTTCGCTACACCCTCTCCTCCACGCGCACCCGGCGGATCGAGAGGGCGCGGCCGGAGTCGGTGTCCACCTCCACGAGCGCCCCGCACAGCGCCCCCCCACGGGTGGCCGGCTCGAAGGAGCGGGGCGTGGCGTAGAGGAACCGTTCCAGCACACCCCTCGGCTTGAAGCCGATGATCCCCTCGTACGGACCGGTCATGCCCACGTCGGTAATGGCGGCCGTGCCGCCGGGCAGCAGGCGCTCATCCGCGGTGGGGACGTGGGTATGGGTGCCGAAAACCGCGCTCACCCGCCCGTCCAGGTGCCACGCCAGCGCCTGCTTTTCCGAGGTGGCCTCGGCATGCATGTCCACCAGCACCACCCGGGTCTGGGTCCCCATCTCGGCGAGGATGCGGTCGGCCACCACAAAGGGGCTCTCGATGGGCGTCATGAAGGTGAGCCCCTGGAGGTTCAGCACCCCCACCGCCACCCCGTCGCGGCTCTCCACCACGCACCACCCCCGCCCGGGGTTGCCAGGGGGGTAGTTGGCTGGCCGCAACAGGCGCGGCTCGGCGTCCAGGAGCTGGGCCGTTTCCCGCTTGTCCCAGATATGGTTCCCCGAGGTGTAAACGTCGATGGGTAAGCGCTGCAACTCGGCCCACACCGCCTCGGTGAGGCCGAACCCCCCGGCGGCGTTCTCCACGTTGGCGACGGTGAACTCCGCGCCCACCTCGCCCTGGAGCCGACGCAGCTCCTCGGCCAACACCCGGCGTCCGACCTTCCCCACCACATCGCCAACAAACAGAATTCGCACCGCTCACCACCCTCTGCCCACCGGGCAAGGATACACGTTCGCGTTGCCCCCGTCGCTGGGCGTGGCGACAGCGCTGGGAAACTCGCCTCCCACGGCGGAGAGCGCCCCTACTCCGCCGCTGGGAGCGCCTGCCCTTCCGCTTCCGCCAGGGTGCGGAGCCGCTCGGGGTCCAGCAGGCGCGCCACCGGACCCTCGATCTGCACGGCTCCCTCCCGCTCCAGCCGCCGGAACGTCCGGGAGAGCACCTCCGGTCCCGTGCCGCACACTGCTGCAATGAGGTGCTTGGGATCCTCCAGCCGCACCGTCAGACCGGGCCGGAGCGGTTGTCCGGAGCGCACGAAGGTGGCCCACAGGTACGCGGCCACGCGCTCCCCCACAGTTCGCAGCGACAACCCCTCCACCAGGTCCACAAGGCGGCGCAGCCACATCGACATGGAGGCCAAGAGGGCGGTGGCAATTTCCGGGCGACGGCGCAACAACCCCAGCAACGCCCCCTGGGGGACCGAGGCCAGGATCCCGGGCACCAGCACCACGGCGGTGGCGGGAAAGACCCCCGGCCCGAAGACCGCAGCCTCGGCAAAGGAGGCTGGGGCTCGCACCAGGTGCAGCACCTGTTCGCGCCCCTCCGCGTCGGTGCGTGCCAGCTTCACCCGCCCCGCCAGCAGGATGGGCAGGAACTCCACCCGCTCGCCCTCGCAGAACAGCACCTCGCCCGCCTCCACCCGCCTGGTGGTGGCGAGGGCGGCCAGCTCATCGAAGATCGCCGGCGGCAGACCGGCAAACATCGGCACCCGCCGCAGGGCGGAGCGGAGCTCTGCGCGTTCCACTCCAGTATTGTGCCAGGAAACTGCTCCTCCGTTTCCCTCCTCGGCCGTCTCCTTGCTTCGCCAGGATTTCTCGCAAGCCGCCGACCCGCAGCTTGTTGAGATTCCGCGCGGGGTACCTCGCCCTCTTGACGGCAGTGCGGGGGGCACCCACAATGGCGCAGCAGGTAGGGCAGGAGCGTCATGGCAGCGAACGAGACAGAGGCCACGGTTGGCAGGAGGACCTTCATCAACTGGCTGCTTGGCACCTCCCTGGGGGCCACGCTGGCGGCAGCTCTCTACCCCATGCTCCGCTTTGTGATACCGCCGGAGGTGGGCGAATCCCCCACCAACCGGGTGCTGGCCGGCAAGCTCTCCGAGCTGCCGCCCAACACCGGGCGGGTGTTTCGCTTCGGTGCCAAACCTGGAATCCTCCTGCGCACCCCCAGCGGCGAGGTACGGGCCTTCTCGGCCATCTGCACCCACCTCAACTGCACGGTGCAGTACCGGCCAGACTTCCAGCACCTGTGGTGCGCTTGCCACAACGGCCACTACGACCTGCAGGGCAAGAACATTGCCGGCCCGCCGCCGCGCCCGCTGGAAGCGTTCAAGGTGGACGTGGTTGGGGACGACATCTTCGTGACGAAGGGGGCGTAGGCCATGGGAATCTTCAAGCGCCTCTGGGCCGCCCTCGACGAACGGCTGGGGCTGGCACCGCTGGTGGAGTTTGCCCGCCACAAGGAGGTGCCCCGCCACCGCTACAGCTGGGCGTACTACTTCGGTGGCCTGACGCTCTTCTTTTTGGGCGTGCAGGTCGTCACTGGCATCCTCCTCTTGCTCTACTACCGGCCCACGGCAGAAGCCGCCTTCGAGAGCGTGCAGTTCATCGTCACGCGGGTGCCCTTCGGTTGGCTGGTCCGTTCCATTCACTCCTGGTCGGCCAACCTCATGATCCTGTCGGCGTTCGCCCACATGTTCTCGGTCTACCTGCTGGGTGCCTACGCCAAGCCCCGCGAGCTCACCTGGTGGAGCGGCTTTGCCCTCCTGCTCCTGGCCATGGGGTTTGGCTTCTCCGGTTACCTCTTGCCCTGGAACGAGTTGTCATTTTTCGCCACCCGCATCGGCACGGACATTGCCGGCAAGACCCCCCTCGTTGGGGGGTGGTTGCTGCGTTTCCTGCGGGGCGGCGACGACGTGACGGGCGCTACGCTCACGCGCTTCTTCGGCTTCCACGTGGCGCTGTTGCCAATGATCACCTCGGCTCTGCTGGCGCTGCACCTGTTGCTGATCCAGAAACAGGGGATGCACGTGCCCGAAAAGCTCGCTCCAGAAGCCAAGAGCCGCCCACCCATCCCGTTTGTCCCCAACTTTGCCCTCCGCGAAGCCACCGTGTGGCTGGGCGGGCTGGCCCTCCTCGCCGTGCTGGCAGCCTTCTTCCCCTGGGAGCTCGGCGTCAAGGCTGATCCCTTTGCCCCGGCCCCCGCCGGCATCAAACCCGAGTGGTACTTCCTCTTCATGTTCGAAACCTTGAAGCTCCTCCCCCCCCACGTGCTGGGCATTGAGGGGGAACTGGTGGGCTTGGCCCTCTTCACCTTCGGGGGACTCGTCTGGTTCCTCGTCCCCCTGCTGGACCGCGGGTCCGAAAGGGGCAAGCGCTCCCCCCTCTTCCTCCTCCTGGGGTGGTTGGTCCTGGCGTATCTCGTGAGCTTCACCGCGCTGTCTTTGGCGGGAGTGTTCCAATGATCCCTCGAGCCGTTCTCGCCCTCGCCTGCCTGGCCGTAGCCGCCACCGGTCTTGCTGCGCCGCGCCCCGGAACCGTGGGTCCGCCGGGGAAGGCTGCAGTGGACACGTGTCTCGACTGCCATCGCAGCTTGGACGAGACCCGCCTGTCGCAACCCGCGGAACAGGCTGCCACCGACATCCACCGCCTCCAGGGCATCACCTGCGCGGGCTGCCACGGTGGCGACCCCAGAGCCGAGGACCCAGAGGCCGCCATGAACCCGGCCCTGGGGTTCGTGGGGGCTATCGCTCCCACGGCCGTGCCCGCCCTGTGCTCGAGCTGCCACAGCGATCCTTCCTTCATGCTCCGCTACGCCCCCAACATCCCCACCGATCAGGCGGCCCAGTACGCCACCTCCCGGCACGGCCTGGCCCTCGCCAAGGGCGATACCCGCGTTGCCACCTGCACCTCCTGCCACGGCGCCCACGGGGTGCTCCCCGCCGACGATGCCCGTTCCCCCGTGTACCCGTCGCGCATCGTGGCAACGTGCGGCCGCTGCCACGCCGATGCGGCTCTCATGCGGGCCTACGGCATCAGCGGCAACGAGGTGGCCGACTACCAGCAGTCGGTGCACTATGCAGCGCTCACCCAAAAGAACGACCTCTCCGCCCCCACCTGCAACGACTGCCACGGCTCCCACGGTGCAACCCCTCCCGGCGTATCCTCGGTGTCCAACGTGTGCGGGACCTGTCACCTGACGCAGCGGGAGCTGTTCGACCTCTCCCCCCACAAGGAGGCGTTTGCCAGCATCGAGCAGCCAGCCTGCGAAACGTGCCACGGGAACCACGCCGTCCACACCCCCGACGACACCTGGATCGGCGTCGGCAAAGACCAGGTCTGTGGCAACTGCCACGTGGCTGACGACCCTGGCGGGCAGGTGGCCGCCCAGCTCGCCGCGCGGCTCACCGGGGCCAACAGTGCCATTGCTGCTACCCGGGAGCGCGTGGCCAGGGCGGAGCGGGCCGGCATGTTGATGGACGAGGCGTTGGTGCAGCTGGAGGAGGCCCACCAGGCCCTGGTGCTGGCCCGCAACCAGGTGCACGCAGCTGCCCTGGCGCCGCTCGCGCGCGAAACGGGAAGCGTGCTGGCCGCCGCAGCAAAGGCCGACCGGCTGGCCCAAGCAGCGGAGGACGAGATCCGCTTCCGACGCACCGGTCTCGCGGTGTCGTTGGTCGTCATCCTGCTGGCTGCGGTGGCCCTCCTCCTCAAGACCCGCTCCCTGGAACGCTGAACTCCGCTCCCCGAGCGCGCCAACGGGGGAAGGTCTCCGTGCTGCCAGGCCACAGGACCGCCCATGCCGGGGGGTATCCTTACCCCGGAGGCGAGAGTGAAGGCCGCGCAGCCACCCAGTGGCACGGTGTTCCACGTGCAGCGTGCCTCGTTCCACGATGGGCCGGGGATCCGCACCACGGTGTTTCTCAAAGGGTGCCCCTTGCACTGCCCCTGGTGCCACAACCCCGAGGGGATTGCGGCGCGGCCGCAGGTCATGGTCAACCCACAGCGCTGCCTCGGCTGCGGCACCTGCGCCGCCATCTGCCCGCGCCCCCTGGGGCCCCTTGCCTCCGGGGCGGTCATCGGCGAGGAGGGGTGCCTTGCCTGCGGGGCGTGCTTCGAGGCGTGCCCGACCACCGCCCGCCAACTGGTGGGCCGCAGGTGGGGGGTGGACGAACTGGTGGAGGAGCTCCTCAAAGACCGCACGGCCTACGAGATTTCTGGCGGCGGGGTGACCTTTTCGGGGGGGGAGCCGCTGGCCCAACCCGCGTTCCTCCTCGCCTGCCTGGAGGCGTGCCAGCGGGAAGGCGTGGCGAGTGCCGTGGATACCTGTGGCGTGGCGCCCACGGAAGTGGTGGTGGCCGTTGCCCGGCGAACCCAGCTCCTGCTGTGGGACATCAAGCACCTGGACGCGACGCGTCACCTGGAGGCCACCGGCGCGCCGCTGGCAACGGTGCTCGACAACCTGCAAGCCGCTGCGGCGGTGGGGGTGCCGATCTGGCTGCGCATGCCGGTGATCGCCGGCTACAACGACGACCATGCCACGCTGGAAGCGCTACGCCACCTGGCCATAAGCGTGAACAGCGTGACCCGCATCGCCCTCCTGCCCTACCACCGCACCGGCACGGCCAAGGCTGCCCGCCTTGGCGTGGAGCGGGGGGAGATGCCCTTGGCAGCCCCGGCGCGCGAGCAGGTGGAGGCCATGGCAGCGGTGCTCCGCGCGGCAGGGATCGAAACCACCATCGGGGGGTAAGCATGAACGAGCGAACCAGGAGGCTGCGGCAGGAGAGCATCGAAGCCGTCCCCACCATCTCCAGCGAGCGGGCCGAACTCCTCACCGAGTTCTACCGGCAGCACCTGGGGCGGTGGTCGGTGCCGGTGATGCGCGCCAAAGCCTTCGAGCACCTGTGTCGCCACAAGACCATCTGGATTGGCGATGGAGAACTGATCGTCGGCGAGCGCGGCCCCCGCCCCAAGGCGGTGCCCACCTACCCGGAACTCACCTGCCACTCCCTCGACGACCTCTGCACCCTCGATACGCGCCCCAAGACCTGGTACCGCGTGCCGCCGCACTGCCTCGAGGTGTACGAAACCACTGTGATCCCCTACTGGCGCGGCCGATCGTTGCGCGACCGCATGATGGCGTTGCTGCCCTCGGAGTGGAGGGCGGCCTACGATGCCGGGGTCTTCACCGAATTCATGGAGCAACGCGCCCCGGGGCACACGGTGCTGGACGGCAAAATCTACCGCCGCGGTCTCGCCGACTTCAAGGCGGACATTGCCCGGGCCATGGCGGCCCTCGACTTCGAGCACGACTCCTACGCCCTGGACAAGTACGAGGAACTCACCGCCATGGCCATCGCCTGCGACGCCGTCATCCTCTTTGCCTGGCGCCACGCGGAACTGGCCGAGCGGATGGCCTCCGAGACGGCCGATCCCCGGCGACGGGTCGAGCTCGAACGCATTGCCGCCGTGTGCCGGCACGTACCGGCCCATGCCCCCCGCAACTTTTGGGAGGCGCTGCAGTCGTACTGGTTCTGCCACCTGGGGGTGATCACCGAACTCAACGGCTGGGACTCCTTCTGCCCCGGCCACCTGGACCAGCACCTCCTGCCCTTCTACCGGGCGGGTCGGGCGGAGGGATCCCTCGACGAGGCAACGGCACGCGAGCTGTTGGAATGCTTCTTCGTCAAGTTCAACAACCACCCAGCGCCCCCCAAGGTGGGGGTCACAGCCGCCGAGAGCGGCACCTACACGGATTTTGCCAATCTCAACCTGGGGGGACTCCTGCCCGACGGCTCGGATGGTTCCAACGAGCTGTCCCACCTCGTGCTGGAGGTCATCGACGAGCTGCACCTGCTCCAGCCCTCCTCCAACCTGCAACTGTCCCGCACGACACCGGACGCCCTGCTGGAACACGCCCTGCGGGTCATCCGCAAGGGGTACGGCTTCCCATCCCTGTTCAACGCCGACCTGGTGGTCGAAGAGCAGCTCCGCCAGGGGAAGACCCTCGAGGACGCGCGCTCTGGCGGGTGCTCGGGCTGCGTGGAGGTGGGCGCCTTTGGCAAGGAAGCCTACATCCTCACGGGTTACTTCAACCTCCCCAAGATCCTGGAGCTGGCGCTCCACAACGGCATCGATCCGCGCACCGGCCAACGCCTCGGCCCCGCCACCGGTGACCCTGGAAGTTTTTCGGGGTTCGAGGCGCTCTTTGCCGCCTTCGAGCACCAGCTCGCCCACTTCCTCGACATCAAGATCCGCGGCAACAACTGCATCGGCCGACTCTACGCCGCCGACATGCCGGCGCCGTTCCTGTCGGTGCTCACCGACGACTGCATTGCCCGGGGCCTCGACTACCACGCTGGTGGGGCCCGCTACAACAACACCTTCATCCAGGCGGTGGGGATCGGGACGGTGACCGACTCCCTGGCGGCCTTGCGACAGGTGGTGTTCGAGGAGGGGAGCCTGTCGCTCCCCCAGTTCGTGGCGGTTCTGGATTCCGACTTCGCCAACCAGGAGGTGCTGCGCGCCCGGCTCCTCAACCGGGTACCCAAGTACGGCAACGATGACGATCGGGCCGACGAGCTCATGCAGCGGGTTTTCGAGGCCGCCTTCCGCTGCATCGATGGCCGCCCCGACGCCCGCGGCGGTGTCCACCGTCTGGAGATGCTGCCCACCACCAGCCACGTCTACTTCGGGTCGGTGTGCGGGGCTACCCCTGACGGCCGCCGGGCGGGGGCGCCCCTGTCCGAGGGGATCTCGCCGGTCCAGGGCGCTGACCGCTGCGGCCCCAGCGCCGTGTTTTGCTCCGCCGCCAAGATGGACCAGGTCAAAACGGGGGGAACGCTGCTCAACATGAAGCTGTCTCCCGCGCTCCTGGCCGAGGAGGAAGGGGTGCGCAAGATCGGGCAGCTGGTGCGGAGCTACTTCTCCCAAGGAGGCCACCACGTGCAGTTCAACGTGGTCACCGCCGAGACGCTGCGCAAGGCCCAGGCCAACCCCGAGGCGTACCGGGGCCTGATCGTCCGCGTTGCCGGCTACTCCGACTACTTTTGCGACCTGTCCGAAGCGCTGCAGGAGGAGATCATCTCGCGGACCGAGCACGGCGCTGCGTGAACGGCGAGAAAACGTCGCAGCACGGGGAAACCACCGGCCGGGAGGAGCAATCCCGGCCGGTGGACGCTGTCTCGCAGGGCGGCGTGCCGACCCCCGTCACTTCCCAGCCGCAGAAGGGAGCGTCACCGCGGCACCGGCAACGGCTGCAGCCTCGCCGCCCCCTGCGGGTGCCCTCAGGGTCAGCAAGTGCCGGATGGTCATCACCACGCCCACGAGCACCATCACGCCGTGGGCTGCCGCAATCGCCATCCAGAAGCGGATGGGCACCTGCGCCACCATGTACGGCTGGGCGAGGTAGCGCTCCAGGTAACTCTGCAGCACGCCCGCGACGGCAAAGGCAAGGCTCATCCCCATCACCCCCAGGGCGGTGCACCAGAAGGCGAAGTGACCGCTCCGCTCGTCGTATCGGCCGAGCGGCAGCCCCTTGAGGTGGGGCATCGCCAGGTAGAAGAAGGTCAGGTTCAAGAGCACGTACGCGCCGTAGAAGGCCAGGTGCCCGTGGGACACCGTCACCTGGCTACCGTGGGTGTAGTAGTTGATCTGCGGCAAGGTGTGGGCCATGCCGAAGAGGCCTGCGCCAATGAAGTGAATGACGACCCCGCCCACCAGGTACACCCAGGTCAGGCGCGGCTCCATCGGCCCCTTGCGCTGCCGCACGTCGCGCCAGGTGTCCACCACCATGAGCAGGATCGGGAACGGTTCCAGAGCTGAAAAGATCCCGCCTACCCACAACCAGTAGCTGGGAGCCCCCAGCCAGTAGTAGTGGTGGCCGGTCCCGGCAATGCCGGTGAAGAGGAAGAGCCCCAGTTCCACGTACAACCACTTCTCCACCACCGCCCGCTGGACACCGGTGAGCTTGATGAGCATGAAGGCGGTCATGGCCGCCGCCACCAGCTCGAAGGCACCCTCCACCCAGAGGTGGATCACCCACCACCAGTAGTACCAATCCACCGCCAGGTTGCGGTAGAAGGGGATCCCGAACAGGTAGAGCACCGCCAGGAACACCAGACCTCCCAGCAGGGACGCTTGCACCGCCGTCCACCGCTTGGCCCGGATCATGGTCACCGCTGTGTTGAAGAGGAAGAGGAGGGCGCCGACCACCACGAGCAGGTCCAGCGGTCGCGGGATCTCCAAGAGCGGTCGCCCCTGGGTCCAGCCGAAGAGAAACCCCACCAGAGCCGCCACGCCGGTAGCCGTGAGCAGGACGAGCTGCACGATCGCCAGGCGAGGGAACGCCAGTTCGCTCTCGGTCTCCTCGGGAACCAGGTAGTACGTGGCCCCCATGAAGCCCAGGAGCAACCAGAGGACCAGCAGGTTGGTGTGCATGGCCCGGGCGGTGGAGAAGGGGAAGATGTCCACGAGGCCCTGGGGCACGGTAACGAAATACTGGGTGGCGAGCCACAGCCCGAGCACGACCTGCAGACCGAAGAGCAGGAGCGCCACCACCATGTACGGATAGGCAACGCGCTGGGTCCGATACGTCATCGCTCACCTCCCCGGGCCGCCAAAGCCACGATGAACTCCCCAATCATCTGGCGCTGCGCCGCCGACAGGTGCTGGTAGCCCGGCATCTCGCTGCCGGGTGCCAAGCGCTGCGGGTCCCCCAGGTACTCGCCGATCCAGGCAGCGCTGCGCCGGGCGCCCACGCGCTCGAGACGGGGCCCTTGCCGTTCGCCCCGATCCCCCAAGGCGTGACAGCTCAGGCACCCCTCCTGCTGCACCAGGGCGGCCGCCGGCGACAGCGCCGCCGCGGCGAGCAGGCGCTCGGTGGAGCGCTTCCAGCGGGCTTCTGAGTCCTGGGGTGGCCAATCGTGGTTGTCGATTCCGGCCACCCACTCGAGATAGGCAACCAGACTCTCGATTTCTGCAGGGGAAAGGTGCTGGTTTGGCATCTTGCGGTAGGAGTCCCGGAACGCCACCTCGGGCTGAGCCAGGCGGCGGCGGATGGCGTCTGCCCCCAGACGGGTATAGGCCCGCGTCAGGTCGGGCGCGTAGTAGCCACCGAAACCGAGAATGGTGTGGCAGTCGTTGCAGTTGTACCGCTCGAACACGCGTTTACCGGCCACGACTGTGTCGTCCAGCTTGTCCGCCCGGGTCAGGGCCGCGAACTGCCCGTGGGTATCCACGGTGAGCGCCAGGAATAGCGCCAGCGACGACAGCGTCCCCCCCCAGAACACTCCCTTTGCCGTACGTTCGGTCATGTCCCCTCCTTTCTCCTCTCGCCTCCCAGAGGCTTCACGCCACCACCCTACGGTGCCTCGTGGCCACTCTTCCTTGACCTTGGTCAGGTCGGCTCACGCTCCGGGGGTTGACGGCGGGAGTTGGCAGCGAACGGACGCAAGGGGCCGGACTTCAGCGCCGGGTCAGGAGGAGCCACCACCCGCTCCCCTCGGGCACGGCCACGGGCACCTCGCTGCGGCTCAGCCCCCAGGCCTTGGCCATGCGGGCCACCGCCGTGGCGCTGGTGGGCAGGAGCCAGGTGGTGGTGAGCGAGGCCTCCCCCGCGCTCGGTACCACACCCGCCAGCATCTGCACCCGCTGGCCGCGTCGCTCGAAGACGCGCAGGTGCGTCCGGCCGCCCTCCAGGGGGCGGGTGCGGGCCAGCGGCACACCTGCCACCAGCCCCGCGTCCTCCCCCTGCACCACGAGCTGCCCCCCCGGGCGGAGCACGGCCGCGAGCGCCCCCACCGCGCGCCGCTGGGCAGCTCGCGAGGGCAGGAGCGAAATGGTGTTGCCCAGGCACAGCACCGCATCCGCCCCCGCCACCCGCACCGGCGGCGCCAGGATGTCGCCCACGGCAGTCACACCCCGTTGGCCAGCCAGCAGGGCGGTGAGCGAGCAATCGTAACCCACCACCTCCACCCCCAAGGAGGCGAGCAGCGACAGGTGAAACCCCGCGCCGCACCCGGCGTCCACCACGCGCCGCCAGCCCAGGCGCTCCACCAGCCCGCGCCAGAAGGGCAGCTCCCGCTCCCGCCGCGCCCCCTGCGGCAGCGCGGCTGCGGCGGCGGCCCAGGCCTCACTGGCGCCGGTTGGTTGCGCCACGCCCCTCCTCCAGCCGAGCCTCGCTGGCCGCCAGCCCCCCCACGTGGGTGTAGAGGGGGGAGTCGATCTCGCGGATCCGCCTGGCGTACTCCTTGCCCGTGACGGCCCCGTGCCAGTGACCGGCGAGGCGAAACACCCCCGTGACAGCCAGGTACACCGCCGCGGCCACGGCCACCGCTGCAGCCGGGCGCAGCAGCTTCTTGGCGGCCCAACCTGCGGGCGGCCGCACCGCCAGGCAGTCCGTCACCGGGCAGGCGGCCACGCAATCCAGGCAGGAGGTGCACTCCACCGAGGCGGTGCGCGCAAGGGTGTGGACGGGCAAGCGGGCCGGGCACACTCGCGTACACACCTGGCAGTCGGTGCAGCTGGCCGCATCCCGCGTTACCTTGAGCGGTGCCAATCGCCCCACAAGTCCCAGCAGCGCCCCGTACGGGCAGAAGTAGCGGCACCACAGGTCGCGCACCAACACCGATCCCACCACCAGAACCCCCAGCACCGCCACGGTGAGGCGGGTGGGTTCGGCAAAGAACAGCAGCATCTTCACGTCGGCCACGCGGTTGTACGGGCTGTCCAGGAAGGCGCGCACCGCCGGCAGATCCATGGCCACCCAGGTGGCCCAGACGAAGAAGGCAAGCAGGAGGTACTTGGCCGACCGCAGGGGCAGATCGAGCCAGCGCGGCAACTCCCAGGTGCGCCCCAGGAGGCGTCGGCCGAGGCGGCCCAGCCACTCGGACACGGCCCCCACGGGACAGAGCAGCGAGCAGAACGACTTGGCCAGCACCGCCGACATGGCGAGGATGGCCAGAAAAATGGCAAGCCCAGCCGGGTGCACGGGGTGGATCCCGTCACCGGCTAGGAACAACCGCACCGACATGAGCGCGGAGATGGGGAGAAACCCCTCCACCCCCGCCGGCCTGGGGACGGCCGGTTCTCGCCCTCCCCGGTGGGCAGCCACCCACACGGTGAACTGCACGCCGATGAGGAGCACGAGCAGGAAGAAGGCGACCTGGATGAAGCGGCGCTCCTGGATCACCGGTCTCCTACGCGCCATGGCACCCTCCCAGGTCAAGCTGCCAAAGCCCAGACCGGCTGTCCTTGACGCGGATCAAGCCTCAGGGGCGCGCGGCCCGGGCCGAGGGGAGCCACACCGCCGCGCTGCCAGGCCCCCGCCGATCCGCGGCGGCCTCCAGACGCCCGTCGACGAGACGGCGCGCCGCGTGGACCTCGCCGAGCTTGCCGCGCGCCACCAGGTGGTGCCCCAGGGCAGCCAGCTGCTGGGCGGCTGCCGGGTCGATGGCCCCCGCTTCGAAGAGCACCTCGTCCGGCAACCACTGGTGGTGCAGCCGGGGCCGGTCCACCGCCACCTGCAGGGAGGACCCGTCCAGGAGCAGGGCCAGCAGCACCTGGGCGGTCGCCGTGGGGATGCGGGAGCCGCCCGGGGAACCCAAGGCCACGATCTCCCCACCCCGCCACGCCACGGTGGGCGTCATGGAGGAGAGCATGCGCTTGCCAGGACCCACAGCGTTGGCCTCGCCCTGCACCAGCCCGTACAGATTGGGCGTGCCCGGCGCCGCAGCAAAGTCGTCCATCTCGTTGTTGAGGAGGAGCTCCAGCTCCGGCACGAGGAGCCCACAGCCGAAGGAGCCGTTGAGGGTGGTGGTCAACGCCACCGCGTTGCCGTCGCTGTCCACCACCGAGAGGTGCGTCGTCTCCAACCGCTCGGCAGCCGCACCGGGGCTCCAGGAGCGCAGTTCGGCGGAGGGAGTGGCGCGGTCGCGCGGGATTTCGGCGGCCCGCCGCACGAGCCAGCGGGGGTCCAGGAGGTCCTGCTCGGTGGCCGCGGTGGTAGCCGGGTCGCCCAATAGCACGCGATCGGCGTAGGCTCGTCGCCACACCTCCACCAGCAGGTGCACCCCCTCCGCGCCGCCCCGGGGCAGGGTGGCCCACCCCAGCCGCTCCAGCATGAGGCAGGTTTCGCCGAGGATGATCCCCCCCGAGGAGGGCAGGGGCATGGACGCCACCTCCCAGCCAAAGGTGGAGAAGCGCACCGGCTCCCGCCACACCGGCCGGTACGCCGCCAGGTCGGCAGCCGTCAGCACGCCACCCCAGCGCCGGGACGCCCCTTCGATGGCGCGAGCCGCCTCGCCAGTGACAACGGCATCGGGTCCCCGCTCGCCGTAATCCTCCAGGAGGGCTGCCAGGCGGGGGAGTCGCACCCGCGTCCCCCCACGGGGCGGAGCGCCACCCGGCAGCCACACTGCCGCTGTCTCCGGGAAGCGCCGCAACAGCTCCACCTCGGCCGCAATTGCCCCTGCCTCCCGGGTCGAGAGGAGAAACCCCTCCCGCGCCAGGCGAACGGCCGGGCGCACCACCTCTCGCCACGGCAGGCGACCGAAGCGACGGTGCAACTCCCAAAGGCCCCGCGGCGAGCCGGGCACGCCCGCCGCCAGCGGCCCCACCAGGGAGCGCTCCGGCACCGGCCGGCCATCGGCATCCAGGAACATGGTGGGGGTGGCGGCTGCGGGCGCGGTCTCCCGGAAGTCCAGGGCGAAGAGCTCGCCGCTGGCGCGGCCTACGGCAAAACCGCCGCCGCCCAGGTTGCCCGCCTCGGGGTGCACCACGGCGAGGGCCAGGGCGGTGGCCACGGCGGCATCCACGGCGTTTCCCCCGACCTGCAGGGTAGCCAACCCCACGGCAGTGGCGTCGCTGCTGGCCGAGGCCACAGCACCACCCTCGAGGCGTGGACGGGCCTGTTTCCCCCCGGTGGTGCAGGCGCTGGGACCCAGGAGGGCAGCCACCAGGGGCAGGGCGAGGAGGCGGCGGAGCAAGGCAATGGCGCGGTTCATGGTGGCAGTGTACCTGCCTCGGGCGCCCCGACGGCGCCTACCTGGCTGCGGTCAGCCTGCATAAGCCCAGAAACCTTTGGCACTCTCATGATCCAGGAGGAGTGCCATGAGGGTGCAGCACATTGGATACCGCATCCGGGGGTTTTACTGGGTAGCCGCCAACGACGCTTTGAGATTCTTCGTTTCTTCGATGCGCACGGCCTGGCACCGACCACCGACGCCTTCCACGTCTCCCGCCGCACGCTCTACCGCTGGCAGGTCTTGGCCCGGCCCCCGGAGGTGCTGGCCTGCTCTACCCGCAAGCGCATCCGCGACGGGATGTGCCGCTCGATCGTCACCTTCATCGATCCGGTTTCCCACTTCGCCTTCGCCGTGGGGCTGCCCTCCAAGCACGCCCGGCACACCGCCCGCGCCCTGGATTGGGGCTTGTCCCTGCTGCCCCAGACCCCCAAGATCCTGCTTTCCGACAACGGCAGCGAGTTCGAAGCCGACTTCGCCCGGCTCCTCACGGAACGCGCCATCGGGCGTTGGGACACCTCCCCAAAATGCCGAAGATGAACGCCCATACCGAGCGCTTCAACCGGACGATCCAAGCGTCCTTCGTGGACGACCACGAGGACTTCCGCAAACTCGCCGATTGGCTCGTCGTCTCCAACGCCCAGCGCCCCACCATTCCCTCGGCCAGCAATCCCCGCTCTCTTTCCTCCTGCAACATCAACCCGAGTGCCAAAGGTACTGGACCCATACAGCGGCTTGACAAGGGTTTCAGGGCTCGTATCTTGGATGCCGATGCAGCATAAGCGGGGCGACCCGCGGGATACGGAGGAAGAGGAGGTGATGAGGCGACGGGAGGCAACGAGGCAAAGGAGAAACGAGGCAGGGTTTTTTTCTAGCAACGTGCAAAACGCAACGACGAAATGAGGAAGATAAATGAAGAAAGGGCTCATAGTTGTAGGCCTCGGCGCCTTGTACCTGGCCATTGGAGGCGCCGGGGCGAGGCTGGAAGGGTGCCAGAAGTGCGAGCAAATGCCGAGCTATCCGGGGGGCTGCTACTGCGCCCAAGTTGCGGTCGGGTACCAGGATTGTGAGACATCCCAGGGTTACAGCAGCTGCGAGGACTGTCAAGAAGAGGGAAGCTGCCCTAGCGGTGGCGGGGGCGGAGGTTCCTTCTGGGATCGCGATCCGTCGGTGAATCTTGACGATGGCTCTTCATGCTCGGGCGGTTGGTTCTGCCCGGCGGAGTGCTCGCAATGCTGGTAAACCTCGTGCTCCTGATGGGCTTGGGCCAACCACAAACCTTCGGGCCGAGCGTGGTGGGACGCGCGCCTTCCGACGGGACGGTGCAACAAGCGGCTGTGATGTCAAACCGCATGGGGGCGGGGAATCCCTCCGCCGGCGGCGGCTTCAAGCTTGAGGGAGACGGGTCCGAGCCTCCCGCTGAGCTTCGGGTGGTTTTTCCCGCCGAGGCGGCTTCCCGGGAGCGGTACGTGGCGCTGGCGCCCCCTGGGCTGGACTGGCAAAAGCCGGTAGGGGAAGCGGTTTTCGCCCGGGGAGAAGAAGCGATCCTGGCTGTGCCAGCGGGCAGTTACCGGGTTTTTTGCTCTGCCGTGGGGTACGAGCCAGCTTACGGGAAGCAGGTGCAAGCGGAGGCGGGCAAGCGAACGAGCTTTTCCTGCGAGCCCCAGCCGCTGGTGGCGGTGGTATGCGGCAAGCTTTTGGCCGAAGACACCGGGCAGCCGATTCCGGGGGGCACCGTGGAGGTGGCTTCCGTGGGCACCAGGGCGCCGTTTCTCTCGCCCTTGGGGCTCGCGCACGTGCAGCGCACGTTCCGAGGCACGAGCGACCGGGAGGGGAAGTTCTGCGTGCTAGGCAAGCCCGCCTTCGCGGCGCCGCTGCGAGCCTGGGCCCCTGGGTTCGCGGTGACCGTGGTCCCCAAGGTGGTGTTCGACAAACAAGGCCAGCCGCTGCCGCCGCTGGTGCTTTCCCGGGAAGCGGTGGTGGAGCTGCACCTTTCTGGGGTGGAGGAGCTTTTCGGGGGTTTGCCGATCTGGGTTTTTCTGCGAGAGGAAGGCGAGAAGGATCGGGTGGTGCTCCGGGAGCTGCTCCAGGAGCTTCCCAGCGAGCTCCACCACGTCCCTGCGGGGACCTTCGAGGTTTTGGTGGGCAAAGACCCCTCCCCCAAGGGCGCTCGAGTTTTGGGTCATGTGGCTGTGGACGCTGGGGAACTCGTGACACTGCGGCTCTCCTGGGCCGAGGCACGGCTGGCGGGCAAAGCACAGGGGGAGCTGGGGCCGGGGAGCTGCCAGGTGGAGTTCGTGGGCATGCAAGACATCGCCAACGTGCCGCTACAGCCAGCCGGGGAAGGCGAGGCGCGGTTTTCGTTGGTCTGGGAGCAGCCGGGAAGGCTCTTGGCGATCGCCAGCTGCAAGAGCGGGGAACGCGAGTGGGCACGGGCCCTGGGAGAAGTGGAGGTGAAAACCGGGCGCACCTCCCAAGAGCTGGCCTTCACCCTGGAAAAGGGGAGCTTTTCCCTGCTGTTGGGGGAAGGCTGTGCCTCGGGAAGCTGCCGCGTGAAGGCTGCCAGCCCAGGGCTGGTGCCCAGCAAGGACTTCAGCTATTGTGCCGGCCCTGCCCAGGCGGATGGCAGGTTTACCTGCCCTGTCCCCATGGCCCAAGCCGTGGTGGTGGCTCAAGGGCCCGGCGGTGCCTGGGCAGGGCCGCAGCTCGTGGCCGACGGGGCAGCGCTCGCGTGGGAAGCGGGTCGCGAGGTCCAGGTGGTGGTTACCGACCAGCGGGGAGAGCCGGTGGAGCGGGCTTGGGTGAGCGCGTTCCCCCTCCCCGAAACCTGGTTGCTGCTCGCCGGGGGGCGGACCGACGAGCAGGGGTCGCTGACGCTTTCCTTGCCCCGGCGCGACGTGCTGCTGCTAGTGGCGCCCCGGGGCCGGGAGCTGGGGTCGAGCTCCGCGGTGTGCCCGGCGAGCCGCTTCCGATGCGAGTTCGTGCTGCCGCCGCCGGCGACGCTGGTGGTGCGCGGCGGGCTGCAGGGGTGGCCGCGGATACCGCTTTTGGAGCTGGAGGGGCTGCTCTTGCCTGCCAACCCCCACGCGTTTCCCGTTGCCTCGCTGGGCGAGGACATGCTGGTGCGGCGGCTTCCCAGTGGCAGCCGGCTGCGCTTGGTGGAGCTTGCCGAGGACGGGAAGAGAAAGCCGCTCACCCGGCCGCTGGTGCTGGCCCCAGGGGAGCGCCGCACGGTGAGCCTTCCTTCCCGGGGCCAGGTTTAGGGTTTAGGTGCCAGGTTTAGGTTTAGGTGCCAGGTCCGCCGTAGTTGACAAGTTAGGAAGTGCTGGCCCCTTCATTGCTTGCGCCCCAGATCTGCTTCGACTCCATCAAGTTGATGGGCGGATGCCGGCTCACCTACGCGTCGCCTGGCGCCTTGGCCGAGGGCGCCAGGTGGCTGCGCACGGTGCGCATCCCCTGGGAGAAGGGGCGCACGGCTGCGAGCACCTCCCCTCGCTCCCACCGAGTTCGCTCCTTCCGAGGCGCGGCGGTCAGCGGCGGACCTGCCCAGCCGCGCCCCCGGCCAGCACGGTGCGGTACAGCCCCTCCAGTTTCGCCACGCGCGCGGTTGCTTGACATCCCCGTCTGAGCAGGGATATACTCGATTTGGTGAAAAAGGACTTTCTATTCCTGAACCCCCACCGTACTGGCCGCTCAACGCCGCGCCAAACACGCCTCATCGGCCACGACCGTACGCCGGGCCATGAACCTGGATGCCGGCGCGAGCATGCATCCCCGATGCGCGGCAGGCCGTGTGCTAGATTGGCGTCAGCAGCAAGCGATTCTCGGAATTGCGACGTCAGTGCGCGAGGGTTCCACGGACCCCTCGCCCGCGTCCGCGAGGCTGGTTGGGAGCATTGAGGGGAGGTTCCTATGAGGCGGCTTGGTATCGGTCTCTTGGCACTGGTCGCGCTTGCGGGATGGGTTCCGACATTGAGAGCTGCAACCGGTCCGATCTGGAACGCCTATATGATCCCGGGCGCAGCGCACCTCCCGGGTGCGCTGGGGACGTTCTGGCGGACCGATCTTTCGATCGTGAACCCCTACACCTACAAGTCGATCACCGTCACGGTCGCGTTCCTGGAGGAGCTGCGCGACAACAGCAGCCAGCCCCGCGTCACGGTCTCGATCCCCGCCAAGGGACAGGTGCTCCTGGAGGACGTGGTTTTGACGAAGTTCGGGAAGACCGCGAAGGGCGCGCTCTGGCTGTGGACTAGCGACGACTCCTACTTCTTCACGACGGCGCGCACCTACACGGGCGGCGCGGCGAGCTACGGGCAGAACATCAACGGGCAGGCCTGGGTCAACCCGGGGACGGGGAAGGCCGTGATCACGGGGGTCCGCAGCGCCGGGCAGTACCGGGCGAACGTCGGCGCGGTGAACTGGTCCAACCGGGCGGTCTCGATCAGGTTCGACGCCTACGACGCCGCCGGCGTCCTGGTCGGCTCGCGGACGTTCAACCTGCCGCCGTACGGCACCGAGCAGGTCAGTCTCCTGTCGTTTGCCTCGCAGTTTGCGTCGGGATACCTCCGGCTTACTGGGCTTTCGGCCAACGACAGCGAGTGGATCGCCTACGCCTCGGTGGTGGACAACGCGACGGGTGACGCGGTCTTCCTGGAGGAGCGGGCCGACGACGTCTTCACCGAGAGGGTCCCGAGCAACCGCCTGAGCGGCTACTGGAGCGGCTGGTTGACGACCGCCAACTTCTCGGAGCTCCTCAAAGTGAACTTGTACCAATACGGAGCCTACGTGACGGCGTTCCTCTACGACTCGACGACTGGGTTCCGCGTCGCGTCCGCCGACGGGTACGAGGAAGCAGGGCAGGTCGTCTTCGCCGGCCGCAGCAACGTCTTCCAGTACCTGGGTGATACCTTCCAGGGGACCGCCCTGGTGCAGTCGGGCGGCTCAGTGCTGAGCGGGACGTTCACCGGGACCGGCGCCTACGCCGAGGGAGGTACGATCACTCTATCCAAGCAGGCGTCGTACGCGCCTCGCGAGCCAAGCCAGAGCGCCGCCAGCGACGGGAGCGACGGGGCGCCGGCAGGACCGTCGCGAGACGCGCGCGGCTACTTGCCGGTATTGCGGCGGCGCTAGTTCCTCGGAGCGTTTCGCCAATCTCGCTTGCTACGACCCAGCTGCAACCCGGCGCCGGGCGAGAGGGACTCTTCCCGGAACGCCGGTCCGTCCGCGCGTGACTTGTAGGTGCCAGCTGTAGGTGCCAGTTTTAGGTTTTTAGGTATAGGGGTATAGGTGCCAG